>JBDTNT010000063.1:0-49290 GCA_039933615.1 Flavobacterium sp. | reverse complement strand
CTTTCGCATTACTGGTGCAAATATAAAAAATAAGTTAAGTTCAAAACAAGCTTTTTTTCAAAAAAAATGAATTAAAAACGACATTTTTCTATAACCTATTTAAAATTAAAAAGTTATACATTTATTTATTTTTCACAAATCATGAATATCATTAAAGAAATACCCTCAAAAGAAACTTATATTGTACGCCATCCGGTTTTAAGAAAAGGAAAACCTGTAGAAAGTTGCGTCTTCGATGATGATGATTTAGAAACCACACATCATTTTGGTTTATTTTTTGACAATCATTTAATAGGAATTATTTCCTTATACTCAAAAATCAACACTACCTTTGCCGAAAAAAGCCAGGCGCAAATTCGTGGGATGGCAGTTTTAGAGACGCATCAGAAAAAAGGAATTGGTGAAGCTTTGGTAAAACATTGTGAAGAATATTGCCTGAAAAAAAACATTGACCTGATTTGGTTTAATGCCAGAACAGCTGCTGTTGGATTTTATAAAAAAATGAATTACAAAACCGTTGGCGAAGCATTTGATATCAAAGATGTTGGCGAACATTATTTAATGTTTAAAAAATTATAGCATGAAGAAACTTTCTCTTTTATTAGTATTATGCATTCTTATAAGCTGTAAGCACGATAAGCCCAAAACTGGTCCTGTTCTCAAAAAAAACCAACCCGCAATCATACTTACTGATGAAAGAACAGTTCAAATCGACACTGCAAAAATTAATATTTTTAAAAGCGAGACCCTTAAACAATTTTACAATTCATCTGAAAATAAAACGGTTTGGGGAAATCTTAAAAAGAGAACCTACATTTTATCTTTATTAAAGAAATCAGATAAACTTGGCTTAAATCCAAATGATTACAAAACGGAAAAACTGGAGAAACTGGAAAAAAGAATAAGTTACCTGAGCGATTCTGACCTGGCAACTTATGACATATTATTAACTTATAATTTTGAATTATATCTAACTCATTTGTATAAAGGCAAATTAGACCCTAAAAAACTATATGGCAATTGGGATTTAGCTGAAAAAACATTTGATGTAAATAATGCACTTATAAAAGCATTCAATAAAAACAAACTGGACAGTATTGTAGACCATTTCCAATCTAAATCAGACACTTATAAACAATTATTAAAGGCACTTGAAATCATTAATACTTTTCCGGAAGACAATATAGGAACTATACAATCTGCTGAAAAAATAGCGCTGAATGACACCAATTCTGCTATAGTAAATATTAAAAAAAGGCTTTTATTCTGGAAAGACATGTCGGGAAGAAGTGATAGCCTGACTAAAATTTACGATAAGAAAACATTCGAATCCATCAAAAAATTCCAGGAAAGACACGGACTGGCTGCTGACGGTGTCATCGGAGCTGGAACAATAAAGGCTTTAAACTTTTCTAAATCTAAAAGAAAAGAACAAATTATTGCCAATTTAGAACGCTGGAGATGGTATAATAATGAATTTGCCAAAAATTATTTTATTATCAATATTCCAAATTACAGTCTAAATGTTGTTGAAGACAAAGACACTACTTTAGTCAGAAATGTGGTGGTTGGAACGAGTAAAAGAAGAACACCAGTTATTACATCAAAACTTAAAACAGTTGTTTTTAACCCAACCTGGACCGTTCCTCCTACTATTTTAAAGGAAGATGTTGTTCCGGCAATGAAACGTAACCGAAATTATCTGAGCAAAAAAAACATTACTATATATGATTCTTCAGGGAATGTAGTAGAACCTGCTGCGTGGAATGAAAAAAATCCCGGCAAATACCGCTATGTACAAAGTCCCGGTTACAATAATTCATTAGGGTTAATGAAAATCATGTTTCCAAACCATCATAGTGTATACCTGCACGACACCAATCATCGTAATTATTTCGAAAGAAGTAATCGCTCGTTAAGTTCAGGATGTGTACGTGTGGAAAATCCTTTAGAACTGGCACAGCATATTTTAGATTCTTCTGATCAGTCGGTAAGCTGGTCGAAGGAAAAAATTGATTCCATTATTGAGACTAAAAAAACAGTCAACATCAAAATCAGAAAAAAATATGCTTTATATCAATGGTACTGGACAGCATGGAGCAAAAAAAATCAGCTCATTTTCAGAGCTGATATTTATAATTTAGATTCAGATTTGTATGCTAAATTAAGAAATTAGCTTTTCTTCCATCGAGAAGCTTCTTGACGGATGATAGATATACAAACATGATTTGTTTTTAATAACTTCAATAATTTTATTAGTCAATTCAACCGGAAGAGCAGGACATCCCTGACTTCTTCCTAACCTTTTATTGTTATTGATAAATGATTCTGACACGTAATCTGCACCATGAACAACTACACCTCTTTCGCGGGCATTGTCATTAACACCTCTTTCTAATCCATCTAAACGTAATGAAGCGCCATGTTTTCCCTGGTAAATTTCACCGGTAGCATAAAATCCTAAGCTGCTTTTGAAAGATGAATTTAAGTTTGAAAATGTTGAAGCGAATTCTTCACCGGTATTTCTTCCGTGAGCAACAAGAGATTGAAACAAAATTGTATTAGTACTTAAATCAATCACCCAAAGACGTTTGGTGTTTGATGAAAGACTAAAATCAATTAAAGTTAAAATGTCTTTTTGAACAAGCCCTCTCTCTTTCAATAAGTAAAAACCTTTTAAAGCTTCAGAGAAAGTCTTAAGTTCGGGTAACGAAAAATTGTTGGAATTTAGGGAATGATAAACACTCTCAATTTTAGTATTAATTGTAAGTTTTTCAACTTTAGCAATACTTTTTTCTGTTACCTTTTCTACTGCGGCGGTGTTTTTTGAATCTTTACCAAAAGACAATAGCACAAGCGCCAATATTGGATAAATTTTGTAAATCATTGAATTCCTTTAGGTTAATAAAAAATTTGGGTAGAGCAAAAGTATAAAAAAAATGCAGTAGACAAAATAAAACTCTGTTAATCAGTGCATTTTTGATTAAACTTTAACAGTTCTCAAACAAAAAATTAGCATAAAAGCAGGAAAACAGTAATTTTACGAAACATTTACTTACAAAAAATATTTTGAGATTATAATCATATAACATTTTTCGAAAATAATATAAATTTGCTTCATCTTAATAATCTATATTAAAGTGTAACAATTTTAAAAAAGGAATGTCTATTATCCAAATAATCATTATATCATAAAATTGCGTTTTTAAAATCTCATGAAAAATTTAGTTTTTTTTACTTTTCTTTTTTTCTCTTTGTGTTCATACGGCCAAAAGAAAATCTTGCAGGCCAAGCCAATTTCGCAAAGTATTTCTATTGATGGAAAATTAGACGAACCGGAATGGGAAAATGCTGCCATAGCTTCAGATTTTGTTATGTTTGAACCTGATAATGGAAAGCCAATCCCAGAGGAAAGAAAAACCGAAATCAAAGTTTTATATAATAATGATGCCTTGTACATTGGTGCGGTTATGTACGACAATGAACCGAATAAAATATTAAAGGAAATTTCACAAAGGGATAATTTTGGAACGGCAGATATATTTGGTGTTTTTATAAATGGTTTTAACGACGGTCAGCAGAATTTCGAATTCTTTGTTTCTGCGGCTGATGTTCAGGGCGACTGCATTATGACTGATGCAAATGGAGAAGATTATTCCTGGGATGCCATTTGGATCAGTAAAGCTGTACTTACAGAAAAAGGATGGACAGTAGAAATGAAAATTCCCTATGCCGCCTTGCGTTTTTCAGCAGAGAACAAACAAACTTGGGGAATTAATTTTTTCAGGGAAATAAAAAGAGAACGAAAAAAATATACCTGGTCTTTAATTGACACTAAAATTGGCACTTTCACACAACAAAATGGTAATCTGGAAGGAATTGAAAACATCAAACCTCCTACCCGATTGTTTCTTATGCCTTATGCTTCCTATTATTTAAATGCCTCTGATAGCCAAAAAACGTACGGTACTATGAAAGGCGGAATGGATATTAAATATGGTATTAACGATGCTTTTACACTTGACGCGATTTTAATTCCTGATTTCGGACAGGCTAAATATGATGATCAGATTTTGAATCTTGGACCGTTTGAACAGGAGTTTAACGAAAACAGAGCTTTTTTTACCGAAGGAACCGACCTTTTCAATAAAGGAAAAATGTTTTATTCGAGAAGAATTGGCGGCAAACCTTCTGTTGAGCCGGATTTAAATGATAATGAAGAGGTAATTGAAAATCCACAAACTGCAAATCTTATTAACGCTTTAAAAATTTCCGGAAGAACAAAAAAGGGACTTGGGGTCGGAATTTTAAATGCTGTTACAGAAAAAACATTTGCCACCATAAAAGACACAATAACCGGCGAAACCAGAAAAGCAATTATAGAACCTTTAATGAATTATAATGTTTTAGTTCTGGATCAGCGTTTTCGTAAAAATTCATCCGTAACATTTATAAATACAAATGTTACCCGAAATGGTCATTATAGGGATTCTAATGTTTCAGGTCTGGCCTGGGATTTGAACACAAAAGCAAACACGTATAATTTGTCCGGAAATGTCAAATACAGTACAATCAATGATGTCAAAGACACAAAAGGACTCTATTCTACAATTGGTTTTGCAGAAACCAGTGGAAAATACCGTTACAGCGTTGGCTCTGATTTTGTAACTAAAAATTTTGATCCGAATGATCTGGGAATTAATTTCTACACTAATTATTATAACTTTTATGGAAATGCCAATTACAGAATTTTAAATCCTACCAAGCTTTTCAATACTTTTAAAATCAACTATAATATGTATGCTGAGTTTAATAAAGAATCAGGAAAAGTCCAGGAAAATAGTGTAAATGCAAACCTTAACCTCACGACAGTTAAAAATAATTATTATGGGGCAGGAATAACTGTTTATGCAGAAGCGAGTGATTATTATGAACCAAGAGCAGAAAACAGATATGTAATTATTCCTGGAAGAATAGAATCATGGGCAAGCATTTCTACCAATTACAATTATAAATTTGCATTGGACCTGAATCCTTCCATTACTATTTTGGATGAAAATGAGAGAATTAATTATGGTTTTGATATTGGTCCCAGATATCGTTTTAGTGATAAACTGCTCTTAACTTATACGTTTAGCTTTTTTAGAAAAAACAACAATAAAGGATACATTGACAGTTTTGACAATGACGACAACGGAAACACTCCGGAAGATATTGTTTTTGCCAACAGAAACGTAATTACCTATTCTAATATACTGGGCGGAAAATATGCTTTAAACAGTACAATGACGCTTAATCTTGCCGTTCGTCAATATTGGTCATATGCAGAGAACAAAGACATCCTGCAACTTGAACCTGACGGAACTTTAACACCATATCCTGAATATACCAAAAATAAAAACTCAAGTTTTTATTCCTGGAATGCCGATTTATCTTATTCCTGGTGGTTTGCTCCGGGAAGCCAGCTTTCTGTTTTATATCGAAATAATGCTTCTAATTTTGAACGTGTTATTGACAAACAATTCAAAACCAATGTTACCAATTTACTTAACAACGATGCGTTAAAACACATTTTTTCTGTAAGTGTCAAATATTTTATTGATTACAATGCTGTCAAAAATAAGATTAGAAACAGAGCTTAGTCTGAATTAATTTTAAAAAATAAAGACTTCTATAATTAAATTAATATTTTTCAATACAGTTCATTTTATTAAATACAATTGTAACCTGCGTTTACCTGCGCATTTTATAAATGGTTTATCTTTGTAGAAAACAAAAAATAATGAACAAGAAAGTAATCCTTATGATTTTAGACGGTTGGGGAAAATCTCCTGACCCTAAAGTATCTGCAATAGACAATGCAAATGTTCCTTTTATAAATAGTCTTTACCGTAATTATCCCAGTGCCCAACTTAGAACCGATGGTTTAAATGTTGGTTTACCTGAAGGACAAATGGGAAATAGTGAAGTGGGGCACATGAATCTTGGTGCAGGAAGAATTGTATATCAGGATTTAGCCAAAATAAATTTAGCCGTAGCACACAAAACACTTGCTAAAGAGCAAGTACTTATTGATGCTTTTACTTATGCTAAAGAAAACAACAAAAAAGTGCATTTTTTAGGATTAGTTTCTGATGGGGGTGTTCACTCTCATACTTCTCACTTACGGGGTTTAATCGATGCTTCCCAGGATTATGGCTTAGAAAATGTTTTTGTTCATGCTTTTACAGACGGGCGTGATGTAGATCCGAAATCGGGAGCAAAATACATTCATGATTTAGAAGATTACATTAAAGATACTCCTGTAAAAATTGCCTCTATCATAGGTCGTTATTATTCGATGGACCGTGACAAGCGTTGGGAACGTGTAAAACTAGCTTATGATTTGCTGGTTAATGCAAAAGGAACCCACTCTCAAAATGCAGTTGCAAGCATCCTTGACAGTTATGCCAATCATGTAACAGATGAATTCATTGAACCAATTGTAATGGTTAATGAGGAGCAAAAACCACTGGCAACTATTATTGAAGGCGATGTTGTAATTTTCTTCAATTTCAGGACAGACAGAGGGCGTGAATTGACGGAAGCTTTATCGCAACAGGACTTTCACGAGCAAAACATGCACAAAATAAACCTGTATTATGTAACGCTTACCAACTACGATGAGACATATCAAAACGTAAAAGTCGTTTACAATAAAGATAATATTACCGAAACACTGGGCGAAGTTTTAGAAAAAGCAGGTAAAAAGCAGATTCGTATTGCTGAAACAGAAAAATATCCACACGTGACATTTTTCTTTTCAGGAGGAAGAGAAACTCCTTTTGAAGGTGAATCCAGAATTTTAAGAAACTCTCCAAAAGTAGCTACTTACGATTTGCAACCTGAGATGAGTGCTTTCGAACTAAAAGATGCTCTTATTCCGGAACTGAATAAAGGTGAAGTTGATTTTGTCTGCCTGAATTTCGCAAATGGAGATATGGTTGGTCATACCGGAATCATGAGTGCTGCAATTTTAGCCTGTGAAGCTGTAGATACCTGTGTAAAAGGAGTTATTGAAGCTGCTTTGGCAAATGATTACACTACAATTGTAATTGCCGATCACGGAAATTGTGAAACGATGATCAATCCTGACGGAAGCCCAAATACTGCACACACCACAAACCCGGTACCAATTATTTTGGTTGACAAACAACTAAAAAACATCAATGATGGTGTGCTGGGAGATATCGCTCCAACTATTTTAGAATTAATGGGTGTTCAGCAGCCAGCAGCAATGACTTGTCATTCGCTATTGTAAAAAAATATTTTTTTAAACATAAAAAAAGAGACCAATTTTATAATTTGTCTCTTTTTGTTTTTATAGAAAAAGGTAATAATTTGTCATTTAACCAAAACACTCCTGTAAGTCAAGTAAATTTTAAACAGCAAAACAAACTCAACCTTATATTAAGATCACTTATATGTTTAAAAAAATCACATTATAAAATAATGATACATCCATTCGACACCATAAATGATAAGTCCAATTAATCCTCCAACCAAAGTCCCGTTGATTCTTATATACTGAAGATCTTTTCCTATTTCTAATTCTAATTTCTCAGAAACTTCTTTTCCGTCCCAGCTTTTCACTGTTGAAGATATTAAGTCCCCTATTACTTTTTTGTTGTTCAGAAGTACCGACAGCAAATCGTTTTTGATAAAATTATTGATTTTATCAATCATTACCGAATCTTCTTTAAGTCCATTTCCAAAATTCTGGATCAAACCGGAAATATTGTTTTTAATCGAAGATTCATTCCCTTTCTCCAAATCATTCGTTATCGATAATTTAATCTCATCCCAAATCCCGTTGATGTAATCCTGAACTTCTTTTTTTCCGGCAAAATCGAGAATCATCGTATTGATCTTCACCCTCATCTCTTCCGAGTTTTTTACTTTATCCAGAAAATCATAAACGTATTCATCTATTTTAATCCTAATGGCACTTTCAGGATTTTTTGCTTCGTCTAAAAATTCCTGTAATCCGTTAAAGATTCCTTCTGAAATACTTTTATCGGCTAAACCGAAACTCAAAAAAGGGGTTGATTCTTTTACTTTTTTTCGAATCAGCTCTTTATTACTGCTCAATTCCCCACTCATCACTTCCAGAAGGTTTGTCAGCAATTGGTCTTTTACATTTCCTTTCTGTAAAGGTTCTAAAGCCAAAGCGACCCAATTTCCAAAATTTATAGATTCCAGTTTTGCAGCAAATTGTACCTGAATAAATTTTTTTACATCTTCGTCTTTGATGGTTTTTAAAATGCCCGGAATAATATTTACTACCACCAAATCGGCAATTTTATTTGCATTCTCTTCCTGGGATAACCAATCGGAGGCTTTTGTGGCAAAATTGAATTCTTCTAATTTGACTTCTAATTTTTCACGGTTCAGAAATTCTTCTGAAACAAAATTCCCCAGATTTTCACCAATCTCATTTTTTTTGGTTGGAATAATCGCTGTGTGCCAAATCGGAATTCCCAGCGGATGGCGAAAAAGAGCCACTACTGCAAACCAATCGGCAATTCCACCCACCATTGCAGCTTCGCTAAAAGCCTGCAGCATTGGAATCTTAAAGTAAATGGCAATTATAAACAGAAGTACGGCAACACCTAAAAGTGCCAAAGCATTTCTCTTCATGCTTTTTAAAGCTTTCACTTTGACAATATTTTCTTGATCTACAGGAGTTTTCATAAGCACAAAAATGTTTCTTATGCTAATTTATGGCTTTTTTATCAAATATAAATTCTAAAATACTCCGGAATTCTTATATAATCATTGATATTCAATAGCCTCTAAAGATTATTGTTTGGAATTAAATTCAAAAACAACATAACAGAAATAATATTAAAATTGTACTTTTGCGAACTGAAAATCCGAAATTATGATTATTGTAAAATCACGTGAAGAAATCGAATTAATGCGCGAAAGTGCCTTAATCGTATCTAAAACATTAGGAATGATTGCCTCTGAAATTAAAGAAGGCGTTACCACATTACATCTTGACAAATTAGCCGAAGAATTCATTCGTGATCACGGTGCAACACCTAGTTTCTTAGGTTTATATGATTTCCCGAATTCACTTTGCATGAGTCCGAATGCACAGGTTGTTCACGGAATTCCTAATAATGTGCCACTAAAAAGCGGAGATGTTATTTCGGTAGATTGTGGTGCTTACAAAAACGGATATCACGGAGATCATGCGTACAGTTTTGAAATTGGAGAAGTTGCACCTGAAGTTAAAAAACTGCTGAAAGTAACCAAAGAATCTCTTTATGTAGGAATCAGAGAGTTTAAAGCAGGAAATCGTGTTGAAGATGTTGGAAATGCAATTCAAAAATATACTGAATCTCACGGTTACGGAGTTGTTCGTGAATTGGTGGGTCATGGTTTAGGGCAGAAAATGCACGAAGAACCAGAAATGCCAAACTATGGAAAACGCGGTCGTGGAAAACTTTTTGTTGAAGGTATGGTGGTTGCCATTGAGCCAATGATCAACCTTGGAACGAGAAACATTAAACAACTTAAAGACGGCTGGACAATTCTTACTGCCGACGGAAAAGCAAGTGCGCATTTTGAACATGATGTGGCTTTGATCGACGGAAAACCAGAAATTTTATCCACTTTCGCATACATCTACAAAGCTTTAGGTATTGAAAGTACTGAAGAAGATGAATTTCGAAAAGTGCCATTAGTTCTATAATTTATTCCGCAGAGGTTCACAAAGATATACTTATCTAAAACTTGGAAATTATCCGTTAGGTTCTGATTAATTTTGACTCTAAAATTTTAAAAAACAACAATAAAAGATTTATAAACACTCCGCGAAGCTCCATGCTTTCTTAGTGAAACTCTGTGAAACAACTCATGAAAAAACTTTTTAAATTAGTACTTAACACTATTCCAAGACCTTTATTAATTCGTTTGAGTTATGTGGCCCGTCCAATTTTAGCTTTTACCTTAAAAGGAAATAAATATACTGATCCGATTGACGGAAGAAGTTTTAAATCGTTTTTGCCGTACGGATATGGCAAACAGCGTCCTAATGTACTTTCACCAAGTACACTTTCGTTAGAAAGACATCGTTTACTCTGGCTGTATTTAAATGACCAGACCGATTTTTTTACAGCGCCTAAAAAAGTACTACATTTTGCTCCGGAACAGGCTTTTTACAAAAGATTCCGTAAGCAAAAAAATCTTGATTACACGACAACTGATTTACTTTCGCCTTTGGCAGACGTAAAAGCAGATATCTGTAATTTGCCTTTTAAGGATAACGAATATGATGTGATTTTATGTAATCACGTTTTAGAACACATTCCGGATGACACAAAAGCGATGCAGGAATTATATCGTGTATTAAAACCGGGCGGAATGGCAATTCTTCAGATTCCACAAGATTTATCAAGAGAAGTTACCTTTGCAGATGATTCTATTACAGATCAGAAAGAGCGCGCCAAAATATTCGGACAATATGACCATGTTCGCGTGTACGGCCGCGATTATTTTGATAAATTAAGAAGCATTGGTTTTATAGTAATCGAAGAAGACTATACTAATAAAATTGCACCTGAATTGGTAGAAAAATATTGTTTAGCAAAAGGCGAAATTATTCCGCTTTGCTTTAAGCAGGAAAATTAGGCAATTAGACATTTTCGCACCATATAAGTGATATAAAGTAATTTAAAAAAGTTTTCAAAATAGCAATAATTTGGAAACTTTTTAAATTTAGACAACTTCCCAATTACAACCAAATCAAACCAAAACTCTAATCTTGGAACCTTCAAAATCATTTCAGTTCTGTTTTGACATCAGTTTTGAAAAAAACCTGAATGCGTATATCCCGACAGCGTATATCGTTGAGGATACCGATGAAATTAAATATTTAAACAAAAAAGCCAGTACAGAGGTACTTGAAAGTTTTGGAATTGTTTTTGAAAATTTAGATTCCAATACAAAAAAAATACTGGCAGTTTGTGAATCTTTAAAGCCTGAATTTATTTTCAAGAAATTTAGCGCAAAAATAAAATCGGCAAAAACAATTGCTGATTTGCAAAAAGATTCCAAAATTGATTTTGCAATTCGCCAGCATTTAAAAATAAATTCAGCTTCCTTTTACAGCCTGATTGTAGAAGAACAATTTCCACTATCGATTAATATGGGAGCCGAAAAAGATTTTTATCGTTCCAGAGTTAGTACTGATACGCTCTTTTTTGAACCTCAAATTCAATTTGACAAACATGCCGACGGAATTACCTATACCCTGTCCCTGAAAGAAAACCAGACTACTTTTCTACCCATGAATAGTACTGTTGATATTCTTTTGGATGAACCAGGCTGGTTAATTATCAATAAAAAATTAGGGCAGTTAAAAGACCTTAATTCGAAAAAGCTTCAGCCTTTTCTAAAGAAAAAATCAATCGAAATACCTTCCAGATTAGTGGATGATTATTTTAAGAATTTCATCCCTGAAATAGCCAAAAAAATTGATATTGAAGCAACTGGTTTTGAAATCGAGCATCGGGATACAATCATTTCCTGTGCGGTTCAGCCTGTTTTCGATTTCTTCAAAAACTGTTATTACCTCAGCCTTTATTTTGATTATAACGGGTATTCATTTGATGCCGGTAAAACTAAGAAAACACATTCTTTTGTTGATTTCAGCATTGCCAATGAACCCAAAATAATTCAGTTTAAACGAAGTCAGGATGAAATTTTATATACAGACAAATTACTTGAAATTGGTCTAATAAAAATCAAGAACGAATTATTCGGATTGAATTCCGAGGTGGAAATCACTGATTCTTATGCCAATATTCAATTTGTTATTGACCATAAAGAAGAGTTGGAAAATTCTGGCTTTACAATTCAAAATTTGAAACTGGAAAGCAAAGAAATCATTACGGAACATCATAGTATTTCAGCTTCAAAGGAGACAAAAGAAGATTGGTTTGACATTAAAATAATCATCACAATTGGGTCTTATACTATTAATTTCAGCGAAATTATTCCAAATATAAAAAGCAAGGACAGACTTTTTTTACTGCCTGACGGAAGCTATTTCCTGATTCCTTTAGAATGGCTCAGTAAATATAGTTCGCTCGCAAAATTGGCCAAAACAGAAAATGGAAATCTCCTGTTGCGTAAAAGTAATTTTGCGGCTTTGGATGCAATTCCGGAAATCAAAAGCGATGTAAATCCAATTCAGGCCGAATATGTATCTTCTGATTTTCTAAAGGCAACTTTGAGGCCTTATCAAATTGATGGTGTAAAATGGCTTTTAGGTCATTTTAACTCAAATTTAGGTGCTTGTCTGGCTGATGACATGGGACTTGGAAAGACCTTACAAACCCTGGCTGTACTGGTTGCCGTACAGGAACAGTTAGGATATACCTCTAAAACTACGAATTTTGATTTGTTTCAAAATGAAACTGTGATCGAAAGAGAGCCGTTAAAAGCCCTGATTGTTTTGCCTTCCTCACTGGTTTTCAACTGGTACAACGAAGCTGTGAAATTCACACCACATTTTTCAAAAATGCAATATATCGGTAACGACAGGAAATTATTACTGAACAGATTAGAATCATCCGATTTAATTTTTACCAGTTACAACATCGTTCATCGTGATATTGCAATTTTAGAAAAATATAATTTCCGCTATTTAATTCTGGACGAAAGCCAATACATTAAAAATAAAAATTCTAAGATTTTCAAAGCCATAAATAATATAAATACGGCTCATAAAATAGCGCTGAGCGGTACACCTATCGAAAACTCGCTGGACGATTTATGGTCGCAAATGCAGTTTATAAATCCGGATATATTGGGGAGTTATGCTTTTTTCGCAGAAAATTTTAAAATTCCGATTGAGAAAAAGCAAGACGAAAATAGTTTAGCTGAATTAAAAAACCTCATCCAGCCTTACATTTTAAGAAGAACCAAAGAACAGGTTTTAAAGGATTTACCAGAATTATCCGAACAGATTTACTATTGCAATATGGATCCTGAACAGGAAAAATTATATGAAAAAGAAAAATCAAAAGCCCGGAATTTTTTACTAAAAACAGATGGCTCCAGCCCTGATAAAATTAGTATTATCAATACGCTGATGAAGTTAAGGCAGCTAAGCAATCATCCGAAAATGATCGATCAGAATTCAGAAATTGATTCCGGAAAATATATTGCGGTCACGAATTATCTGGAGAATTTGGTAAAAGGGAAACAAAAAACCATCATTTTTAGTTCGTTTGTTACCAATTTAAATTTCTACACCAATTGGTGCAGGGAAAATAAAATAGCGTTTTGTGAAATTACGGGGGAAACTCCATCCAATAAAAGAGAACATCAGGTAAAATTATTTCAGGAAAACGAAAATCCTTTGTTATTTTTCATTTCGCTTAAGGCAGGTGGCGTCGGCCTCAATATTACCAAAGCTTCTTATGTTTTATTTCTGGATCCGTGGTGGAATCCTTTCGCTGAAAAACAAGGAGTTGGAAGAGCACACCGAATTGGGCAATTAAACAAAGTAAATGTCATTCGTTTTATTTCGAAAAATACCATAGAAGAAAAGATAATCAAACTTCAGGAAAACAAAAAACTGCTGTCTGATTCCCTTTTGGAAGAAAGTTTTATCAGCAAAGAAATCGAAGCTAATTTAGAATTCATACTAGATTCTTAATAAAATAGCCTATTTTTCGTTCAATAAAATTGTTATATTTACAATCTTACAACGTAATAAGATGCCAAAATTTTTGTTTCAAAACTTACTTTTGTTTTTCATTTTTACTTCGGTGACAGCTCAGGAAGTACAAACTGAAGTTACTCCTCCTTATAATATAAAGACTGTTTCATTTGTTCAAAATGGCGCGAATGTTGTTCCGGTATTTGAACTGGGCTCTACTTTTGAATTACAATTTGATGATTTATTTGGCAGTGAAGCCAATTATTATTTTGATGTCACACATTGCGATTACAATTGGAAACCAACAGATATTCCAAAAACTGATTATGTTCGTGGGTTTGACAATCAAAGAATTACTGATTATTCCAATTCTTTCAATACCCTTCAGATTTATTCACATTACAGGCTGCCTTTTCCAAACCAGTTTACGAATCAATTACGGATTTCAGGCAATTATATCCTGAAAATACTGAATGAAGATAAAGAAGTCGTTTTTTCGAGAAAGTTTATTTTATATGAAGAACATTCAACCGTTACGGCTCAGGTAAAAAGAACAAGAAACCTCAGCAATATCGACTATAAACAAAATCTTGATTTTGCGATACTTTCCAATGACATCGTTTTTCAGACACCTCTGCAAAATGTAAAAGTGCTTTTGTTACAAAACGGGGATTTTAGTACCAGTATTAAAAACATCTTGCCACAATATACCATAGGAAACCAACTGGTTTACAAATATGATAAGGAAACCCAGTTTTGGGCTGGAAACGAGTTTTTGTATTTTGAGAATAAAGACATCCGATCTGCAAGTAATAATGTCGGTAAAGTTGGTACCAATAGTGATATCTACAACTCTTATTTGTATACGAATCAGGCGAGAGCCAATCAGATTTATACTTTGAATCAGGACGTGAACGGAAATTTTGTAGTTAAAAATGTAAACGGATCAAATAACCAAATCGAAGCTGATTATGCCTGGGTTTATTTTACTCTTTCTGCTCCTGCTTTCAGATTAAACAAGGATATTTATATTACGGGAATGTTCAATAATTACAGCTTAAGCCCGGAATACAAAATGGATTATAATGCTGATAAAGGAGTTTATGAAAAAGCCGTAATGATTAAACAGGGTTTTACCAATTTTGAATATAAAATTGCGGACAAAAATGGAGTCATTGATTTTGAAAATGCTGTTGACGGAAACTTTTATCAAACCGAGAACGACTACCTTATATTGGTTTATTATAAGCAAAGTTCTGACCGTTATGAAAGAGTTATCGGAAAAGGAACTGCTAACTCTATCAATATCACCAATTAAAAACATTGTTAAAGGATTTCGGTCAAACGATTTTTTTTTGTAAGTTTGCCACTATAACACTCACATATATACTACGTTAGTATGGTTTCCCAGATAACACGAGGCATAAAAATATCTGTTTTGACTAGTTTTGAAGGTACTTACTTCAAGAACTACAAGATTCATTTTGCCTTTAGTTATGTTATCACAATCGAAAATCATAGTAAAGATTCTGTCCAGCTGACATCTCGCCACTGGGAAATTTTTGATTCATTAAACGATATTGAAGTTGTTGACGGGGAAGGTGTTATTGGTAAAAAACCAGTTTTAAAACCTGGAGAAAATCATACTTATAGTTCCGGCTGTTTATTATCATCTCCTTATGGAGCTATGAAAGGTCATTTTAATATGATTAATTTCACTACTACAAAAACATTCAAAGTGATCGTCCCTACTTTCAGAATGTGTGCTCCGTTTGCTTTAAATTAAATCTGAGCCAAAACTATATTTCTTATCGTTATCTTATTCACAAAATTATCAAATTATTAATTTATCCTTTGTACTTTTGTGCAGCGTTAGATTATTCGTAACAAATCAAATTTTCTAACCGTTAAATTGTCTAATTATCTAATTTTAAATAACATGCTAAAAGGATTCTTTCATGTACCAAAAGCGGTAAACGAGCCAGTAAAAGGATACGCGCCGAACTCACCAGAAAAAGCAGCTGTTCAGGCAGCTTACACTACAATGTGGAACTCTAAAATTGATGTTCCGTTATATATTGGTAGTGAAGAAATCAAAACTGGAAATACAAAAACAATATCAGCACCTCACGATCACAAACATATCGTAGGAACGTACCATTTAGCTGAAAAACAACATATCGAAAAAGCAATTGCTAATGCTCTTGAATCAAGAAAAGCATGGGCAGACATGGCATGGGAACAACGTGCGGCTATTTTCTTAAAAGCAGCAGAACTTATCGCTGGCCCTTACAGAGCCCGTATTAATGCAGCTACAATGATCGGTCAGTCTAAAAATATTCACCAGGCAGAAATTGATGCTTCCTGCGAATTGATCGACTTTTTACGTTACAACGTAGAATTCATGACACAAATTTACAACGATCAGCCAAAATCAGACTCAACTGTCTGGAATCGTTTAGAATACAGACCTCTTGAAGGTTTTGTCTACGCAATTACTCCTTTTAACTTTACTGCTATTGCTGCAAATCTTCCTGCAAGTGCTGCTATGATGGGTAACGTTGTTATCTGGAAACCGAGTGACAGTCAGGTATTTTCTACACAAATCATTGTTGAAGTTTTCAAAGAAGCCGGTGTTCCTGATGGAGTTATCAATGTAGTTTTTGGTGATGCTTTAATGATTACTGACACTGTTTTGGCAAGTCGTGATTTTGCTGGAATTCACTTTACCGGTTCCACTCATGTATTTAAAGATATCTGGGCTAAAATTGGCGCAAACATTCATAACTATAAAACATATCCAAGAATTGTTGGTGAAACTGGTGGTAAAGATTTTATCATTGCACACCCTAGCGCAAACGCAAAACAAGTGGCTACAGGAATTAGTCGTGGGGCATTTGAATTTCAAGGACAAAAATGTTCAGCAGCTTCAAGAGCTTATATTCCGCAAAGTTTATGGCCAGCTGTAAAAGAACAGTTAATTGCTGATGTAAAATCTATGAAAATGGGTTCTCCGGAAGATTTCGGAAACTTTATTACTGCAGTTATTCACGAAGGTTCTTTTGATAAATTGGCAGGCTATATTGATCAGGCCAAAAAAGATGCTGATGCTGAAATCATCGTTGGAGGAAATTATGATAAATCTGTAGGTTATTTTATTGAGCCAACAGTTATTGTAACTACGAATCCTAAATATACTACAATGGAAACCGAATTATTCGGACCAGTTATGACTATATATGTATATGAAGATGCCAAATGGGAAGAAACTTTAGAATTAGTAGATACTACTTCTGAGTACGCTTTGACAGGAGCCGTATTTAGTCAGGATCGTTATGCTATTGAAGTAGCTACTACGAAATTACAAAATGCTGCCGGTAACTTCTACATTAATGACAAGCCAACTGGGGCAGTTGTAGGAATGCAGCCTTTTGGTGGAGCGAGAGCTTCAGGAACTAATGATAAAGCAGGTTCTGCATTGAATTTATTGCGTTGGGCTTCTCCAAGAACGATCAAAGAAACTTTTGTAACTCCGGAAGATTACAGATATCCATTTTTAGGATAATATTCTAAAAACAAATAATTACAAACCCGTAAGTTTTCAAATTCATTGAAACTTACGGGTTTTTTTTATTTATAAAATTATTCTCTTGTTTCATTTTTCAACAAAAAAAATGTAATCTTTTTCTCATTTTATTAATTATTAATCATTTATAATAGCAAAAAAACCTTATTTTGTTATTTTAAAGACTTTTACGGGCATATTAAAAAGATTAGTAAGAATAATTTTGTATCAAATTCTAAAACTAACATCTGTATATCATTTATACAATGTTTATAAATCGAAATTAATTCTAATAAATGAATGTGAATATGAGAAATTTAAAACAAGCACCTAAGGTAATTCAAAAGTCCAAAAGCGTTAATCACGTGATTGATTATAATTGGAATGAAAAAATCATGTCAAAATTATTAGACCCTATTGAGGGGAATGATGAACTTGACAATATATTAAATAAAATTGGTCACAAAGCAGCAATAGGCCTTACTGCCTCACTACTCGAATGGATCTACTGGCGTTTTAAAGAATATTCAACAATGTCTGACGAGATACACCAACGTATTGAAACATTATGGTACTCGATTGAAAATCCCGAAAACAGCAAGCCATTGGTCTTTGATCCGGAATTGGATATACCTGTCTCCGGTTATATAAACGGTCCAATATGGATTGCGCTTATGAATGTCAGAATGATCGATGTACTGTATAAAAAAGGATCCTCTATGCTTCAGAGCGAATTGGTTGGGTTAGTACTATTAGTACGACATGTAACTCCGAAGAAAAAGAAATTTGACAAATGGTTCCAAAAAACAATTTCTAAACTCGAAGAACAGTTTCCAAATAAAAATATCCAAATTAAGTTTTCTGAAGATGCCGTTTACGACTCCTCTTCTGAACCTATAATTTGTCATGAATTTTTCTTTGAGTCCGTTTTTACATGCAGCAATGAATCAACAAAATCCGCATTAAATGATTTTATTTTAAATATAGACTACGAAACAAATCCATTTTGTAACAACAGAAGAAAGATTGCAAACGGGCAAATCTAATCCCTCCTATTTTAAAGATTAAATAAATTCTGCCAATAGAGAACCACAAGTACATGAAAAGACTTGTGGTTTTCTATTTTAACTTTATTCTTTATTTCAAAATTGGAATTTTCACGAAACTATCATTGTACCATTTTATTTTTAATAGTTCTTTTGCCTCTTTTATAGTTTCTTCTGCTACAACTTTCCCTGTACCATAATTGAGCTCCGAAAATGGATTTTTGTTTATATTGACAACAACAGCCAAACGGCTTCCTTTGCTCAATTGCTTACTTACCAAATGCGTATTCGAGAAGGGAATTGATTCTATTGTATTTGGTTTTAATAAACTTCTTTTTGAAATATCTTTTGAATAACTCGCACGTCCTAAAAAATAAGACAAATGAAAATACTCGCCATTTGGCATTATTTCATAGAGCGTAACCCCAATATCCATGTCTTTTTTATTGATACTTGCTTTTATTTCCCCTAAAAAGGATCCATTAATCAATATTGGTTCTTTGATTGTATCACTTATAAAAACAAATCCGTTACCGGTATCAATTTCTTTTCTAATAATGGGATCTGGGTAATATTCATTATTCTGTGTCTCTCTGTCAGCAAAATTGACTTCCTGATACAAATAGTTTTTCTGACCTGGCTTTTTATCATCTAAGGCATAAAAATTTCCTGATTTTCTATCTGTCAAATACAATTTTAGAAAACCATTGCTGATTTTATCAAGAGAAGGAGCGCTTCGCCACTTATTTGCCCCCATTACTTCATAGTTGATTTTATCTTTAAGTATTTGTGGTTTAGGTCCGTTCTTTAGAATATAATCAAACCATTGATACGTTATTTTTTTTATATTGATTAAAGCTATTGAATCCACTTTGTATCCATACAAATTAATTTCGCCGCCAATTTGTGTCCCAAAGTGTCCGTATGGGCCAATAATTAGGTAAACCGGAGTTTTCTGATTGTATTTCTGAAGTTCTCTTATATAATACAAACCCGAATTTTGGGAGTCATTATAATATCCGTCAAACGCCAACACAGGGATATTTATTTGTGCAAAGTCTTTTTTATAAGGTGCCATTTTTTGCCAATATTCATCGAATGAAGGATGGGTAATCCATTTCTGAAAAAGCTTGTTTGGCGTACCGTCGATACTATCCATTTTTTTATAGGCAGTCCCGGTTTCCCACCATTTAAACATCATCTTTCTAAATCGCTGCCTGTCATTTCCTGCAACTGTATCTAAATATTTATTGTTACCTACATAAAAAGACCATTCATAATTTGGGTTTACAAAAACGTTATTCTCCATGGGGAGTCCCATTCCGGGTCTGTTGGCAACATAGGGAACAATCGTTTTAAGTGCCGGATGCCTTTTTTTACAGGCTGCCCATTGTGTAAATCCATTGTAACTGCCACCAAACATTCCAACGCTTCCGTTACACCATTTTTGTTTACTGATCCAATCTATAACATCATAAGTATCATTGGCTTCATTCTCATAAGGGAATATCTCACCCGGGCTAAACCGCTTTCCTCTGCTATAGGCAATTACACCCACATAATCCTGGTCAGCTGCTTCCTTCAAAGATTTAATATCTCTCCCTTTGTCCCGTACATAAATCGTATGCTGAAATATAACCGGTTTTGGACTGGTTACTCCTTTTTTTCTGACAACTATAGCTGATATAAAAGCACCATCACGTGTTTTAATCATTACACTATCCTGAATGTCATAAACACTTTTTAAATTCTCTGATTTTGTTACACTGGTCTGCTGTGAAAATACATTTAACAGGATTAAAATGAGAAATGCAAAAGTTAGAATTGGTTTCATTGAGTCGGTTTTTCAGATTGTCTTTTACTTTTGAAATTTCTATTAAACACCATTGATATCCTTGAATTTAACTGCCTGACGATTTGATACTTCTAAAAGTTCTCCGGTTTTTAGTTGTACTTCTAACCTGCCGCCAATTGTTCTGTTTACTTCCCGGATATAATTAATATTTACAATTTCAGTCCGGTTTATTCTGAAAAAAATATTGCTATCCAGCATTTCTTCCCATTGACGGAGGGAACGCCTTTGCAATGCTTTTTTACCTTCAAAATAAAGTCTGGTGTAATTTTCCAGTGATTCAATTAAATAGATTTCATTTACCTGGATAAAAAACCTTTTTTCTCCATCCTTAATGAAAATTTTTCGGTCTTTTAGTGTAGATTTAATTATAGTATTCCTTATTTTTTCAATTGCTTTTGCAAAACGTTCTTCCCGTATGGGTTTCATTAAGTAGTCCAGCGCATTTACCTCAAATGCCTGCACTGCATATTGACTATAAGCTGTTGTAAACAATACTAATGGTACATTATTTAAAGATTCTAATAAATCGAAGCCGGATTTCTCAGGCATCTGAATGTCTAAAAAAATCAAATCCGGCATTTCAGCTTCAATCAAATCCTTAGCATCATCAGCATTTGCTGCTTCACCGGTAAGAACAAAATCGTCATAGAATTTTAATGCTCTTTTTAGCTCTTCTCTTGAGGAACGTTCGTCGTCAACTATTATAACTTTTATCTTTTTCATTTTAATGGAATTAAGATAGTTGCCAAAACCGTTTCGCCGTCCATCTCTTTAATTTCAAAAGCGGCATTTCCATTATATTGCAACAACAGCCTTTCTTTGAGGTTATTTAGGCCGATACCTGAATCTTTTATTTCTTTACTTAAGTTCCCTGAATTTTGAACACTAATTTTTATAAAACTATTTTGCTTTTCTACTTTTACAGAAATAAATCCGCCATTTTTCCTTTTTTCAATTCCATGTTTGATTGCATTCTCAACGAGCGACTGAATACTCAAAGGCAGAATTAAATGTTTCGACAAATCTGCTTTTGTTTCCATTTCTGTTTGCAAACGCTCTTCAAATCGTATTTTCTCTAATTCCAGATAATCTTTGACAAGGTTCATTTCTTCTTTTAAGGATACTAATTTTCCAATATTACTGTTTAAGGAATTTCTTAGCAATTCGGATAAAAGATCAATTGCTCTCCTGGCGGAATTTGGATTTTCCAATACCAGAAATTTTATAGTATTCAATGAATTAAAAAAGAAATGCGGATTAAGCTGTGCGCTCAGGTTATTAAGTTGTGCTTCTTTTATTATAATAGACAATCGGGCATTTTCCTTTACCGTTTCTATTTCAAGTCTTGAATAATGATACAGATGATAGGCCAATATCCAAATGGACATCAATCTTGTCCCTGTTATAAAAACCTGTAGTTGTGTAGCTTTGAAAAACGCTATAAATGAAACTTCCCTATCTTTTAAAACAAGCAGGCGTACCAAATAAAGTTTGCCAACGATCAAAAGCGTATACATTAAAGAAAGTACCAAAACAGTGAGTATCATTTTTGGTACTAGCCTTTTGAGGGTTAATTTATCCCATCTCTTTTTTAAAGCAAAATTTCTGTAAATATGTGTCAGAGTAATACCAACCGTTACATCCAGTATTAAATCTGCGATGCCTATTTTCCAGATAAAATTACCGCTGAAAAAAGCCGAAAATCCCCAATACAAAGAAGTTGTTATCCATGCGAGGAGCTGAATTTTCCAATATGTCGATATTCCTGTCGCTATTTTCAAAATAAAAGTTGTTAGTGCTGTAGTAAAGGTATTCCTCTAATACAGACTGACCAAATAAAAGTATATGAACGAAAAATAACAGGGGATGAACGGGATTTCATTGTTAATTGGACTATTCAAAAACCAAAATTAAACGGCATAGAGATTCCAATCGGAAGTAGTTATAAAGAAAACCGGCTCGCTTATTTAAAATAAAAAGTATTAAAATTTATTTTCTACTTCGGCAGCCTGTAACATCAAATAATGTAAATCGGTATTTTTTACAAAAGGCTTAAGGAGTTCACTGCCAGGGCCAAACATCGCCAGCTCGACATAATCGGCAGAGTGATCCATACTGATCCAGCCAACAGAATTTATTTTTCCCTGCATTTCAGCGAAAGCTTTGTACGGCAGCTTTTTGTAGTTATACAAACCATCTTCTTTATGCAAAGCGTCATAATAACTCAAAACTGTTTTTGCATCTTCATCAGAAACCGAATGTCCATTAGCCTTTTCAACTATTTCTTTTACCATAGCAATTGAAGAATCCGGCTTTATTTGGTTTAAAATCCATTCGTTTGTCTGGGTATATTTCTGAATACTGTCAAAATTATCATTGGCAGATTTACCATAAATAATTCCCGGATTGGCATTTCCGTGATCTGTAGTAATAATTACTAATGTTTCTTTATCTTTTTCTGCAAAGTCAATTGCAATTTTAATGGCTTCATCAAATTCAATCTGATCATGAATCAGACCTGTAATATCATTCCCGTGGGCCGCCCAGTCTACTTTACCACTTTCTATTTGCAATACAAATCCGTTTTGATGACTTTTCATTCGGTCTATGGCTTTTTGAGCCATTTCAGCAAGACTTGGAATCGTTTTTTTCAAATTTTCATCACTGATTCTGTCTACATAATACGGAAGTGCGTCATCTGCAAATACTCCTAAAATAGGTTTATCAAAAGATGCTGCTTCCATTTCAGAGCGTGTTTTAACCACCTGATATCCTTTTGAAGCAAAAGCAGCAAACATATCTTTTTTGTCTTTTCTCAGTTCAGGACTAAAATAATTCATCCCTCCGCCCATCATAACATCAAAACTAAGTTCTAAATATTGCTCGGCAATAGTATCCTGCGCATTTCTGCTTTTATTACTTACACAAAAACCAGCCGGAGTTGCATGTGTTACAGGAACTGTCGTAACACAACCAGCCATCTTTCCGGATTTCTTGAACTTTTGCCAGATTGGTAAATGCGGCTCACCTTCCGGGCTTATATTCAGCACACCATTATTGACTCTGAAACCACCTCCCCAGGAAGAACTTGCAGCTGATGAATCGGTCACAATAGAATTTGCAGAAGCTGTATCCATTAAAGCTCTGGAAACCCTGTTGTCTCTATATAACTGAATCCAATTGGTCCCTTTTCCTGTTTTCCGGTTTAGAAACAAATCTGTCATATTGAGCGTACCGGTACTCATTCCGTCACTCACCAATAAAATAATATTTTTAGCCTTCTTGTTTTTAGTAACAGACTCTAAATCTAAAGCATGTGCCGATCCCTGAAAAGGATTCATAATTGCAGCTCCGATTGTAAATAAAGAGCCATTTCTAAAAAACTTCCTTCTGTCCATTCTTACTTTGATTTTGTAGATTTTCAAAGATAGGGAAATACCACCGCTACAAAATTATCATTGTGTTATGGTTTAATGACTCTGCCTTTTTATATTTAAAACTAAGGTATGACTATATAGCAAAAGCGTATATCACTTAATTTTTGCGAAACCTATCCTTCTTAATTGATTGTATATATAAAAAATAAGCATAAACTTACATAATAAACCCTATTTTGTTATTATTATGACTTTTCCGGGCTGTCGAAAACGATTGAAACCATTTTCTTTGGTAAAAATTTACATCATGAGAAAATATTTATTTTTAATATGCGCAGCCGCATTTGCTTCTTGCAGTACAGAAGAAAGTTCTTCAGAATCACAAATTGTTCAAAAAAACGAAGCCAATTTTACTTTGTCCAAAAATATAGAGCGGGCAGATTGGAGTAATATTCAAACCGGAGAACTTTTAAAAATTGATATTAAAATCAAAGATTTTGATACCGATCCTGATGTCGTATATGTCCTTAAACCTATTACTGCCGATGCTTCAAAACACCAAAGAAATAAACTTGATTATGATTTTCAGGAAGAAATCAAAATACCAGACCCTGCTATTTTTCCTGGTGTAAAAGATAGTATCCTTACCAAAAAAACGAGAGACAGTATTATCATAAAAAAAGCAAACAGCTTCTTTTTTATTTCAGTATTGAAACCCGGTAATTTTTCACACCAGTATCAATTGCGGAAGATGAGAGGCAAAAAATATGTAGCAGGAACAGTGCAGGATTTATTATTTTCTGCTGTGAAACTTGACATTTATACGTGGAATGAGCAAACCGACAATTCAACCATGTTTGCCAATTCAAAACATAGCCGCTATTATGAATTTACAATTGATGACGGAGAGCAAACGAACGATACTTATTTAACTGATACAGAAACTAAAAAGCATACTTACACTACTTTATACAATGACAAAACCTTTAGTGGGAATGTCATCATAAAACAGGCACTAACTTTTAGCCCTAAGGTAAATACCGAAAAAGGAGCTCAGATTATTCCTAAACCAAATTTAACAGAATTAAAAATTATACAAAAAAGAACCGGAGATCTGGATAATATAATCATTTATAACGACTTAAAAATTACACAAAAATATTAATACAAGAAACAATGAAAAATCAAATGAAAAAAACAGTCTTTTTAACAATGATAATAGCTGCAACTTTATTTATTGCCTGTACTGATAGCAAAGAAGACAACAAACCGGACAATCTGAATACCTTAGAGCCTGTAGTTTTTATTGCAAAGCCTGATAATACAATCAGTTCTAAAAAAACTGGTGCACAAGAATTGAATACAACCACTGGAAATAATGAATATGTCTATCTGACTACAGTAGAAAAACAAGCAACACTATCACCACTTTCAATTATAAACGAGAGAAATTTAGATGTAATCTATCCGGGAAGTATTTTACGTGGTTCAAGCTTTATGAATGCGGCTTATGATCCTCTTGTTCTCAAAAATGCCTTTAAACCTGTTACACTATCCATGTCTTTGAGGGGTGATTTCTCAGTAAGTGCTAATGCATTACCGATACCCAGCGAAATAAATACCGTAATTAACGGCTTGGTCAGTAAAAACAAAAATCTAATTGATTACACTGCTATTCCCACTTATTATGAATATCAAAGCGATGAAATCACAACCGAAGACAGCTTTAAAAAAGCACTTGATGCTCATCTGAATATAAATGTTTTAGGAGGTTTGGTAAAAGCTAATTTCGGATATACCCAAAATAGTGGTGCAACCAATACTAAGTCTTATATAATGGTAAAAGTAAGACAACGTTTATACAGCATGACAATTGACCCGAAATATTACACGGATTGGATAAATGGTGATATCAATGAAAACAATTTTGGCACACATGAACCCATATATGTAAGTAATGTAGACTATGGAAGAGTTGCCTACCTATTAATTGAAACATCGAAAAACGAAGATTACAATAACAAAATGGTTAAAGCATCAGTAGATGTAGCCTTAAAAGTAGTAAATGTAGGCATCAGTGTGCAGTATTCTGAAGAATTTAAATCCTTATTTACACAAAACAAAATAAAGGTAATGATTGTAGGAGGGCCATTAGCACTAGGAGGAAAAGTAACCGATTACAATAGTTTTGTAGAATTTTTAAAAGCTCCTGCATCATCGGATTTAGTTTCTTCATCTGCACCAATATCCTATAAAATTCGCAGATTAAAAGACAATACTGAAGTTGAAGTAAAAGATATATACACCACACAGATAAAAGAACTTAAAGCCAATTAAGTTACAGGGTAAGCATAAATAATAAATCCGGATCTTAAAAAAATCCGGATTTATTATAATTTTAAACATGAAAACGAAAACTCATCTAAGCTTTAAACTTCAAAGGTAAATGCACCACTTTTTTAGTTTCGAAAAACTCATCATCAAAAATTTCGGCCAAATCGTACAAAGTGGCGCTCGGGAAATCTTTCAATTCTTCCGTCAAATCGCCTCCTTTTAGATATAGGATACCATTTTTCAAAGTATGTTTATGCTGCTTTTTGATTTTATCTTTAATCCACGAAACAAAATCGGGCATATTGGTAACGGCACGACTCACAATAAAATCGAAGTCGCCTTTGGCATTTTCAGCGCGTAATTGTTCTGCTTTTACATTTTTTAATTCTAATGCATCAACAACACCCTGAACCACTTTTATTTTCTTTGCAATAACGTCAATTAAATAAAAACGGGTTTCCGGAAAAAGAATAGCCAATGGAATCCCGGGAAATCCTCCTCCTGTTCCGACATCAAGAACAGTTGTCCCAGGTTCAAACTTCATGATTTTTGCAATTCCAAGCGAATGCAAAACGTGTTTTGTATATAAAGCATCAATATCTTTACGCGAAATAACATTGATTTTTTCATTCCAATCGTGATATAAAAAATCTAATTTTTGAAATTGTTCGATTTGAATGTCGGTCAAATCAGGAAAATATTTCAGAATCTCATCCATTGCTGTAATTTTTTAACAAAAGTAATACTTTACGATTGAAATATTTAACTCAATTTTGCAAATTGAAAATTTATAATAATTACCTTTGAAGACTATTTAAAACAATTATGAATAACACCGTACCTACTTTTGCAAGACAAGACAATCTGAAGTTTTTCAGAACCCTTAACTCTCGGGTTAACAATTACTTCAAAGACAACAATATTCAGAAAACCGGAAATTGGAAGCTGCACTTAAAAGCGGTTATTCTTTTTGCTGTTTTCCTGACGCCGTATTTTTTGATCCTTACACTGGAGATGTCATTTTGGCTTCAACTGCTGTTAAATATCATTATGGGTATCGGAATGGCCGGAATCGGAATGAATGTAATGCACGATGGAAATCATGGATCGTACTCTTCTAAATCATGGATTAATAAAATCATGGGAGGAAGTATTTACGTATTGGCAGGAAATGTCCATAACTGGCAGGTTCAGCACAATGTATTACATCATACCTACACCAATATTCACGGTCATGATGAAGATTTAGACGCAGGAAGAATTATTCGTTTTACACAAAATGCAGAATGGCATCGTTTTCACAAATTCCAACATTACTATTCTTTCTTTTTATATGGATTATTGACCTTTAACTGGTCTTTAACAACTGATTTCAAACAGATGAAAAACTATTTGAAAAGAAAATTATCTTATGGAACACCTCAGAGTCCAACAAAACTATGGACCGTTTTAGTGATTACTAAAATAATTTATGTTTTAATCTGGATGGTTATCCCGATGGTTTTAGGCGTAACGTGGTGGAAAGTTGTTGTAGGCTTTTTCGTCATGCATTACACTGCAGGATTGATTCTTAGCATTGTTTTTCAATTGGCTCACGTAGTTGAAGAAACCTCAAACCCAGTCCCAAATGAAGAGGGAGAGATGGAAAATACCTGGGCAATTCACCAATTGTATACCACAGCAAATTTTGCTCCTAAAAATAAGATTGTAAACTGGTTTACAGGAGGTTTAAATCATCAGATTGAACATCATATTTTTCCACATATCAGTCACATTCATTACAGTAAAATTGCAGAAATTGTAAAAGAGACTGCAAAGGAATGCAACTTGCCTTATTATGAGTTCAGAACCATGAGAGGAGCTGTTCTTGCGCATTACAAGCATTTAAAAGACCTTGGAATGAAACCTGAATTATCAGTATAAAACTAAAAAAAAAACTATTAATAATTAACCTTCCTTAATTAGCTGCGCTAATTAAGGGCATCCAAAATTTTTATAATGAATCATATTCTTTCGGACAGAATCAACAACTTAGCAACTTCGCAAACATTAGCAATGGCTGCTTTGGCACGCGAATTAAAAGCACAGGGAAAAGACATTATCAGTTTAAGTTTAGGGGAACCTGACTTTAATACCCCTGATTTTATCAAAGAAGCTGCAAAAAAAGCAATTGACGAAAACTACAGTACTTATTCTCCGGTAGACGGATACCAGGATTTAAAAGAAGCGATCTGCAGAAAATTCAAAAGAGATAACGGATTAGAGTACAAACCAACTCAAATCGTGGTATCTACAGGAGCAAAACAATCTTTATACAATATCGCACAAGTAATGCTGAATGATGGTGACGAGGTAATTTTACCTGCACCTTACTGGGTTAGTTATTTTGAAATTGTAAAACTTTCCGGCGGAGTTCCCGTTGAAGTTCCAACGTCTGTAGAAACTGATTTTAAAATTACACCTGAACAACTGGAAGCTGCAATTACGCCAAAAACAAAAATGATGTGGTTCAGTTCTCCTTGTAACCCAAGTGGATCTGTGTATAACAGAGAAGAGTTAACAGCTCTTGCAAAAGTTTTAGAAAAATACCCTAATATATATGTAGTTGCAGATGAGATTTATGAGCACATCAATTTCTCAGGAACTTTTTGCAGTATCGGTTCAATCCCGGGAATGTTAGAAAGAACAATTACTGTAAACGGAGTTGCGAAAGCATTCGCAATGACAGGATGGAGAATCGGTTATATCGGAGCTCCGGAATTCATCGCAAAAGCATGTACAAAAATTCAGGGGCAAGTAACAAGTGGCGCAAACAGTATCGCTCAACGTGCTACAATCACCGCAGTAGATGCAGATCCAAGCGTATTAAACGAAATGGTTCAGGCTTTCCACAGTCGCAGGGATTTAGTGGTTGGACTATTAAAAGAAATTCCTGGTGTAAAAATCAACGTTCCGGAAGGAGCTTTTTATGTGTTTCCAGACGTTTCTTCTTTCTTCGGAAAAACTTTGAGAGGAACTGAAATTAAAGATGCAAACGATTTATCAATGTATCTTTTGGCAGAGGCTAACGTAGCAACTGTAACTGGTGATGCTTTCGGAAATCCAAATTGTATCCGTTTCTCTTACGCAACAAGCGAGGACATATTAAAAGAAGCTTTAAACAGAATCAAAGAAGCTTTAGCAGCTTAATTAAGATTCAAGTTATATAAATAAATAAGGCCTCAGGAAATTCTTGAGGCTTTTTTTATAGGGCTGCCTACGGCCGGGCTATGCACTTTTATCTTTTATTAAAAAAAAAAACAAAAGGATACCGCTGCTATCCCTAACCCAAGAACAGCGGGATTTTTTTTTATTACAAAAGAAATTTAAGAAATCAAATCTGCTTAATTTCCAATTTTACTTAAAATTAAAAAAAATCATAATTTTTATAAAATTCCCATTCTACAATATTATAAACAACGTTTAAAATTCTGTAAGACAAAACACTTTATAAAACTGCAACTTTGTATCATACATTAATTAAAAATTATTTATTATGATACATACAGATGAAACCACGAAAGAAGCAGTTAGCACATTAGAAGGATTAATTTCAATTCTTGAAGATGGAAAACTGGGATATACAAATGCTGCAGAACATGTAGACAGTCCGGCGATTAAAACAGACTTTTTAGACTATGCCCGCGAACGTGCCTTGTTTATTGTAGAAATACAAGATGAAATCAACAAACTTGGAAAATCAACTGACACATCCGGAGGAGGTCCTTTAGGAGCAATACACCGTGCCTGGATAGACATTAAATCCTCTTTTACAAGTGGTGATACAGAAGCTATTATCAATGCTTGTGTAACTGGTGAAGAAGCTGCTATTGACAAATATAAAGCAGCATTAGAAAAAAACGAATTAGAGTCAAACCAGATTGCTATTGTTTCCAAACAATTGAACAGCATCGAGAATACTTTGACAAAAATTAAAGCAAAAAGATTGTCTTAATACCTAAGATAATTTTTCATGAAACACCACTTGGTTAATTAACCAAGTGGTGTTTTTTATTTTATCAAAAAAATTAAAATAAATCAAATCTTAAATATCATCATTCCATATTAGTTAACTATTTATAAAAAAATCGCGTCAGCACTAGTTAACTCAAATAATTTATTAGACCTTTGCACACTTTTTTCCGTGAATACCACAAAAGCCTAAAGTTTTAGAAATGAAGAAGAAGATAGAAATATTAGCTCCTGCTAAAGATTTAATCCAGGGAATGGCAGCCATCAATAGTGGTGCCGATGCAGTTTATATTGGTGCACCGCAATTTGGAGCCCGTTCTAATGCAACCAACTCTATTGAAGATGTTGCTGCATTGGTAAAATATGCACACCTATTTAACGCTCAGGTTTTTGTGGTAATGAATACCATTTTATACGACAACGAGTTAGAAACATGTCGTCTGATGATTTGGGATTTATACAAAATTGGTGTTGATGCTTTGATTATTCAGGATATGGCGATTATGGAAATGGACTTACCTCCTATCGTGCTTCACGCCAGTACACAAGCCAATAATCGTGATGCCGACAAAATAAAATTCCTGAAAGATGCCGGAATAAAACGTGTGGTTTTAGCGCGCGAATTAAACCTGCATCAAATTAAACAAATCTACGACCATGCCGATGTTGAATTAGAGTTTTTCGTAACCGGTGCATTATGTGTATCCTTCAGCGGAAACTGTTATATGAGTGTGGCCAACGGAGAGCGAAGTGCCAACCGTGGTTCCTGTGCTCAGAACTGTCGTTTGCCGTATAACCTAATTGATGGAAACGGAGAAACATTAATCAAAAACAGTCACTTACTTTCTATTAAAGATTTAGATGTTTCAGATCAGATTCCGAATTTGATTGAAGCCGGAGTTGTTTCTTTTAAAATTGAAGGACGTCTAAAAGATATCGTTTATGTAAAAAACAACGTATCGTATCTTCGTCAGAAATTAGACAGCTATTTAGAAGGAAGCGATAAATACATTAAAGCTTCTTCCGGGAAATGTACTTTTACTTTTGATTCAACTTTAAGCAAAAGTTTTAATCGTGGTTACACCGATTATTTTGTAAACGAAAGACACAGCTCAATTGGTTCCTGGGAAAGCCCAAAATCAAAAGGACAATATATAGGTAAATTAATCAGGACTGTTGGAAACGCCTATGAAATTGAAAACGGTGAATTATTAAACAACGGTGACGGACTTTGTTTCATCAACGAAAACAATGAAGCCGACGGGATTTATGTAAACAAAGCCGAGAATGGAAAAATCTATCCGAACGTTTTAAAAGAAGTAAAGGACGGAACTTTTATTTACCGTAATAACGATGCTGCTTTTATTAAAATTGTAGAGAGAGAAGACAGTGCAATCAGAAAAATCGGCACTACTTTATTGCTTACTGAAAATGAAGAAGGTTTCGAATTAATAGCTACCGATGAAGACGAAAACGTAAGTATCGTAAAACTGACACATTCGAAAGAAAAAACAAAAACTGGTGAATCAATTGAGGAAAACATTAAAGTTCAATTGGCAAAAACAGGGTTTACACCTTACAGTGCTGATGAAATTAATGTAATGTTCTCTGAAAACTGGTTCCTTCCTATTTCAAAAATCAATGAAATGAGAAGAAATGTTTTCGAACAATTATCAGAAATTCGTTTGGCTAATTACAAACGTGAAGAACATCAAATAGAAAAAACATCGCATCCTTATCCGGAAACTAAACTGGATTTTATGTACAATGTTTCGAACAAAACGGCTCGTAAATTCTACGAACGTCACGGTGTTACAGAAATAGAAAAAGCATTTGAATTACAATGGGACCCAGGAAAATCCCGTGTAATGACTACGAAATATTGCATTAAATATGAATTAAAAAAATGTCCGATCCACCAAAAAGATATAGTGGGCACTAAAGTCAAAGAACCATTGGTTTTAAAACAAGGTGAACTGGAATACAAACTAAAGTTCAATTGCAAACCTTGTGAAATGGAAATCTGGGAAAAAGATGCTGAATTTGAAATTGAAGAAGATCATTTTCATTAAAATACAAAACCGATACTTTTAGAAGTATCGGTTTTTTTATTTGGGCGTGACCCAAGGGTCGGGCTATCCGTTTCAAGTCCTCGCACTTCCTTCGTCAGGCTGTGGGCTTTCCACTTCTATCCCTCACGCAAACCGTAAACGAGAACTATTTCGTTTATAATTACATTCTACAATCTTGTCATTCCGACGAAGAAGAAATCTTCGCACGAAACTCGACAAAGCCTGATGATTCAAATTATAGAACTACTCGTGAAGATTTCTCCTTCGTCGAAATGACAAACTGTATGGTTACTGAATATAAAAAGTAATTTCACTATAAATTAAATCTCCCCAATCTGCAAAATCTGCGCGAGAATAAAATCCATTTTTTTATCTTTACTAAATCAAAATGAATCCACTAAAATGAAAATACTACTTCTAGGTTCAGGTGAATTAGGAAAAGAATTCGCAATTGCCGCACAAAGAATCGGACAAACTATAATTGCTGTTGACAGTTACGAAAATGCACCGGCAATGCAGGTCGCTCATAGTTTTGAAGTCATCAATATGCTCGACAGCGAGGCACTTGACCGTATTGTAGCCAAACATAAACCAGACTTTATTGTTCCGGAAATAGAGGCAATTCGTACCGAACGTTTTTATGATTATGAGAAACAAGGCATTACTGTTGTTCCTTCAGCGAAAGCAGCCAATTTCACTATGAACCGTAAAGCCATTCGTGATTTGGCTTCAAAAGAATTAGGTTTAAAAACAGCCAAATATCAATATGCAACTTCAGCAGAAGAATTAGAAAAAGCAGTTCAGGAAGTTGGAATTCCATGTGTGGTAAAACCGCTAATGTCTTCTTCCGGAAAAGGGCAATCGACAATTAAAAATCAGGGCGATATTTTAAAAGCCTGGGAATATGCCGTTGCAGGTTCCCGTGGTGATGTTATTGAAGTTATCGTTGAAGCTTTTGTAGCTTTCAATTCTGAAATTACATTACTAACGATTACCCAAAATAACAATCCAACGCTTTTTTGTGCTCCAATTGGCCACAGACAGGAACGCGGCGATTATCAGGAAAGCTGGCAGCCTGCAAAAGTTTCTGACAAAGATTTATACGAAGCACAGGATATGGCCGAGAAAATTACCGAAGCGCTTGGCGGAGCAGGGCTATTTGGTGTTGAATTTTTTCTGACGGATGAAGGCGTGTATTTCTCTGAACTCTCTCCCCGCCCACATGATACCGGAATGGTAACTTTAGCAGGAACTCAAAACTTCAACGAATTTGAGTTACATTTACGTGCTATTTTAAGCCTGCCAATTTTCGAAATAATATTGGAAAAAGCCGCAGCAAGTGCCGTAATTTTAGCTTCTGAAGACTCTACAAATCCTACTTTTACCGGAATCGAAAAAGTGGCTGCTTTACCCAAAACCGATTTCAGGATTTTTGGCAAACCAACTTCAAGACCATATAGAAGAATGGGTGTTGTTTTAAGCCATGATTCTCTGGCAACTCCAATTGAAGAAATAATAGAACGTGCCAAAACAACTTCAAAATTAATAACTGTAAATTCTTAAAAAAATGAAAAAATTAATATTCCTTGTATTGCTCTTTGCCGGTATTTCGACGCAGGCTCAAGATAAAAAAAAGATTGAAAAACCTCAAATTGCAGAAGCTTCCTGCGGAGAATGCCAATTTGGAATGAAAGGTAAAAGTTGTGATTTAGCCATTCGCATTGACGGAAAATCTTATTTTGTTGATGGAACTACAATTCATGATCATGGCGATGCACATGCCAAAGATGGATTTTGTAACGCCATTAGAAAAGCTTCTGTGACAGGAGAAATAGTTGGAGACCGATTTAAAGCGACTTCATTTACTTTAATAGCAGAAAAATAATGGCATTGATTCTCGAAAACATTGCCAAACACGTTTCATTGACTCCTGAAGAACAGGCTCTTTTTTTATCTAAAACAGAAACACATACTTACAAAGCCAAAACCATTTTATTGAATGCCGGCGAGGTTTGCAAACATTCCTATTTTGTAAATTCCGGAATTTTAAGAAGTTTTAATATCAACGATAACATTGTAGAACATGTATTATCATTTGCTTGTGAAGGCTGGTGGATGAGTGACATGTATAGTTATTTTTCACAAAAGCCCGGGCAGCTTTTCATTGAAGTTTTAGAAGAAGCTGAAATAGTTTCATTATCAAAAGAAAACCAGGAACAATTGTATTTAGAAATTCCAAAATTAGAACGTTTTTTCAGGATTTTAATCGAAAATTCCTTAGTAGCCAACCAACAAAGATTAATGGATAATTTGAGTTTACCTGCCGAAGAACGATTCGAGAAATTTTGTTCGAAATATCAAAACTTAGTTTATAAAGTTCCTCAAAAACAAATTGCTTCTTTTATAGGTGTAACACCGGAATTTTTTAGTAAAATGAAAGCTCGTCTTTTGAAGAAATAGTTTAGCCACAGATTTCACAGATTAAAAGGATATTTATTTTAATCTGTCTAATCTGTGACAAAAAAAAACACGGCTCCACTAATAAGAACCGTGTTTTTTTGAATTAAAATTGTTCAACCTCGGTTGAATGTTTCATTGCCGTTGTTGTTGATTTGCCAATTGTCACTGTATTTTGAACGGCATCAAAATAAGAAGTCCCAACAAACGCCTGATGTTTTACAGCTCTGAATCCGTTTTTCTGTAAAGCGAATTCTCTCTCCTGTAATTCAGAATAACCAGCCATTCCTCTTTCTTTGTAAGCTTTAGACAATTCGAACATACTTGTGTTTAAAGCGTGAAAACCTGCCAAAGTGATGAACTGGAATTTATATCCCATTGCAGCCAAATCTTCTCTGAAAGTTTCCATTTCCGCAACAGATAATTTCGCAGCCCAGTTAAAAGAAGGGGAACAATTGTATGCCAGCATTTTGTCCGGAAACTCTTTTCTCATCGCATCAGCAAACTTTTTAGCATAAACCAAATCAGGATTACTGGTTTCCATCCAGATCAAATCGGCGTATGGCGCATAGCTTAAACCTCTTGCAATTCCCTGATCGATACCGTTTTTTACATAAAAGAAACCTTCATTGGTTTTTTCGCCAGTAATAAATTTAGCATCCCTCGGGTCCGCGTCACTGGTTAATAAATTAGCCGCATCAGCATCTGTTCTTGCAACAATAAGCGTAGAAACTCCCATAACGTCTGCCGCAAGTCGTGCAGCGATCAGTTTATTAATAGCTTCCTGAGTTGGCACCAAAACCTTTCCTCCTAAATGGCCACACTTTTTAGCTGAACTTAACTGATCTTCAAAATGAACTCCGGAAGCTCCCGCATCTATCATAGCTTTCATTAATTCGAAAGCATTCAGGTTTCCTCCAAAACCCGCTTCGGCATCAGCGACAATCGGCACTAAGTAATCTTTTTTATCTTCAACTCCATTCACCACCTGAATCTGATCAGCACGCAACAAAGCACTATTAATTTTTTTAACAACCATCGGCACACTGTTTACTGGGTAAAGCGACTGATCAGGATACATTTCTCCTGCCAGATTTGCGTCGGCAGCTACTTGCCAACCACTCAAATAAATTGCTTCCAAACCTGCATCCACTTCCTGAATGGCCTGATTTCCAGTTAAAGCACCCAATCCAGCTACAAAATCCTGACTTTTTAACTTTCTCCATAATTTTTGTGCTCCCATTTTGGCAATAGAGTGCTCAATTTGATAAGACCCTTGAAGCGTAACCACTTCTGTAGCAGTATAAGGGCGTTCAACACCTTTCCATCTTGGGTTGGTGATCCAATCGTTAATCAATTCCTGAATTCTGTCTTCTGTTGTTTTCATAAATAATATAGTTAAGTTGGTTAGTAAGTAAAGTTTTTAGCCGCAGTTTTCAGTTTTCAACTGAGACTTATAAATAGTAATAGTTTGCGTGTGATTTTTTTCAATTCTCTTTTATTAAAGTTTAAAACCTATGTTTCTATGTGTTAAAAATTAAAGCTCAGAAGTTTTATAAATATTTGTAACACGGAATAGTCAAAAAGTCAACAAAATCAGTATTAACAACCAATCTTTCCAGAACTTTTTCAGCCAAAGGAAATTGACGTTTTTCATAATTCTCTTCCCCTAACTCCGTTTTTATCTTATTAAATTCCTCTAAAGCCAGTTCGTGATAATAGGCCAGATTCAATAGTTTGCCATTATCCAAGGCCACATTATTCTGAAGCCATTGCCACAATTGCGATCTCGAAATTTCAGCAGTCGCAGCATCTTCCATCAAATTGTGTAAAGCTGCAGCGCCCTGACCGTTAAGCCAGGAAGCCAGATACAAAACGCCAACATTGATATTTTTTCGAACGCCATTTTCAGTTATGATTCCAACTGGCGGTTCAATTAAATCTGTTTCTGTTATTTTTCGAAATTCCCTTTTTACATGAATCTGATTCGGGGTTGGCATTCCTGCATCAAAAACAGCTTTTGCCAACGGAACCAAATCCGGATGCGCTACCCAGGTTCCGTCATGGCCGTTTCGAACTTCACGTTCTTTATCGGTTTTAACTTTCGCGAAAGCGACCGCATTGGCTTCTTCATTATTTTTAATCGGAATTTGAGCTGCCATTCCGCCAATGGCATGAATTCCTCTTTTATGACATCGCTGAATTACCAGATTTGAATACGCATTCATAAAAGGTGAAGTCATATTTACCTGATCGCGATCGGGAACAATAAACTTCGGATTTTTACGGAATTTTTTGATGTAAGAGAAAATGTAATCCCAACGCCCGCAATTCAATCCCACAATATGGTCTTTCAATTCATAGATAATTTCATCCAATTGAAAACTTGCTGTTATGGTTTCAATAAGGACTGTAACTTTGATTGTTCCTCTTGATAATTTCAAATAATCTTCCGTAAAATCAATTACCGTATTCCACCACCGTGCTTCCAGATAATGTTCCAGTTTTGGAATGTAGAAATAGGGTCCTGAATTATTTTCAAGCAATTTTTTATGATTATGAAAAACATATAAACCGAAATCAACCAAAGAGCCTGAAACCATTGCGCCCTCAACCTGGATATGTTTTTCTAAAAGATGTAAACCTCTAGGGCGAACAATCAGCGTTGCAATTTTTTCATTTAAATGATAACTTTTACTTTTTAAAGTATCTGTGTATGAAATAGTTCTATTGACAGCATCTATTAAATTAACCTGACCATCCATTAAATTCTGCCAGGTTGGAGAAGTACTGTCTTCAAAATCAGCCATAAATGTTTTCGCTCCCGAATTCAAAGCATTGATGATCATTTTGCGATCAACCGGTCCGGTAATTTCCACTCTTCTGTCTAGTAAATCTTTTGGAGTTTCGCCAGCTGTCCAATTACTTTCTCTCAAATTTTTGGTTTCTGACGGAAAGACTGGCATGATTCCCTGATCAAAACCGACTTGTTTTTGTGCTCTCTGTAGCAACAACAATTTTCGTTGTGATTCGAATTTTTTATGCAATTCTGTTATAAAAGCAATTGCATCATCTGTCCAAATAGTTGGATAAGAAAAGTTCTTTTCGGCTAAAAATTCCATTGCCGCCTCTGTAGTTTCTAATTGGTTTTTCATAGCTGCTGATTTTATTTTTAATTATACATAGTTGTAATTAACTGGTGTTTTTTTTAATTCAAAAACATTTTAAACATAATCAACTAATGCATAACCAGTTTGACACTACAATGTTAGGGAAAAGTTTTTTACAAAACAAGCGAACGTTCGCTAAATGTTTAAAATATTTTTTTGGCGATTATTTTTTTATTGGTTACATTTGATATTATGGATATCGAAAAAGACTACATCAAACTTATTTTTGGACTTAAACTCAAGCAAGTCCGCACCCAAAAGAACCTTTCGCTTTTTGGCTTAGCCAAACTGACCAATCTTTCAAAATCATATTTGAATGAAATTGAAAAAGGAAAAAAATATCCAAAAACTGATAAAATTTTGCTTTTATGCGAACATCTGGACGTTCCTTATGACCAAATGGTCTCCTTAAAACTCGATAATAACCTCGCTCCAATCGGTGAAATCCTAAAATCGGGTATTTTAAAAGAGATTCCATTAGAGCTTTTTGGCATTCAGGAAGCCGATTTAATTGATATTATTGCGAATGCCCCGGCAAAAGTCAATGCTTTCATTAGTACGATTATTGAAATTGCACAACATTATAACTTAAGCCGCGAAAGCTTCTTTCTCGCTGCTTTGCGTTCTTACCAGGAAGCCCACAGTAATTATTTTGAGGATTTAGAAAATAAGGTTATTGCTTTCTCAAAATCCTTTCAGATCAATTTGGATTCTAAAATTAGCATTGAAGAATTAGAAGCCATTCTAAAAGAAGAATATGAATACAAAATAGAAGAAATTGCTTTTACAGACCAGGAGGCATTAGGTGACTTACGTTCGATTTATGTACCGAAAAGCAAAACATTATTACTTTCAACAGAAATTGACGATCCGCAAAAGGCTTTTATTCTAGCCAAAGAAATTGCTTATAATTATCTAAAAATATCCGACAGATTACTGACTTTCAGCTGGATTAAGTTTGATAATTTCGATCAGGTACTGCATAATTTTTACGCGTCTTATTTCGCCGGAGCACTATTATTACCCAGAAAATTGGTTGTCGACAAGATTAATTTATTTTTAAATAATGAACAGCCAAAACCGGAAGAATTTGTCGCTTTAATTGAAAGCTTCGAAGTTTCCCCGGAATCTTTTTATCAGAGATTAACCAATTTATTACCCAAAGATTTTCACCTGAAAAACCTGTTCTTTTTAAGATTATCACACGAAATTGGTTCTGATTTTTATCAGATAAAAAAAGAATTACACATTACCAATCAGCAGGAACCACACGCAAACGAAACCAACGAACATTATTGCAGAAGATGGGTTTCGGTAAAAACAATAGACGAAGCCATCAGACAAAACAAGCCTCATTTTTTTGATGCTCAGATTTCGAGTTATGCCAATAGCGGCAATGAATATTTGGTTTTTTCATCGGCAACCAAAGATCCTTTTGTACATAATAACATTCGTAGTATTTCTGTCGGGATTTTAATTAACCCAACAATGAAAAAGAAATTCAAATTCATTGATGGAAAACCACTTGTAAAGCGGATGGTCGGCGTAACCTGTGAAACCTGCGCCATTAAAGACTGTCTGGAAAGAGCAGCCCCGCCTATTGCATTGGAGAAAAAGAAACGTCATGAAAATACAGATGCGGTTGTGCAGCAATATATAACGCAGTACAGTTAGATTTTTTAGATTGTTAAACTTCTTAGAATATTAGACTTTTTAGATTTCTTAGATCTATAAATTCCACGCCTTTTAATTTTTCTAGCAAAGACTCAAAGATTTTTTTCCCTTTGAGTCTTTGCCACTCTGAAACTTTGAACCTCTGTACCTAACCAAAATTTTCTTAACCTAGATTAAGTGCGTTTTACTTAAGTTGATCGTAAATTTGTACTATCAAAATAACAAAACACATATATCATGGAAAATATAGTATTACATAAAGCAGAAACAAGAGGAAATGCAAATCACGGATGGCTTAATGCGTATCACAGTTTTAGCTTTGCAAGCTGGTACAATCCGGATAGAATTCAGTTTGGGGCACTTCGTGTTTTAAACGACGACACCATTGCGGGTGGAATGGGTTTTGGAACGCATCCACACGACAATATGGAAATCATCACGATCCCGTTAGAAGGTGATTTAGCACATAAAGACAGCATGGGAAATACTGAAATCATCAAAAATGGAGACATTCAGGTGATGAGTGCAGGAACCGGAGTGCAACATAGTGAATTCAATCCGAATGCAGATCAACAGACTAAATTGTTGCAAATCTGGTTGTTTCCGAATAAGAGAAATGTTGATCCACGTTATCAGCAAATTACATTAGATGTTGCTGACAGACATAATAAACTTTCACAAATCTTATCTCCAAATGCAGATGACGAAGGAGTTTGGATTCATCAGGATGCCTGGTTCCATATGGCTAATTTTGATGCCGGAATTGCAACAGAATATCAATTGAAAAAAGAAGGAAATGGTGTTTACGCTTTCATCTTAAAAGGGAATGTGACTATCAATGGGCAGGAATTGAATACTCGTGATGCACTTGGGATCTCAGATTTCGAAACTTTAAATATAAAAGCAAATACAGATGCTGAGTTTTTATTAATGGAAATTCCGATGAATTATTAATTCAGAAACAACACAACTTAAACGAGAGGTAATATTTTGAATTTCAATTTATTACCTCTCTTTTTTACCTAAATTTTACAAAATAGAAAAAGAAAGATTAAATTTATAAAAGGAATTAATCTGGATTAAACCAAATCATTAAATTTTTCAACCATGAATCCAAACGACCTCACAAAAGAATATACGAATGGTGACGTTACCATAGTATGGGAATCCGGGAAATGCATTCATTCTGCAAATTGCGTAAAAAACAATCCTGATGTTTTTCATCCAAAAGAAAAACCCTGGATACAAGCTGAAAATTCAACTTCTGAAAAAATAATAGAAACGGTAAACAAATGTCCATCAGGAGCTTTGACTTTCTACAGGAACAATACAACCGATAATTAAAAAACATATCCTTTTCACTTCTTAATCTAGGTTAAGTGCTTTTAGATTAGTCTCGGCGTAACTTTGTCCTATCAAAATGAAAATATTACAATTTAAAAAATAAAAATTATGGCAACTACAAAATGGTCAATTGACCCAACACATTCAGAAATTGGTTTTAAAGTTAAACACATGATGTTTACTAATGTTTCAGGAAAATTTGGAACTTACGATGCAACAATTACTTCAGAAGGAAATGATTTCGAAAATGCAGCGATTGAATTTTCCGGAGACATTGCTTCTGTCGATACAGCAAATGCAGACAGAGACGGTCACTTAAGAAGCGCCGATTTTTTCGACGCTGAAAACAATCCAAAATTAACATTCAAATCTTCTTCATTCAAAAAAATTGATGATGGTGATTATGAAATTACGGGAGATTTAAACATTAAAGGGGTTTCAAAAACGGTAACATTTCCAGTAGACTTTAGCGGTATCATGACTGATCCATGGGGAAATACAAAAGTAGGTTTAAGTATTGAAGGAAAAATCAATCGTAAAGATTGGGGATTAAACTGGAATTCAGCTCTTGAAACTGGTGGGGTTTTAGTTGGAGAAGAAGTTAAATTGAATATTGAATTACAATTTTCGAAACAAGCATAATTACAATTAGGTTTACATATTCAAACCCGACAGGTTTTAAAAACCTGTCGGGTTTTATATTTTTTTTCTTACCACGAATTTTTACTAATTTTTTATCTCCAAAAACTAAAATATTTTTTTGTTACAGATTTAAAAATTCAAAGAATCCTTTAATCTGTGGCGAACAAATCATCGCAAAGTATTATTTCGAAATTCCGTTGGGGAAAAACCAGTTTGTTTTTTAAAAACCCTGGAGAAATACGAGTAATCTTCATAGCCAACAGCGTATGCAACTTCATTTACAGCCAATTGTTTATCGATTAGCATTCGTTTTATTTCAAGAATTACGCGATCCATAATGACTTCTGTTGCCGTTTTTTCTAAAATTTCATTACAAATTCTATTCAAGTGCTTTAAAGTAATATGCAATTGTTCTGCGTAAAATGAAGGCAGTTTTTGACTTTTAAAATGTTTTTCCAGAAGTGTTTCAAAAGTATTAATCTTCACATTATAAGAATGTGTTTGATGCGAATAGGTTTCATTATATTTTTTTGAAATTTCGATATGAATGCAATCTAATAAATTAAGCATTTTATCCAATTGTAATTTATGATTTTGAAAATTTTCCTGAATCAACAAATTAAAATAAGGCAAAATTTTAGCCATTCCTTCTGATTCAAAAAACATTTCAGGACGATTCTGAATTGAATGATAGAAATTATAATCGTTGATTTTTTTCTGTCCGAAATACAGATTATAAAGTTCCTGTGAAAAGATAATCACAAAACCTTCAATATCTTCAGACAAACTCCAATGATGCATTTGTCCGGGCTGTAAGACAAACAGACTCCCTCTTTTTATTTCAAAACGATCAAAATCAATTTCGTGAATTCCGGAGCCATTTGTAAAAAAAACCATCAAATAGGAATCATGTCGATGTGGTTCTTCGATAAAACTGTGGTTTTTTAAATGTTCCTTAAAAGTATTTACATAAAAATCACGATGAATATCGTTACAGCTAAAATTCTGAACACTATAAACTGGATATTTTTTCATACAAAATGTCTTTATTGTGCTATAATAAGCGAAGATATAAAAAAGGTTTAAATAGAATCTAAAATACCTTTGTATAAATAAAAACAACAAAGTCATGTCAAGTACGCTAGTCCATATTTTAAAAAACGAATGTCCTAATTGTCATAAAGGAAAAGTATTTAAGGATAAAAACATATTCCTGAACTTCGGCTTCCCAAAAATGAATGAATACTGCAGTCATTGTAACTATAAATTCCAGAAAGAACCAGGTTATTTTTTTGGTGCCATGTATGTAAACTACGGATTAACTGTTGCACAGGGCATTGCCACTTATTGCATTGCACAATTCTTTTTTGAAAAAACTTTTGATTTAAGAATAATCCCAATTATCGCAGCTGTAATTATCTGTTTGTCATTTTTCAACCTGAGATTTTCAAGATTATTATGGATTTACATGTTTAAGGATTATACGAGCTAAAAAAATGCTATTTTTGCCTTTCAATTGAAACTAATTTTCAATTCAAAAAAACAACTTTAAATTAGACAAATGAAAGCATACGTATTTCCGGGTCAGGGCGCACAGTTTACAGGAATGGGCAAAGACTTATATGAAACATCAGCATTAGCCAAAGAATTATTCGAAAAAGCGAATGAAATTTTAGGTTTCAGAATTACAGATATCATGTTTGAAGGTACAGCCGAAGAGCTGAAAGAAACAAAAGTTACGCAGCCAGCGGTTTTTTTACACTCGGTTATTTTAGCAAAAACTTTAGGTGAAGATTTTAAACCGGAAATGGTTGCAGGACATTCTTTAGGAGAATTCTCAGCATTGGTTGCCAACGGAACTTTATCTTTTGAAGATGGCCTTAAATTAGTTTCCCAACGTGCTTTAGCCATGCAAAAAGCGTGTGAAATCACTCCATCTACAATGGCTGCCGTTTTAGGTTTAGCAGATAATATCGTGGAAGAAGTTTGCGCTTCTATTGACGGAGTTGTAGTGGCTGCAAATTACAACTGTCCCGGACAATTGGTGATTTCAGGAGAAACTACTGCTGTTGAAAAAGCTTGCGAAGCTATGAAAGCTGCCGGAGCGAAACGTGCTTTGATTTTACCTGTTGGAGGAGCATTTCACTCCCCAATGATGGAGCCGGCAAGAGAAGAACTGGCTGCTGCAATTGAAGCGACTACATTCGCAAATCCGATTTGCCCGGTTTATCAAAATGTTACGGCAAGCGCTGTTTCTGATCCAAATGAAATTAAAAAGAACTTAATCATCCAGCTGACCGCTCCTGTAAAATGGACACAATCTGTACAGCAAATGATCGCTGACGGCGCTACTTTGTTTACAGAAGTTGGACCAGGAAAAGTTTTAGCTGGTTTAATTAACAAAATTGACAAAGAAGCTGTTACTGCTAACGCTTAATTAGTTATCAGTCTCGGTTTTCAGGCTGGAATTATAAATAAAAAAATCCCAAATTATCATTGATAATTTGGGATTTTATATTTCTAAAGCTCTTTTGCTTCAATACAATGATCATTCAAAATTCCTGTAATCAAATAATTTTTATCTCCTTTTTCGAAAAATATAATTTGATCCTAAATAACGAAGTTTATCGGGACTTTTCTTATGTGGAAAAGCTGATATATTTGAAATAACAAAAACTACAATTTTATCAACATAATTTTGAGCAGATTCAGGAAAACCAAAATATTCCTTTTCGAAAAGTGTAAAACCAAATTATCAAAATATTCAAGAACAGCATTTTCAAAGATTATTTTTCCCAAGGATATGTTTTTATTCTCTTGAACATTTCCTCTTTAAATTCCTGTGGTGCCAATCCTTTTGCAAATTCAGCATCAAAATCGAAAGTCTCTCTGTCTATTCCTTTAAATTTTGACTTTTGAACTTCGTATTCGACTGCAGGTTCTTGGGTCTTGTTTTTAGGATATCCTTTTTTCGCGTTCATAATCACTTTCTTTATCAAACGAATTTACAATAAATTAGTTGAACCAAAAAATCCCAAGACAGAGACGTACTGCCTTGTTTCTCTATGGCGTATTTTTTTCTTTCTTTTTATAATTGATAATGAAAACCCCTAAAATAATAAGTATTGTCGCAATGATGAAATCGACTGTGATTTTCTCCTTTAAAAGCAGCCAGCCGAGGAAAACAGCAATAATCGTATTTACATAAGACAAAATAGAAACTTGTACGGCTGTAACATGTTTTAGAGCATAATTATAACAGAAAAATGCAATCACAGATCCAAAAACAGATAAATACAAAGAAGCATAAATACTCCTTGAACTCCACGAACCTATATCCGGATTTGGCGAAAAAATAAAGGCCAAAACAAGCTGAATACAGGAAGCCATTGTAAACTGATAGAATAAATTGAGTGCAATATTATTCGATTTGTAACCGTGTGTTTTCGTGTAAATTGTTCCGGCTGCCCAGGCCAAAATAGCCAGGCCCATAAAAATAACCCCAATTTTATAATCCTCATCCAAAAAGGAACCAAGTCCGTCTTTAAAGATAAAAATAACACCTGAAAAACCGACAATAACACCTGCAAATCCTTTTAAACTTGCTTTTTGCAACCCGAACAAAATACTTCCAATAAAAATAAGTATTGGCGACATGGCACTTATTACAGATGCTAATCCACTTGGTAAAGTCTGCTCTGCAATAGTTGTAAAGCCATTAGCAATAACAATCATCAGTACAGACGGAACAAGCTGATGCCCCAGGTTTTTCCATCCAATCCATTTCAGTTCTTTTTTAAATAACAAAATGATCATTACAATCAATCCTGCAAGCCCCTGACGAATAGATGTTACAAACCACGGCGGAATTGTCTCTACAGCAACCCTAATCCCCAAAAATGTGGTGCCCCAAACAATTCCAACAGCTGTTAAGGCAAAAATTAATTTATAATCTAAATTTTGTTTCATGATAATTTTAATACCTTTTTTATATAAAAAATCCCAAACTATAATTCTATAATTTGGGATTTTTGTTTGTTCGTAGAGACGTACTACTGTGCGCCTCTACACATATACATTTCTACGATCGTACTTTTTGTTCCCACTTCCAGGCGCTTGCCATTGCTTCATCTAAAGTTAGCTGTGCCTTCCATCCCAAAATATCATTTGCTTTGTCTGTATTCGCGTACGCTTCAGTGATATCACCTTCGCGGCGTGGCATAACTTTATAGGGTAATTTGGTATTACTTACTTTTTCAAAACTGTTAATCACCTCAAGGACAGAACTTCCTTTTCCGGTTCCTAAGTTAAAAGTCTCTACTTTAGCCAGATTCTTTTTATCTAACAAACGCTTTAAGGCAATAACGTGTGCTTTTGCCAAATCTACAACATGAATATAATCCCGGACTGCAGTTCCGTCCGGTGTTGGATAATCATTTCCGAAAACAGATAATTCTTTACGCAATCCCATACCCGTTTGCGTAATAAAAGGCACTAAATTCTGAGGAACCCCTATTGGCAATTCTCCAATTTCTGTTGTCTCATGTGCTCCAACAGGATTGAAATAACGTAATAAAATAGCACTGATATTAGTTACTCTTGCAGTATCGGTAATAATCTCTTCCCCAATCTGCTTTGTATTTCCATAAGGAGACATTGCAGCCTGTATTGGAGCATCTTCTGTAATTGGCATTTTTTCGGCCTGACCGTAAACTGTACAAGAAGAACTAAAAATAAAACTCGCCTCAGGTTTTTGTTGCAATTGCTGCAACAAATACACTAACGTACCAATATTGTTTTCGTAATATAATAACGGATTTTCAACACTTTCACCAACTGCTTTTGATGCCGCAAAATGAATAACTCCTGTAACGTCATTGTGTTTTTTAAAGAAATCCTGAACTGCTGCTTTTTCCCTTAGGTCTATTTTTTCAAACAGCGGCAGTTTTCCTGTAATTTTCTCTATTCCTTGCAAAACACTTTCTGAAGAATTAGAAAGATCATCAATGATTACAACTTCAAAGCCTTCATTTTGCAATTCGACTACCGTATGCGAACCGATAAATCCTAATCCTCCTGTTACTAATACTTTCATTTTGTGGTTATTTTATGGCTAATAATTTAGTTTTCTTTATTTCAAAAATTCGATTACACTATCTGTGATAAATTTAATCTGCTCATCATCTAATTCTGTATGCATTGGCAGGGCAATTACTTCTTTCACCAATTGATTGGTTACCGGAAATTGCTCTTCCTTATAACGAACATCAACGTAGGCTTTTTGTGAATGCAATGGAATCGGATAATAAATTGCACATGGAATTGCTTTATCCAACAAATATTGCATTAACGCATTACGATCCGCATCAACAATTCTCAAAACATATTGATGAAAAACATGATCGTTTTCATTTGCATCAAATTCCGGTGTAATAATATTTTTATGACCCGCAAAAGCTGCGTTATATTTAGTTGCAGCACGACGGCGGGCTTTGTTATATTCGTCTAATAAAGGTAATTTTGCATTTAAAACTGCTGCCTGGATACTATCCAGACGGGAATTCACACCTACCACATCATGGTGGTAACGCTCATACATTCCGTGATTTACAATTCCGCGGATAATGTGAGCCAATTTATCATCATTGGTAAAAATTGCTCCTCCATCTCCATAACAACCTAAGTTTTTAGATGGGAAAAATGAAGTTGCCGCAACATGACCAATTACCCCTACTTTATTTTTTACTCCAGATTTAGAAACATAGTCTGCTCCAATTGCCTGTGCATTATCTTCGATTACATATAAATTATGTTCTGCAGCAATTTCCATAATTGCATCCATATTGGCCGCACGACCAAATAAATGCACCGGAACGATTGCTTTCGTTTTTGGGGTAATTGCTTTTTTAATTACCTCAATATCAATGTTCATATTTGTCATATCAACATCAACTAAAACGGGAGTCAATTGCAATAAAGCAATAACCTCTACAGTTGCAGCGAAAGTAAAATCGGCAGTAATAACCTCATCACCAGGCTTTAAATCCAACGCCATCATTGCAATTTGCAATGCATCTGTACCATTTGCACACGGAATTACGTGTTTTGCCCCTAAATATTCTTCAAGATCTTTTTGAAACTGATGAACTAATGGTCCATTTATATAAGTATTTGTATCTAAAACTTCTTGGATTGAAGCATCAACGGTAGTTTTTATTTTCTCGTATTGACTCTTTAAGTCAACCATTTGAATTTTTTTCATTTATCTTTCTTTATTTTAAAACTTAAGATTTGTTTTTGGAATTCAATCTTCAAAACGAAGCACAAAAATAGTTATTTAATACCTTCAAACAATGAAAATAATCGAAAGAAACGTATTTTAGCACCAAAATTACACACATGCTTTTTCTATACAATATAGTCGTTTATCTCGCTGGTTTTTTCCTAAAAATTGTAGCACTGTTTAGTCCAAAAATTAAGCTTTTTATTGATGGCAGAAAAAATGTTTTCACCATTTTAGAAGAAAGGATAAAACCCACGGACAAAACCATTTGGTTTCATTCCGCTTCTCTTGGAGAGTACGAGCAAGGCTTACCGGTAATCGAAAAAATGAAAGAAAAACACCCTTCTCATAAAATCATTATTACCTTTTTTTCCCCTTCCGGATACGAAGTGCGTAAAAACAACACAGTTGCAGACGTCACATTATACCTGCCTTTAGATACCAAAAGCAATGCTAAACGTTTTTTGAAATTAACACATCCTGAATTCGTGTTTTTTATCAAATATGAATTTTGGCTTAACTACCTGAAAGAGCTCAAAGAAAGCAAAACACCAACCTATTTGATTTCCGGAATTTTCAGGAACAGTCAGATGTTCTTTAAGTGGTATGGTGGATTTTACCGAAATGCCTTAAAAACTTTCACTTACTTCTTTGTACAAAATGAAAGCTCAAAAGAAAAAGTAGAAGCTATTGGTTTTCAAAATGTTATTGTTTCCGGCGACACCCGTTTTGATCGGGTTAATGCAATCTTAGAAAGAGACAACACGCTTGATTTTATTGAAAACTTCAAAAACAACCAGACCACAATTGTCATCGGAAGTTCATGGCCAAAAGACGAAGCATTATTAGCCGATTACATCAATCAGGCTCCGGAGAATATAAAATTCATTATTGCACCACATAACATAAAAGCAGATCAAATCGCCAGCCTTAAATCTCAAATCACAAAATCAAGTATTTTATTTTCCGAAAAAGAAAATACAGACCTATCAAATTACAATGTGTTTATTATTGACACAGTTGGCTTGCTGACTAAAATCTATAGTTACGGAACGATAGCCTATGTCGGAGGTGGATTTGGAAACCCGGGTATTCATAATATTTTAGAGCCTGCTACTTTTGGAATCCCAATTATAACAGGACCTAACTACTCCAATTTTGCTGAAGCTGTCGAGTTAGTAAAGCTGGGAGGATGCATTGCAATCGACAGTAAAGAAGAACTAAAACAAAATTTGGATCGCTTAATCTCAGACGAAAGTTTTTTTAAGGAAAAATCGCAAATTTGCAAGTTGTTTATTCAGCACAATAAAGGAGCTACAAATACCATTATGGAAATCGTTTTTTAACAACTCGAAATAACAAAAGCTGAGTTTTGAGTCGTAAATCATAAAAAAGACGCACAAAAGAGCTTATTTTAGCCTTTAAAGCCTGCAGAATAATCAATCAAAACCAAAATATACCACCGTTAAGAGAATCAAAAAGGCTATTTTTCTTATTGAATATTCAACAAAAAATAATTTATACAAAAAATACAATAATATAACATAATTTTAGTATTTTGGCATATTCTTTGATAACTAAGATATTCGTGAGCAATGAAAATATTTTAAAAAAAAAATAAAAAAATATTTTACATATTAAAAAATTTATATCTTTGCCTCGAATTAATAATTAACCTTTTATAATAAAGTAAGATGAAAAAAGTATTTTTAAGTTTAGCTGTTGTTGCTGTTTTAACTG
>JBDTNT010000062.1:0-8706 GCA_039933615.1 Flavobacterium sp. | reverse complement strand
CCTTTTCAGCCTGAACCAAACGTTCGTAAAGTTCCACCACTTTATCAAGAGGATTAAAGGTAAAATTAGTATTGCTGTCTCCACAAAAAAACGTGTGATAAAATCAATTTTGTTTTTCACTTTGTGACAGTTTTCGTGACAAATTTTTTATTTATTTTTATTTTGTCACAAAAAAAACTGTGACAAAAAAGTTTCCATTTTTTATTTTGTCACAACTTAGAAAACAAAAACTTGTGGCAAAATCAGTTTTAGTTTTTGTTTTGCCACAAAATTCGTGGCAATTTTTTTGCTATTTTAATTTTTGCCACAAAAACCGTGGCAAAATAATTTCTTTGTTTCATTTTGCCACAACTTTAAAAAAGAAATAGCAACAAAAAAATGCGCAATTCCCATTGCGCATTTTATATATAAGAAAAAGAATATTACTTCCCTTTCATCAATTTTTCTAAATACTCGACCTTATCCTTTTCAGCCTGAACCAAACGTTCGTAAAGTTCCACCACTTTATCAAGAGGATTGAAGGTGCAATGATTAGGATGATTAAATATTCCACTTCCAGCACTACTATTATCATAGAAGTTATTAAAAAAATTAAAAACAGATTCTTCCGAAAAGTTTTCAATAGCTTCTACCGTAACACCAAGTGCTTTTGCAATTTCCGCAAGTTTTTCGGGATCAACAGTTTCGCTGGATTCAATAACGGAAATATATTTCTGGCTTGTTCCAATAGCTTCTCCAAGTATTTCTTGTTTCATACCGCGAAGTTCTCTGATTCGGCTTATATTTCGGCCAATGTGTCTGGGTTTGGTTGCTGTGCTCATAAGTTCAAAGATAATAATTATGAATAAAAAAATTAGATAATTTGGTAATTAGATAATGTGAAAATGTTAGAAGTTATGAGTTGTGAGTTATGGGTTGTTAGTTGTTAGTTTTGGGTTATCGGTTATGAATTAGATGTGAAAATGTAAACTGCGACTGCAAACTGTTACTATAAACCGTGACTGTAAACTGCGACTGCTAACTGCAAACTGAGACTATGGTGGCTATCTCATTGTGCCGGAATCCAAATAGTTCTCCAAATTGTTTCTCCTCTTTCATCACTTAGCTTAGGGTTATTGTATTTTAATACGGTTTACAATTTAATTTTTATTCTTTTTTTACAACACGGTTGTTGTAGATTTTCTGTTGTAATTATTATTTCAACATAAATTTTTACAACACAATTATTTTGCTTTTCATTTTGATTTTTGTTTCACGACGGAAATTTTTCAGTGTCATTTTTAGATAAAAACAAATGTAATAAAAAGACTATATTTTTAACAAATGTAGTAAAAAATATTTTTGGATCAGCACCTGTGATAGATTTGGCTAAAGCGGGAATCCTACCCTTTATAAGTCCGAAAACCACAAAAAAAGAAATATATTTCTTATAAAAATAAAACTTCATTCCGGGAATCCTCATCTATACAGGAAATTAGGATAATCTTAAACTGGGATTTTTACTACAAAAACACGTATTTGTACGCATTTTTTTAACTCGCAATAGTTCTAGATTTGAAGTAGCAAACACAGTACAGCCCACATTAATGAGAGTTTAGAAATGAAAAAACGGAATCAAATTACACTGGTACTTTCTTTTTTATTCGTCAGCACCTTTTTGTTTTCTCAAAACGAACGATTAATCATTGGGCGGACAACAGGAAAGCTGTCTATTGGAAAAAAATTACCGATTCGGACTTTTGGTTTTACAAACTCGCTTTCGGGACAGGTGACTTTGCCGGGGTCGGATATAAATGTAAAGGCAGGAGATAGTGTACATATCGATTTCTGGAATATTTCGCAGGGAAATCCGGTGTCTCTTTATTGCCGTGAAATTGATTTCGAGCAGCGCAATACCGAAAATGAAGTGCTGACTAAAAAGGAACCGGTGCATCATATGGTACACGGGTTTTATTCTTTTCAGGCTCAAAAAACAGGAACCTATTTGTATTATAGCCCCGAAAATTATCCTTTCAATCTTCAGGCGGGTATGTTTGGTGTAATCATTGTACGTCCCGAAGGGAAGGATTCCGAGGCGGAGGAGAAGTTATGGTGCAGTTTTGAAATAGATACAAAATGGCATACAGATGCCATTATGGGTACAGCATACGACGATTCTAATAAGCCCGTTATTCTCCCGGATTATAAACCGGATTATTTTTTGATTAACGGTCAGACTGCCCCAAAAACCAAAGGGCTGCAATCGTTGCAAAACAAAAAAGGGACTATGCTGCTTCGTCTGGTCAATGCGGGTTTATACCTTCATGAAATACAGTTTCCTGCCAAAGCCGAGCTTCAGTTAATCTTTGGGAAAACGGCCAGTTTAGTGCCTTTGTCCGAAGGATGTCTGGTAAAGCTTCATCCCGGCGAATGTTTAGAATTGCTGGTTTCGCTGCAACAGGTAACAGACAAGGAAAAAATTAACTATCATTTTATAGATCCCATTTTAAGCCAAGTACATTATAGTGCCAGCATTCCGGTTTTTTATTAATATGTAAACATACAATCATGAAAACAATACTTTTTTATCTGCTTATCTTTTTTTCTTTTTCGTGCTCCTTTGCCCAAAACAAACCCACTTTTTCTGTAGTAGGAAAAGCGGTCAATAAGGAAAGTTTGCTGAAAAACAAACGACTGGATATTTCTAAAATCAAAGTCGAAAATATTTCCGGTAAACCCATTTATCTGGTTTGGGAGACGGTATCGAACACTTTTCCCAAAGAATGGGATTGCTCGATGTGTCAGCATGGGGCCTGCCAGATCGGAATTCCGAAAGGGTCGGCTTTTAATAAACTAAATGCAGATCAGCAGGGCTTTATTGCGATTCATGTAATTCCCAGCAATAAAACAGGCAATGGCATTGTAAAATTTAAAATTTACGACAAAGCAAATCCTGATTATGCGAAGATTTTAACCTTTGAGGTCGACGTGCTTTAAATCAAAAACAATTCAATATTCACCCAAAAACAAACCACATGAAAAAATTTACCATTTTATTTTTTATTATTCTGATTACGGGTCTTTCCCACGGTCAGGATAAAAACGACATTGTATTTATCCGGTATAATGTAAATACAGCCGAAGGAAAGGCAGATCTGGAAGCAATGAATGTTGCTTTTAAAAAAATGCGGGAGTTAGGCTGCGAGAAAGGCCTTAGCTGGTACTATCAGGGCGCCATACATAACATTCCGAATGAAATTAACGGCAAAAACGCACTTTGTCCGGAGTATCAAAACAGCAAAGATAAATTGTGGGCATGGAGCGATTGCACACACAACGGATCTGATAGTGCTTCTTTAAATTTTCTTTTATGGCATAGAATGTATACCTGGTATCTGGAAAAAATCGTTCGTGAATTATCCGGAAAACAGGATTTTGCTTTGCCTTATTGGAATTACGGAAGCAAAGAGATTACCGATAATATTATGCCGGAAAAAATAAGAGACAAATCGGGTTCTTTGTATACGGCAGCCCGATACAGTATTCTTAACAACGGGAAACCAATTCTTCCTGATCAGGTAGATCAGATTCAATCGGCACTGGGAGAATTACAAACAAACCCTTCTTTTACCGGAAAGGCCGGATTTAGTAAAAACCTCGAAATTGCACCTCATGGTTATATGCATGATCTTATAGGTGGTGAATATGCGAATCCAGGGGAGACTTATTTTAATGAAATCTATCAAAAAGAGTATTCAGGTTTAATGGCAAACGTACCTTCGGCTGGTTTCGATCCTGTTTTTTGGCTGCACCACAGTATGATCGACCGTATTTGGGAATCATGGGATGTTTCGGCTTACGGACAACGCCCTACATTAGAACAACTGAAAGCGAATCCGTGGCCTTATGAGTTTATTGCTCCAAACGGTGATCATGTTACTTATACCATGGAAGAGGTATATAAGATCGTTTTTAACCTGGATTATAAATACGATAATTTGCTTTATGGGTCTAAACAGCCTCCGGTTTTGGCTGCCAACGAATCAGCAGCAAAAAAGAAAATCTCTTTTCAGGATTCGAAAGAGAAAGTTATTTGGGAACAAAAAATTGGAAAAACACTTGAAAGCACTGGATTCACACACAAAGTAGCGAGCAACTTTGTTAAGAGCACCAATAAAGTTTTTAAAATGGAAGTAAACTCCAAAATAATCCTGAATCTGGACGTAGTGGTGTACAAGGAACCAAAAGATTTCTATACGGTTTATCTTCGTTATCCCGGAAAAAAGGATCAGTATGTTGGTACAATGACTTTCTTTGGAGTGGCTCATGATCATGGTACAGGAGAGAATCACGAAATAAGAGAAGAGGGTGTTAAACTAAATTTCGCGTACTATATCTCAGACGATTTAATAAATTCGAATGCTAATTTCGAAATCATTATAAAAAAGACCGGAGTTGGTGATGCCAAAGTAACACTGGAAAAAATTAGTGTGACAAAGGCAAATTAAATCATTAGAAGTAATAAAAAAAGAAATAGCAACAAAAAAATGCGCAATTCCCATTGCGCATTTTATATATAAGAAAAAGAATATTACTTCCCTTTCATCAATTTTTCTAAATACTCGACCTTATCCTTTTCAGCCTGAACCAAACGTTCGTAAAGTTCCACCACTTTATCAAGAGGATTGAAGGTGCAATGATTAGGATGATTAAATATTCCACTTCCAGCACTACTATTATCATAGAAGTTATTAAAAAAATTAAAAACAGATTCTTCCGAAAAGTTTTCAATAGCTTCTACCGTAACACCAAGTGCTTTTGCAATTTCCGCAAGTTTTTCGGGATCAACAGTTTCGCTGGATTCAATAACGGAAATATATTTCTGGCTTGTTCCAATAGCTTCTCCAAGTATTTCTTGTTTCATACCGCGAAGTTCTCTGATTCGGCTTATATTTCGGCCAATGTGTCTGGGTTTGGTTGCTGTGCTCATAAGTTCAAAGATAATAATTATGAATAAAAAAATTAGATAATTTGGTAATTAGATAATGTGAAAATGTTAGAAGTTATGAGTTGTGAGTTATGGGTTGTTAGTTGTTAGTTTTGGGTTATCGGTTATGAATTAGATGTGAAAATGTAAACTGCGACTGCAAACTGTTACTATAAACCGTGACTGTAAACTGCGACTGCTAACTGCAAACTGAGACTATGGTGGCTATCTCATTGTGCCGGAATCCAAATAGTTCTCCAAATTGTTTCTCCTCTTTCATCACTTAGCTTAGGGTTATTGTATTTTAATACGGTTTACAATTTAATTTTTATTCTTTTTTTACAACACGGTTGTTGTAGATTTTCTGTTGTAATTATTATTTCAACATAAATTTTTACAACACAATTATTTTGCTTTTCATTTTGATTTTTGTTTCACGACGGAAATTTTTCAGTGTCATTTTTAGATAAAAACAAATGTAATAAAAAGACTATATTTTTAACAAATGTAGTAAAAAATATTTTTGGATCAGCACCTGTGATAGATTTGGCTAAAGCGGGAATCCTACCCTTTATAAGTCCGAAAACCACAAAAAAAGAAATATATTTCTTATAAAAATAAAACTTCATTCCGGGAATCCTCATCTATACAGGAAATTAGGATAATCTTAAACTGGGATTTTTACTACAAAAACACGTATTTGTACGCATTTTTTTAACTCGCAATAGTTCTAGATTTGAAGTAGCAAACACAGTACAGCCCACATTAATGAGAGTTTAGAAATGAAAAAACGGAATCAAATTACACTGGTACTTTCTTTTTTATTCGTCAGCACCTTTTTGTTTTCTCAAAACGAACGATTAATCATTGGGCGGACAACAGGAAAGCTGTCTATTGGAAAAAAATTACCGATTCGGACTTTTGGTTTTACAAACTCGCTTTCGGGACAGGTGACTTTGCCGGGGTCGGATATAAATGTAAAGGCAGGAGATAGTGTACATATCGATTTCTGGAATATTTCGCAGGGAAATCCGGTGTCTCTTTATTGCCGTGAAATTGATTTCGAGCAGCGCAATACCGAAAATGAAGTGCTGACTAAAAAGGAACCGGTGCATCATATGGTACACGGGTTTTATTCTTTTCAGGCTCAAAAAACAGGAACCTATTTGTATTATAGCCCCGAAAATTATCCTTTCAATCTTCAGGCGGGTATGTTTGGTGTAATCATTGTACGTCCCGAAGGGAAGGATTCCGAGGCGGAGGAGAAGTTATGGTGCAGTTTTGAAATAGATACAAAATGGCATACAGATGCCATTATGGGTACAGCATACGACGATTCTAATAAGCCCGTTATTCTCCCGGATTATAAACCGGATTATTTTTTGATTAACGGTCAGACTGCCCCAAAAACCAAAGGGCTGCAATCGTTGCAAAACAAAAAAGGGACTATGCTGCTTCGTCTGGTCAATGCGGGTTTATACCTTCATGAAATACAGTTTCCTGCCAAAGCCGAGCTTCAGTTAATCTTTGGGAAAACGGCCAGTTTAGTGCCTTTGTCCGAAGGATGTCTGGTAAAGCTTCATCCCGGCGAATGTTTAGAATTGCTGGTTTCGCTGCAACAGGTAACAGACAAGGAAAAAATTAACTATCATTTTATAGATCCCATTTTAAGCCAAGTACATTATAGTGCCAGCATTCCGGTTTTTTATTAATATGTAAACATACAATCATGAAAACAATACTTTTTTATCTGCTTATCTTTTTTTCTTTTTCGTGCTCCTTTGCCCAAAACAAACCCACTTTTTCTGTAGTAGGAAAAGCGGTCAATAAGGAAAGTTTGCTGAAAAACAAACGACTGGATATTTCTAAAATCAAAGTCGAAAATATTTCCGGTAAACCCATTTATCTGGTTTGGGAGACGGTATCGAACACTTTTCCCAAAGAATGGGATTGCTCGATGTGTCAGCATGGGGCCTGCCAGATCGGAATTCCGAAAGGGTCGGCTTTTAATAAACTAAATGCAGATCAGCAGGGCTTTATTGCGATTCATGTAATTCCCAGCAATAAAACAGGCAATGGCATTGTAAAATTTAAAATTTACGACAAAGCAAATCCTGATTATGCGAAGATTTTAACCTTTGAGGTCGACGTGCTTTAAATCAAAAACAATTCAATATTCACCCAAAAACAAACCACATGAAAAAATTTACCATTTTATTTTTTATTATTCTGATTACGGGTCTTTCCCACGGTCAGGATAAAAACGACATTGTATTTATCCGGTATAATGTAAATACAGCCGAAGGAAAGGCAGATCTGGAAGCAATGAATGTTGCTTTTAAAAAAATGCGGGAGTTAGGCTGCGAGAAAGGCCTTAGCTGGTACTATCAGGGCGCCATACATAACATTCCGAATGAAATTAACGGCAAAAACGCACTTTGTCCGGAGTATCAAAACAGCAAAGATAAATTGTGGGCATGGAGCGATTGCACACACAACGGATCTGATAGTGCTTCTTTAAATTTTCTTTTATGGCATAGAATGTATACCTGGTATCTGGAAAAAATCGTTCGTGAATTATCCGGAAAACAGGATTTTGCTTTGCCTTATTGGAATTACGGAAGCAAAGAGATTACCGATAATATTATGCCGGAAAAAATAAGAGACAAATCGGGTTCTTTGTATACGGCAGCCCGATACAGTATTCTTAACAACGGGAAACCAATTCTTCCTGATCAGGTAGATCAGATTCAATCGGCACTGGGAGAATTACAAACAAACCCTTCTTTTACCGGAAAGGCCGGATTTAGTAAAAACCTCGAAATTGCACCTCATGGTTATATGCATGATCTTATAGGTGGTGAATATGCGAATCCAGGGGAGACTTATTTTAATGAAATCTATCAAAAAGAGTATTCAGGTTTAATGGCAAACGTACCTTCGGCTGGTTTCGATCCTGTTTTTTGGCTGCACCACAGTATGATCGACCGTATTTGGGAATCATGGGATGTTTCGGCTTACGGACAACGCCCTACATTAGAACAACTGAAAGCGAATCCGTGGCCTTATGAGTTTATTGCTCCAAACGGTGATCATGTTACTTATACCATGGAAGAGGTATATAAGATCGTTTTTAACCTGGATTATAAATACGATAATTTGCTTTATGGGTCTAAACAGCCTCCGGTTTTGGCTGCCAACGAATCAGCAGCAAAAAAGAAAATCTCTTTTCAGGATTCGAAAGAGAAAGTTATTTGGGAACAAAAAATTGGAAAAACACTTGAAAGCACTGGATTCACACACAAAGTAGCGAGCAACTTTGTTAAGAGCACCAATAAAGTTTTTAAAATGGAAGTAAACTCCAAAATAATCCTGAATCTGGACGTAGTGGTGTACAAGGAACCAAAAGATTTCTATACGGTTTATCTTCGTTATCCCGGAAAAAAGGATCAGTATGTTGGTACAATGACTTTCTTTGGAGTGGCTCATGATCATGGTACAGGAGAGAATCACGAAATAAGAGAAGAGGGTGTTAAACTAAATTTCGCGTACTATATCTCAGACGATTTAATAAATTCGAATGCTAATTTCGAAATCATTATAAAAAAGACCGGAGTTGGTGATGCCAAAGTAACACTGGAAAAAATTAGTGTGACAAAGGCAAATTAAATCATTAGAAGTAATAAAAAAAGAAATAGCAACAAAAAAATGCGCAATTCCCATTGCGCATTTTATATATA
>JBDTNT010000061.1:0-5961 GCA_039933615.1 Flavobacterium sp. | reverse complement strand
TATGTTCCCATTACACAGAGGCAGAAGATTAAGAGTAAATGAATCAATCCGTTCTTTAGTTCGCGAGACAAGTTTAAGTCCATCAGACTTTATGTTTCCGATGTTTATTGCTGAAGGCGAAAATGTAAAAGTTGAAATTTCTTCCATGCCCGGAATTTTTCGCAGATCGATTGACTTAACGGTAGAAGAAGTCAAAGAAATTTATGCTTTAGGAATTCGCGCAGTTAACATTTATGTCAAAGTAAGCGAAAACCTAAAAGACAATACCGGTAAAGAAGCCTGGAATAAAGACGGTTTGATGCAGCAGGCAATTCGTGCAATAAAAACGGCTTGTCCGGAAATGATTGTTATGCCAGATGTCGCGCTTGATCCCTACTCTATTTATGGTCATGACGGAATTATAGCAAACGGCGATGTTGAAAACGACAGCACTGTTGCAGCATTAGTAAAAATGGCCGTTTCCCACGCTCAGGCCGGAGCTGATTTTGTTGCGCCAAGCGATATGATGGACGGACGTGTTTTACGCCTTAGAGAAGGCCTAGATGCTGCAGGTTTCCATAATGTCGGAATCATGAGTTATTCGGCCAAATATGCATCTGCTTTTTATGGTCCTTTCCGCGATGCTTTAGATTCTGCCCCGGTAGATTCTACAAATATTCCGAAAGACAAAAAAACCTACCAAATGGATTATGCCAACCGAATTGAAGCTATAAAAGAAGCCTTATCAGATGTAGAGGAAGGGGCCGATATGGTTATGGTAAAACCGGGAATTGCTTATTTGGATATTGTGCGTGAAGTAAAAAATGCTGTACATGTTCCGGTAACGGTTTATCATGTTTCAGGAGAATATGCAATGATAAAAGCAGCAGCAGAAAGAGGCTGGCTGGATAATGATAAAATCATGATGGAACAACTGATGTGTATTAAACGCGCCGGTGCCAGTCTGATTTCGACTTATTTTGCCAAAGAAGCTGCAATACTTTTAAACCAGTAAACATGAAAAAAATACTATTCTTATCTGCCGTTTTAGCATTGGCTTCCTGTAAAAAAGAAGCAACTGAAAATCCTGACAAAACCTCAACAGAAGCTTACTCTGAAGGAGAAACCGCAAAAGCCGCAACTCCCGAAGCTTTAGGAAAAGAAATTTTTGAAGGACGTGGAAATTGTACTTCCTGCCATCAGGTCGATCAAAAAGTGATTGGTCCAAGTATTCAGGAAATTGCCAAAATCTACAAAGCCAAAAATGGCGATATTGTCACTTTCCTAAAAGGAAATGCAGATCCAATTGTAGATCCAAGTCAGTTTGCAGTGATGAAAACTAACTTTCCGATAACACAGGCAATGTCTGACGAAGAATTAAAAGGCATAGAAAGTTACATCAACAGTCATTTGAAAAATTAATTTGCAAAAAACGGTGCCCATACAGCACCGTTTTTTGTAAACCATACTTTTATAAAATTGAAATCTTTTTCTAACTGCTGACACACTGTTGTCACAAGGCGCTGTTACTTTTATTTTTCAATTAATAATTAAAGAAAAATGTATAATCAAAAATTCAGTGTAATTGGCATTTCAATAAGAACAACTAATGAAGAAGGACAATCAGGAAAAGACATTCCGGCCCTTTGGAGTAAATTTATATCAGAAGCTATTGCTGAAAAAATTCCCAATAAAACTTCTCAGGATATCATTTGCGTCTATACTGATTATGAAAAAGACCATACCAAACCTTACACTACAATTCTCGGATGTCTGGTAGATAATCTGGATTTTATTCCGGAAGGAATGACTGGTAAAACTATCGAGGCAAGTAACCAAGTAAAATTTACAGCTAAAGGAAATTTAGCAGAAGGAATTGTATTTAATGAATGGATTGAAATTTGGAACTCAGATTTAGACAGAACGTTTACAGCTGATTTTGAAATCTATGGTGAGAAATCTCAAAATACTGAAAATGCAGAAGTTGACATTTACATTGCTATAAGACCATAAACAAGAAGGGCGCTAAATTAGCGCCCTTCTTTATAATATTCGATTACCAGATTTTAACTCTTTTTTCTGGTTCAACATACATCTTGTCTCCTTTTTTGATTCCGAAAGCATCATAAAAAGCATCTACATTCTGGATTGGTACATAAGCCCTGTACATTCCAGGAGAGTGCGGATCTGTTTTCACCTGACTTTTGATTGCTTCATCTCTAGACTTTGTTCTCCAAACCGTAGCCCATGAAATAAAGAAACGTTGTTCTGGTGTAAATCCATCAATTAAGCCCGGATTTCCATTTGCTTTTAAATACAATTGCAGTCCATCGTAAGCGGCATTAATTCCACCTAAATCACCGATATTTTCACCTAAAGTAAATTTACCGTCAACGTGAATTCCTGGTAAAGGTTCTAAAGCGCTGTATTGTGCAGCAAGTTCAGCTCCAAGTGCCGTAAATTGTTTCAAATCATCAGCAGTCCACCAGTCCACCAGATTTCCATCTGCGTTATAACGTGCTCCTGAATCATCAAAACCATGTGAGATTTCGTGGCCAATTACAGCTCCGATTCCACCATAATTTACAGCTTCGTCTGCCTGATAGTTATAAAATGGCGGTTGTAAAATAGCTGCAGGGAAAACAATTTCATTGTATGACGGATTGTAATATGCATTTACAGTTTGTGGCGACATTCCCCATTCTGTTTTGTCAACCGGTTTTCCAAGTTTAGCCAAATCTTCTTTATAATCCCATTTTGAAAAACCCGCCATATTGGTAAAGTAAGTTCCGCCTTCTGAAACATTTTTAATTTCTAAAGCTGAATAGTCTTTCCATTTATCCGGATAACCAATTTTGATTGTAATTTTCTTTAATTTCTGAATTGCTTTCACTTTAGTATCAGCAGACATCCAGGAAAGAGCATTGATTCTGTTTTCGTAAGCCAAAATAACGTTTTGAATCATTTTCTGGGCTTTTTCTTTTGCTTCAGCCGGAAATAATTTTTCAACATATAATTTTCCTAAAGCTTCTCCGGTAGCATTATTAATTACCTGCAAAGCCATTTCTTCGCGCGGACGCTGCTTTAAAGCTCCTGTTAAGGTTTTCCCGTAGAAATCAAAATTTGCATTTTCAATATCTGTACTCAATAATGAAGCTGATTGGTTTAAAGCCGACCATTTAAGATATTCTTTCCAGTCTTCCACTTTCTTTTCAGTAAAGATCTTTTCTAAATCGGCCATGTAACGCGGCTGTGTTACAATAACAGTATCCACTTTTGTCATTCCGATTCCTGCAAAAAACTTATCCCACTGAATAGAAGGAATTGTCTTTTTTAAATCAGCAACAGCAGTTGGATTGTATTGTTTTCTTCGGTCCCTGCGCTCAACACGATCTAATCTTGGAGCAGACATTGCGGTTTCCAATGCCAGAATCTGGGTGGCGCTTTGTTTTGCTTTAACCGGAGATTCACCAATAAACTGCATCATTCTTGCCACATGAAGCTCATACTTCGCACGCTTTTCTTTAGAATCTTTATCATCGGCGTTGTAATAATCTTTATCGGAAAGTCCTAAACTTCCCGGTCCGATACTAACTGAATTTACATTACTGTTTTTAGCATCTGCACCGATCCAGACTCCAAAGAAACCAATACCGCCCTGAGGCTCCATTTCTATAAGAAAGTTTTGTAAATCCGTTACATTTTTGATAGCATCAATTTTCTTTAAGACTGGCTCAAGTGGTTTCACTCCAAGCTTATTTCTTCCAACTGTATCTAAAATAGTATTGAACAAAGCAATTGCTTTACCCTGATCTGTGTTTGATTTGTATTTCGGATTTTTCGAAGCTTCTTTTAGAATAGCCAGTGAATTATCATCTGTCTTCTGTCTTAATTCATTAAAACTTCCCCATGAGTTTCTGTCACTTGGAATTTCTGTTTTATCCAGCCAGGTTCCGTTTACGTAACGAAAAAAATCATCCTTTGGACTAATTTTGGTATTCATGTAAGAAACATTAATTCCCGGTTCTTTGGGTTTTGCGGTTTGAGCATTTACTGTTGTTAGTGAAAACATTACAGAAACAACACAAAACACTGGTTTGTTAAGCTGTTTTATCATTATAATTTATGATTAATGGTTTAATACAAACATATTGTTATTATTTTAAACTTTATGTTAAAATTATACAATTATGAAAAGTGCTTTTAATGCAAATATTTCATCAGAATGAACTAAAATTTTCATGAATATAAATTTCCTTTTTAACCTCTGATTGAAATAGTTTTTGGAATATTTGTCAAACCAAATTAGATAAAAGTGAAAGCAAAAATACAAGCCGCATTTTCAGGTAAAGTTGAAGCCATAGGATTACCAGTTTTGGCCCTGTGCTGGGTAAGTTTCTTTTGGGGGACAACCTGGCTGGCCTCCAAAGAAGGCGTGAAACATATGCCGGCTTTACAATTGGCCACCATACGTCAGTTTTTGGGTGGTATTCTGTATGTTGGCTATTTTTTATTGAAAAAAGAACCGTGGCCAAAAGGGAAACAATGGAGGACGATTCTGATTTTAGCTATTTTAAATTTTGTCTGCAGTAACGGTTTAAGTACCTGGGGAGTTAAATATATAAGCAGCGGACTCGGTGCGATCATTGGAGCTATTTTCCCCATTTGGATTGTTGTCATCTGTTTTTTTAAAGGAGTACGGATTGCAAAATTGGCCGTAACGGGACTTCTGATTTGTTTTGGCGGAATTTGTATCATTTTCATGGATCATCTGGGTGATTTTTTGAGACCTGATTTCCAATTTGGAATTTTCTTATCCGTTGCATCAACGATTACATGGGCTTTCGGAATTTTACATACGAAGAAAAAAGCGGCGAGTTTTAATCCGTATTTTAGTTTAGGCTTACAAATGGTAATTTCAAGTTTCATTCTTTTGGGCGTTACAGAAGTTTCCGGAATCAATATTCCTTACAGTGAGATACCGTTAGTTTCCTGGTGGGCGATTGCTTATTTGGTGGTAATTGGTTCTATATTGACTTTTATTGCTTTTATATATTCCTTACAGCATCTACCGACAGAAGTTAGCAGTATTTATGCCTACATCAATCCGGTTGTAGCCATTATCCTTAGCTTTTTTATCTTTGGAGAATCGCTTACCCAGGCAATTTCAATTGGTGTTATGGTAACCCTGATTGGTTTGTATCTTGTGAACAAATCCATTCGAAAAGCTAAAATCAAATAGGAATAGTTAACGCTTTTACTTCAAATTTGGGAGTAAAATTTAACAAGGACTTAGAAAGAAATTCCAAGTATTCAATTCAGTAAAAATTAAACGGGATTTTGAAGTTAAAAAAACCGCTAACAGAGTATTTAAAAGGTCCTTTTTGTATTTTTGTGCCAAATTACGTTTATGAAATCGCTTCTATACAAATACCGCAAGTTTTTTATTGTTTTAATTCTATTTTCGGTTGTCACAATATCCTTATTTTATTCCGCTTTAAAGCCACAAAAAACATTACCAATTTACAATCCTTCCGACGTAAACCCAGAATTGGTTGACAGCACGGTTCAATACAAAAGCAAGTATCATACAATTGCCGACTTTTCTTTTGTCAATCAGAATGGAGATACAATCACCCAGAAAAACTACGAAGGCAAAATTTATGTGGCCGATTTTTTCTTCACCACCTGTGGTTCAATCTGTCCTAAAATGACCACGAATTTAGCTGATGTTCAAAAAGCAGTTTTAAATAATCCAAAAGTAATGTTACTTTCCCATACCGTATTTCCTGAGGTTGACAGTATTCCGGTACTTAAGGCTTATGCCATAAAACATGGTGTTGTGGACAGTAAATGGAATTTGGTTACAGGTGATAAAAAAGAAATCTACACTATGGCCAGAAAATCATACCTGGCTGTTAAGCTGGGAAGACCGGATCAGTTGTACGATATGGTTCATACTGAAAATTTTGTTTTGGTAGA
>JBDTNT010000060.1:0-12548 GCA_039933615.1 Flavobacterium sp. | reverse complement strand
ATGCACAATTATACCGTTCTAAAGAAGAGGTTGAAGAATACAAAAAAATTGACCCTATTACTCAGGTTTTAGATGTAATTAAGGATCAAAAATATGCTACAGACGAGGAAATTGAAGCAATTGACCAAAGAGTAAAAGATTTGGTTGAAGAATGTGTGAAATTTGCTGAAGAATCTCCATATCCTGAATTACAACAATTATATGATGTAGTATACGCACAAGAAGACTATCCATTCACACCTCATAAACTATAAAAATATTATGGCGATAAAAGTAACAATGCCTCGTTTGAGCGATACTATGACGGAAGGAACGGTAGCGACTTGGTTAAAAAAAGTAGGCGACAAAATCAGTGAAGGAGATATCTTAGCTGAAATTGAAACAGATAAAGCAACAATGGAGTTCGAATCTTTTAACGAAGGAACTCTTTTACATATTGGAATTCAAGAAGGAGAAACTGCTCCTGTTGATTCACTATTGGCAATCATCGGAAACGAAGGAGAAGATATTTCTGCTCTTTTAGCTGGTGGTGACGCTCCTGCTGCAGAAGCTCCAAAAGCCGATACAGAAACTAAAACTGAAGCTGCTCCTGCTGCTGAAGCAAAAACAGAGGCTGCCCCTGCAAAAGCGGCAACTGAATTACCAAAAGGTGTTATCGTTGTAACGATGCCCCGTTTGAGTGATACAATGACAGAAGGAACAGTAGCAACCTGGTTGAAAAAAGTGGGTGATGCTGTTGCTGAAGGAGATATCTTAGCGGAAATTGAAACTGACAAAGCTACAATGGAGTTTGAGTCTTTCAATGCCGGAACATTATTATATATTGGAATTCAGGAAGGAAATACAGCTCCGGTTGACAGCTTATTAGCGATCATCGGCCCTGCCGGAACTGACATCTCTGGAATTGCTGAAAATTATACTACCGGAGGCGCTGCACCTGCAAGCTCTCCTGCTGCTGAAGAAACTAAAACTGCTCCTAGTACTGAAAAAGCACAAGAAGCTGTTGCTGACAATTCAAACGGAAGAATTTTAGCTTCCCCACTGGCAAAGAAAATTGCTTCTGACAAAGGAATCCAATTGACACAGGTTAAAGGTTCCGGAGAAAACGGACGTATCGTAAAAAGCGATATCGAAAACTTTACTCCAGCTGCTCAGGGTCAATCTACTGCTTCTGCTCCTGCTGCGAAATCAGAAGGAACTGCTGCACCAGCTGCACCAAAAGTTTTTGTTCCTGCCGGAGAAGTTTACACAGAAGAGATCAAAAATTCTCAAATGCGTAAAATTATTGCAAAACGTTTGGCAGAATCATTATTTACAGCACCTCACTATAACTTAGTGATCGAAGTAAGTATGGATGACGCAATGGCGGCAAGAGCTACAATCAATACTGTTCCGGATACAAAAGTATCTTTTAACGATATGGTCATTAAAGCTTGTGCTTTAGCCCTGAAAAAACATCCAAAAATCAACTCTCAATGGAAAGAGGATGCAATAATCATCAACCACCACGTAAATATTGGAGTTGCTGTTGCTGTTGAAGACGGATTGGTAGTTCCTGTATTGAAATTTACAGATGCTATGAGTTTATCTCAAATTGGAGCCAGCGTAAGAGATCTTGCAGGAAGAGCTAAAAACAAAAAACTTGGACCTCAGGAAATGGAAGGAAGTACTTTTACTGTTTCAAACCTTGGAATGTTTGGTATTACCGAATTTAATTCAATTATCAACCAGCCAAACTCTGCTATCCTTTCTGTAGGTGCAATTGTAGAGAAACCAGTTGTTAAAAACGGTCAGATTGTCGTAGGAAACACCATGATGTTATCATTAGCTTGTGACCACAGAACAATTGACGGTGCTACCGGAGCTCAGTTTTTACAAACATTAAAACAATACATCGAAAGCCCGGTTACAATGTTGGCATAATTTTGTCAGCCTGAGCTGAGTCTGAGGTTATTTATATTAAAATCCCGTTTTGAACTTTCAAAACGGGATTTTTTATTTAATTTAGATTCATAATTCAACTTTTAAAATATGAAAAAAATATTCCTGCTTACTTTATTTTTGGCTGCAATAGCCTGCCAGAAAAAAGAAACCACCAAAGAAACTGACAAAGGAACAGCAATCGTAAAAGACGAACATACTTTCTCTAAACCAGATGCAGCTGTTGTAAAACACTTAGATCTTGATATCAAAGTTGATTTTGATACGCAAACTATTTCAGGAAAAGCTTCCTGGCTGATTGACAATATCAGCAAAGGAAACGAAATAATTTTCGACGAAAACACACTCAACATCACAAAAGTAACTTTGGGTGATGACGAAAAAGAAACCAAGTTTGAACTTGGATCAGAAGTTGAATTCCACGGAAAACCACTTCATATTACAATCGAACCAAATACTACCAAAGTTAATATTTACTACAGCACAACAAAAGAGGCAGTTGCCTTACAATGGTTAACGCCAGCGCAAACGGCAGACAAAAAGAAACCTTTCCTTTTTTCTCAGGGAGAAAGTATCTGGTCACGTACCTGGATTCCTTGTCAGGATTCACCGGGAGTTCGTTTTACTTATAATGCAAAAGTGACTGTTCCTAAAGATTTAATAGCCGTGATGAGTGCTGTTAATCCACAGAAAAAAAATGACACGGGAGTTTATACTTTCAAACAAGACAAAGCAATTCCATCTTATCTAATGGCTATTGCCGTTGGAGATATTGCATTTCAGGCAATAGACAACAGAACCGGAGTTTACGCAGAGCCTTCTGTTCTTAAAAAAGCAGCATGGGAATTTGCTGAATTGGGAAAAATGGTTGTTGCAGCCGAAAAACTATATGGTCCTTACCGTTGGGGACGTTACGATGTATTGGTTTTACCTCCAAGTTTTCCTTATGGCGGAATGGAGAATCCAAACTTAACTTTCTTAACTCCGGGTGTTATTGCTGGAGATCGTTCTTTAACCAGTTTATTGGCACACGAATTAGGACACAGCTGGAGCGGAAACTTAGTTACCAATGCAACCTGGGATGATATCTGGCTGAACGAAGGTTTTACAACTTATGTAGAACACCGTATCGGAGAAGAAATTTTCGGAGTGAAAGAAGCTAAAATGCAGGATGTTTTAACCCGTAAAGACCTGGATGATAACATCGCTGAATATGGAGAAACAAGTCCGGACACCCGACTTAAAGTTGACCTAAAAGGAAGAAATCCTGACGATGGAATCAGCGAAGTTCCTTATGTAAAAGGATATAATTTCTTAAAAGTAATTGAGGAAGCCGTTGGTCGTGAAAAATTTGATGTTTTCATCAAGAATTATTTTAATGCGCATGCTTTCAAATCAATCACAACAGAAGATTTTATTAAATATCTGAATGAAAATCTTATCAAAGGCGATAAAGCGCTAGCTGATAAAATAAAAGCAGACGAGTGGATTTACAAACCAGGAATCCCTTCTAACATTACTCCGTCAGTTTCGGAGGATTTTGCGGCAATCGACGCAATTCAAAAAAGCTGGAGAACAACAGGAGTTAAAGGTTTAAGTCAAAAAATAAAATCAACAACAGAAAAACAGCATTTTATAGATTACCTTCCTGAAGATGTTACTCCAAAAGAAATGGCGGAAATCGATGCAGAATTCAATTTTACCAAAGGTGGAAATTTCGTAATCAAACGTCAGTGGTTTGTGCCTTCAATCCGCAGTCATTATACAGTAGCTTACCCTGCCATCGAACAATTTATGATCGGGACAAGCAGAACAGGATCTTTAATGACGTTGTATAAAGAACTAGTAAAAACATCTCCAGGAAAAGACTGGGCAAAAAAGATTTTCGAAAAAGCAAAATCTGGTTATCACGCCACAACGATTCAGGCAGTTGAAGGTTTATTAAAATAATATTTAGTTACAGTTTTAAGTCAGCAGTAAGCAGTAATCTGAAAACTGTGACTTAAAACCGAAAATTTATATCCCCGATTATCTAAGTGTAATCGGGGATTTTTTTATTCAAAAATAATCAGGGGAAAATTGTCCATCATATAGCGTAGATTCTCCATGCTCCGGAATCTGGCATCGTCGCATCTTTGTAATGTCAAAAGACAACAAAAAACAACAACATTAAAAACAAAATAAGATGACACGATTAACAGCATTAAACCCGGAAGAAGTAACAGGAAAAACAAAAGATTTATTCAATGCCGTACAAGCCAAATTAGGAGTAGTTCCTAATATGATGAGAACAATGGGAAATTCTCCGGCAGTGTTGGAAGGTTATTTAAATCTAAGCGGTGCGTTAAGCCATGGGAAATTAGGCGCCAAAACCGGTGAACTTTTAGCTTTAGCAATTTCAGAAGAAAACTCTTGTGATTATTGTTTGGCAGCCCATACTTTCATCGGGGAAAAATTGGTAAAAGCTGATCCAGAAGTTTTACACGCGGCAAGAAAAGGAAATTCTACAGACGCCAAAACAGAAGCAATTTTACAATTTGCCAAAACTTTGGTTACCAAAAATGGTTTAGTAAACGACGAAGATGTAAATAAAATAAAAAATGCAGGCGTTTCTGATGCAGAATTAGCTGAAACTGTAGGTCATGTCGCTTTGAATATTCTAACTAACTATTTTAACAATACCGCCAATACCGAAATTGATTTTCCGGCTGTTCAAAGTTTAGAATTGCAAAACTAATTTCAAATAATAATACCTAAAGATAGTCATGAAATTATTCATGACTATCTTAGTATAAAAAAAACTATCATGGAAGCACCAAGACATCCTTTACCTCCCTTTACAATGGAAACTGCATTGCAAAAAGTGCAAATTGCAGAAGACGCATGGAACACAAAAGATCCTGAAAAAGTAGCATTAGCCTATACAATTGATACAGAATGGAGAAACCGAACCGACTTTATCAATGGACGTGAGGAAGTAAAGGAATTTCTAACCAAAAAATGGCAGAAGGAATTAAATTACAAACTTAAAAAAGAGTTATGGGGTTTTAAAGAAAACAGAATGGCTGTAAGATTTGAATATGAATGGCAGGATCATTCCGGACAATGGTTCAGAAGTTATGGGAATGAACTTTGGGAGTTTGACGAAAATGGCTATATGCAAAAACGATTTGCCAGCATTAATGATTTGGCTATAAATGAATCTGACCGTAAATTATAATACTGTGCAAATGCCTAATCAGAATATTTCTACTTTAATAAATCCTCAAAACGGTAATCTTGCTTTTAAGATTTTCAATTTTGACAGCAATAGTCATTTTGATCATATTCAGCGCAATAATTATTATTCTCTGATATGGATTACCAAAGGAAGCGGTAAAGTAAAAGCCGATTTTGCAGAAAATTATTTTGAAGAAAATTCGCTCTTGGCCTTTTCTCCTTATCAGCCGTTTATGATTTGCACACAGGAAGAAATTAAGGGAATTGCGATACATTTCCATCCTGATTTTTATTGTATTCACATGCATCAAAAAGAAGTTTCCTGCAATGGCGTTCTGTTCAATAATGTGTATCAGCCGCCTTTTACCCGCATTACAGACCAGGCAAAAACTACTTTTCAAATGGTTATTGATCAAATGAGATCAGAAATTCAGAATATGGAATTAGCACAATACGAATTATTGATTTCATACCTGAAAATATTCCTGATTACAGCTTGCAGATTGAAAACCGAACAATTAGACGAATTAAAATCCATACCGGATTCCAGAGAACCTTTTATCCTTCAAAATCTTAAGGATGCGATTGAAGATCATTTCAAAACGAAACATTCCGCAGGGCATTATGCCGAAATGCTTAATATTTCGCCTAAAGCTTTGGCTAAATTGTCTAAAAACTATTTCAACAAGACACTTACAGATCTTATAGCCGAAAGAATCATCATTGAAGCCAAAAGAGAATTATACATGACCAACAAAACGGTAAAAGAAATTGCTTACGAATTAGGATATGATGACGAACATTATTTTAGCAGATTCTTTAAAACCAATGCCGATGTTTCGCCACAATTGTATCGCGAAACAGTTGGATTTGGAAGAATGGTTTAATTTCTATTTTTAGCCTCAATCCATTTTGCCATGTATTTGGTACTTTTTAAAGTATGATGCTGAAGTAAACTTCCCATGAAATTATGAAGACGATGATTTTCAAAGTCGAGCATTAATTTATTGACTTCATCAATTAATAACGAAGCAAACTGACTTTTTTGGTAACAATTATTTACAATTGATATTCCGTTTTTTTGAGATTGTTTCCAAAGATTTTCATCCTGATATAACTCGAGGGCCTGTTTTGCAAACAGCTTTATATCATTTGTAATAAATCCGTTCCAGGGTAAATCGGCATGCATTGCCTCCGCTCCAATTTCTGTTGTTACACTCGGAGTTCCGCATTGCATTGCTTCTAATAATTTCCCTTTTAAGCCGGCACCAAACCGAATTGGCGCCAAAACAACTCTGGCATTTTTTACAATTTCATTGGCATCAGCTGCTCTTCCCATAATAAAAAAACCATTTTTAGGCTGATGCAATTGCAACACTTTTTGCGACGGATAGGCGCCGTAAACCTGTAAAACTGCTTCGGGAAAATCTTTTTTTATTAATGGCCAGACTGTCTCTTTTAAATATTGAACCGTATTCCAATTTGGTTCATGAAGGAAATTTCCAATAAAGACAAAATTTTCGCGATTTTCAAATGAAGGCAAATTATTCAGCTCCTTTTCCGTCATTTCATCAACTAAAAAAGGAAGATAAAACAATAATTTCGGGTCAATCTTAAAAATATTATTCAGAAGTTTCATTTCGAATTCAGAAATAATAAACGATAAATCACATCTTAAAATACTAGCAATTTCACGTTTTGCAACGTCTTCAGATAACAGATCATCCCATTCAAAAGTTCTGTTTTCCCTGAATGCTTTTTGTCTTGCCGTTCTCAGACAATGCAAATCTTCTGTATCCAATAATCGGATCGCGTTTGGGCAATTTTCAGAAACCCGCCAGCCAAATTGTTCTTCAATCATAAACCGATCAAATAAAACTATGTCCGGATTTAATTCAATTACAAAATCATCAAAACTGGAATTATTTAATTCGATTGCTCTTTTTTCGACTCCGAAAGAAGCCAAATCAACCATAAAATCGCTGTCTAAAGCCGGGCTTGCAAATGTAATTTCAAATCCATTATTTTTAAAAATGGAAATCAACTGCATCATTCTGCCTCCCGCCGCAGACGAATTTGGTTCGGGCCATACAAAACCAATAATCAGAAGTTTTTTTATTTGATTCATTTCGATTCTTTGAACTTACAAAATAATGCTTTTTTAGGCGTAATTACACGATATTTCCTGATTTTCGGTTATAAAAAAGACTAATTTTGCAGTAAACAATTCTGTTATAAATTATGTTAGGATTAAAATTAGCCACAGACCCGCGCTGGGTAAATATTGTCGAATCAAATATCGAAGAAATTCTGACAGACCATGCGTGGTGTGAGCAAAAAGCTGCTTCGAATGCCATCAGTTTAGTTACATATAACTCTGAATTAGAGGAGTTAGTAACCGAAATGCTGGTTATTGCCAGAGAAGAACTGGAGCATTTGCAGATGGTTCACGACTTAATCAAAAAAAGAGGATTGACATTGGGACGCGAAAGAAAAGATCATTATGTAAATGAACTTTTTAAATTCATGAAAAAAGACGGAAGCAGAAAAGATGCTCTTTGCGATCGCTTATTGTTTTCTGCAATGATCGAAGCCAGAAGCTGCGAGCGTTTTAAAGTGCTTTCTGAAAATATCAAGGATGAAGAACTGGCAAAATTCTATCGTGACCTGATGATTTCCGAAGCAGGACATTATACTACTTTCTTAGGATTTGCCCGAAAATATACAGATAATATAGATATTGATAAACGCTGGAAAGAATGGATTGAGTTTGAAGGTTCTATCATTACCAATTACGGTAAAAACGAAACTGTTCACGGATAATTCATTCCTTTTTAATATCATTTTTATAAAATTTAATCTTAACAATTTTTGTTATGCAAAAAAATAAGTCCAGATCGATCGTATTTAAAATCGCAAAATACGTCGGAATAACGTTTCTTGTTATTTTAGGATTATTGTTTTTAACCCCGATCATCTTTGCCGATCAAATCAAAGAGCAGATAAAAAAAACAGCCAATGAAAGATTGAGTGCCGAACTGAATTATTCTGATGTTTCTGTATCTTTTTTTCACCATTTCCCCTCTTTAACGTTAACCTTAAACGACTTAAGCCTAAACGGATCAGCCCCCTATAAAAAAGAAAAATTCATCACCGCCAAAGAGGTTTCTTTTGGAATAAACGTAGCAAGTCTGATTTTTAGCAAATCCGTAAAAATTGACCAGATTTACTTATCCGACTCGTTTATAAACGTAAAAGTAAATCCGAACGGAGAGGCGAATTATAATATTTACAAGTCAACATCACAGACGGCTACATCAAAAGACAGTACCGATACTGCTCTTAAACTGGAGCGGATTGAAATCAAAAACAGTAAGATTATTTATGACGATCAATCAACAAAAGTTCATTTTGATGCTTTGGGTTTTAATTACTTAGGAAAAGGAAATTTAGACAAAGCTGTTTTCGATTTATATTCAAAAGCAAAAATTGAAAAGTTAAATATTATTTATGAAAATGAACCCTATTTAATGAACAAACAAATTGATGCTGATTTGATTACCAAAGTAAACGTAAACTCTTTATCTTTCTTTTTTGAACAAAATAACCTAAAAATAAATCAGCTTCTGGTCGATTTTAAAGGTAAATTCGATTTCCTGAAAGATGGCTACAATATGAATCTTGTCCTGAAATCAGACAACAGCGACCTGAATGATGTTTTTACTGCCTTCCCGCCAAAGTACATCACATGGCTTTCCAAGACTGAATTAAAAGGAAATACAAACTTGCTTTTAACTTTAAAAGGGAATTATATCGCTTCAAAAAAGATGGCTCCTGATTTGAATTTAGATTTCAAATTAGACAATGGATTTGTAAATTATAATAAAAGTGCTTTCCCGGTTACAAATTTAAATATCGAGGTAAAAACAAAAGTTCCTTCTTTAAATCCGGATCTTTTAATTGTGGATGCTAAAAATCTGTCTCTAAATGTAGGCAAGGACTATCTTAAGTCCAAACTTTACATGCAAGGACTGAATACACCTGACATCAATGCCGAATTTAAGGCTAAAATTGACCTTGACAAACTTAACAAAGGACTCGGAATCCCGGATCTTACCTTAAAAGGAATTTTAATTGGTAATGTAAAAGCAAACGGAAAATTTGATCAGAAAAAGAAACTTTTCCCAGTCACCAACGGAGTTATTGATTTGACAAACGGTTATTTAAAAACCAAATACTACCCTAATCCAATTACCAATATCATTGTAAAATCTACAATTGAGAATAAAAAAGGAACATTCCAGGACTTAAAAATCAATTTAAAACCTGCCCAGTTTACTTTTGAAGGAAAACCTGTTTTTGTACAAGCTGATTTAAGCAATTTTGATGATTTAAATTATGACATCAAAGCAAATGGTGAACTGGATGTTAATAAAATATATAAAGTTTTCTCTCAGAAAGGACTTGATTTAGATGGTTTTGTAAAAGCTGATTTGGTTTTGAAAGGCAAACAAAGCGATGCTGAAAAAGGAAATTACAGCAAGCTATACAACAAAGGAACGCTTGAACTTAGAAATATCGGAATCGCTTCTGAATATCTGCCTAAAAAGTTTATTATCAAAGAAGGGATTTTTAAGATCAATCAGGATAAAATGTCGTTCAATAACTTTTTGGCGGCTTACGGGCAATCGGATTTTACGATGAATGGTTATATGCAAAACGTCTTTAACTTTGTAACAACCAATACGGGAGTTTTAAGAGGCTCTTTTAAAGTTTCTGCGCGATATATAAATGTTGATGAATTTATGTCTACCACATCGGCAAATACAGCCGTAACAGAAGTTCCGGTAAAAACGGAATCCCCACAGACAGATGCAAAACAAACCGGTGTTATTATAATTCCAACCAATCTGGATCTGCAATTATTTGCCAATGCCCAAAAAGTAAGTTTTGACAAATTAAATCTTCAAAATGCAACCGGAAATTTAAAGTTGAATAAAGGAAAACTGAGTATGCAAAATTCTGGTTTCAATTTAATCGGCTGTAATGTTACCATGAATGCCAATTATCAGGCTGTAACTCCTCAAAAAGCAAACTTCGATTACGGAATTAAAGCAACCGATTTTGATATCAAAAGAGCTTACAATGAAATTGAAGTCTTCAGAAAAATGGCCAGTGCTGCAGAAAAAGCGCAGGGAATCGTTTCGTTAGATTATAAACTTAAAGGAAGATTAACCGGAAACATGGAACCTGTCTACCCTTCCCTTGCTGGCGGTGGTGTACTTTCCGTGAAAGATGTAAAAGTAAGAGGCCTGAAAATGTTTAATGCCGTTAGCAAAGAGACCAGTTCTGAGGCAATGAAAAATCCGGATCTTTCTAAAGTAGACATTAAAACTACCATCAAAAACAATATTATCACTGTAGAACGGTTTAAATTTAAGTTTGCCGGTTTCAGACCAAGAATTGAAGGCACAACAAGTCTGGACGGAAAACTGAACTTAAAAATGCGTTTAGGGCTTCCTCCGCTGGGCATCTTCGGAATTCCATTGACGGTTACCGGAAGTCAGGATAATCCAAAAATTAAGGTGGGCAGAAAAACGGAAGATTTGAAGGAGACTAAAGATACGGAGTGAAAATTTTAAACCATATAACTTATATAGTGAGCTTAAGTTTTTTGATTGCTTGCTTAAAATGTATTAATAAACCTGTTCTTCCTGAACAGGTTTATTAATTTAAACTACAATTTCTCTTGCCAGTTGTCATTTCGAGGAGCAAGATTAAATGATAAAAACTAGCTTTTACATATACAATCCCTTAGAAACATACAATATACCTTTAGCCAATAGCCACAATAATACGGCCATTCCTAAAAAACCCCAGGTCCAAAGGTTTTTCCGTTTCCAGCTAAAGAAAAATGTTGGGATTTCCCAATACTTTATTATGATAAAAATACTAACGCCGATTAATGAAATCCAAATTAATTCGGCTGACTGAACATGGAAACTGTACCATAAAATAAATGCAAAAAAGGCAACTGTAATAAAAAACAGGTAATAATAATTTTTATAATTATGCCTGTAATTCTCTTTTAAGGACAACAGCAAAAATGATATAATCAGTAAACTCGTTAATGCTGTTATGATATAAGAAAAAAGAGGATTTTGCTGTCCTATAAACACACCATCGGCAATTAAAGCCAAAATGGTGCAGACTGCCAGCGAATAAATGGATCTCTCATTTTTACCGTCTTTAAAGGGAATCAGAACAGGATAAATATATTTTTCGAGGACACGCCAGAAAGGCAAAGCATAGACAGCAACAATACTTGCTACAACAATCTCATAATTATACAATACGTCTTCCGGGACTTTATACAATACATATAGAAGAGCAATCGTAACTATAATTGCCGGAAAACAAATTGTTTTTACGGTTTCCCATTTATCATTCTTCCAGTAATTATTTTTAATTTCAAAAATATATTTATATATCAGATATTTCTGAGTAAAAATAGCGGTAGTCTGACTCCAAAGCAAAAACAGACCTGTATGTATAATAACTGTCCGCATTGTCATTTCTTCTATAAGACAGCCGCCAACGACACAAACGATACCAATAAACAATAATTCATAGGTCAATAAAATTGCAGAGAATAAAAGCCTGAATAAAGGCGCAAACTGTCTGATCAGCATTCCAATAATTGAATTCCAGTAATTGCGGAATAATCCGATTATGGCACATATTGCAATAAATGCAGCCAGATACAACATCCAATTAGTAAGTGATTGCGTCTGTATCCATAATTGAATCACCGAATTTTTTGCAGGTGTGTATATTATTTTAGAACTGTTGTAAATCTCATCGGCCATTTTATCCCGTACACTATCATTCAATACTGCAAACTGATTCTTGTTTTTTAGCCAGTATAAATCTGCATCTGCCCCATTTTTTTTGAGAACAGCAAATTTATAGAGAATCGTTTTTTGTGAATTGTTAAACAATACTATTTCACTCGCAATAGCAGTTTCTTTTGTTGAAGGTTTTTCTTTTGCATAAAGACTGGTACAAAAAAGAAACAGAAGGAATATTTTTTTCAAAATTCAGGCGTATTAATCCAATCAAAAATACAAATAATAAAGTTCAATATGGAGTGCTATTTTATGGAATTAATTCAAATTGAAAAATGAATATAAAACAAAAAACCCGTTCTTTTCAGAACGGGTTTTGTAATAAGCAGTCTAATGATTATGCTTCGAATGGAAGGATAGATACATAAGATTTGTTATCTCTTTTCTTTTGGAACTTAACAACTCCAGCTACTCTTGCGTGTAGTGTGTGATCTTTACTGATGTAAACGTTTTCACCTGGATTATGTTTTGAACCTCTTT
>JBDTNT010000059.1:0-4082 GCA_039933615.1 Flavobacterium sp. | reverse complement strand
CCTTATCCTCGCTCGTAAATTCTACTATTGGTAAGTTCGCGGTAGACAGTAACGCTTTACCGAACAGTTCATTGTTTTGATATAACTTTAGCTCAATGCAAAATTTCATAATCTTAAACCGTTGTTCATTCCAATCGTCTCTGGTCTTTTCAATATGTGTTCGGGCGTATTGCTTTGCAGATATTGGACTAGAATAACCAATTATTCTTTTCTGAATGTTAGGATAATTAGGATATCTTAAAGCTTGGTATAGTAGTTCTACGTTTTTGATAATGACATTATTTATCGTAACTGGAAACCCAGATGCCATATTAGATAGTGCTCCGTATCTGCCACTGGTGCTCTTGAAGGTAATGCATTCTTTCTTTTTGTAAATCCTTGTACTTAATCCCATATATCCCAATTTGGCCCTCTTTTAGCCGGAAATAGCGGATACCAATCATTTGCGCCCCACCAAAATACAAGTGGACAGGTGTTAGAAATATTTCGCCAAGTAAAAAAATGAGTTCCAGTTCCCAGAGTTTTGTAAGATGGAGGAGTCATTCCCAAAGGTCGTAAACTTTGAGCAGAAGGATTCTCAATCCTTGTCATTATTTCGTATCCTTTTTCACTTAAAATCTTTTCGTATCTTTTTCTAATCTCTGGACTACTAAAAAAAACTTCTTCTTTTGGATATTCAGTGTTTCTAAACGCAAATTCTTGTTTACTCATATCATATTTCCGTTCAAACAGAGTTTCAATATAATTTAACATTTCATCTCCCAATTCGGTATGCTCTGGAAATATGTGATTAAATTCTGGATTCAAATTGAAATAATTAATACGGGGATTATTTTCTATTTCAGCAACTCTGTAAAATTTCAGTTTATTTCCTAGTTTAAATCCTAGTTTTGTGTCTAAAGAAAACCTTACGTTAGTTGTTCCCCAGGTGTGTAGAATTATAAAGGATGCGATAATTCTTATGCCAGATTTATTGAAATCTTCTTCACCAAAATTTTCTATCTCGTGTAAGATGTCTTTCTTAAAATTCCCACCTGAAGCCAATACATCATCGAAATAAATCCAATTTTTAATGTTTTTCTTTCCACAGTCACTGAGTGAATAGCCGAACTTTATCTTTAGTTCTTCTTCAATGAATCCAAGTAAAATTTTTTGGCTCTTTCCAGGTTGCTGGCAATCTAAAAAAATCGTTTCATCAAGAAAATCTTGTACTGTTTCATAACCAAAATCTTTTCTTAACACTTCGAATTCTGAGCTGATTATGGCAAGTGTACGCTCTTTCGTTAAATAACTATTTGGTAAAAGATGAAGGAATTCTTTTAGAATAAATTCCCTGTCATCTTCATTGAACTGATTTATCCATTTGGTGACGTGGTCTTTATTAATTTCGGTATTGTATAGAAATCCAATATCCTCTCTTCTGTAGTCTTTTAAGATTTTTGCAATTTGTTCAATTAGTTCATCCATAATAAAAATTTATGGGTCAAATTGCTTTAAGGGCGTCAAACAATTAGGTGATTCTGATGCTGAGAGCTTAATTTAACCTTTGTTACATTTTTAAATATACGGATATTTAGATTAAGAACAATTTTTATAAAAATATTATTGTTATTGACCATGAGTCTTATTAAAATATTAAGAAAGTGACGATTTGCAATCTCGATAGTGGTTACTGCCTTGTATTTAGGAAACATATAATTCTGCTTCGAAAAAAGAAATTTGAGACCAGTACGGTGAACTGCATAGATATTAAACTTCTTATTATATGTATTTTTTTTGCAAAAGAAATATTTAAAAGAACAAATCTAACCTTTAGGCTCAAAAACTTTCATTTTGCTCACACTCCAATAACTTGGTTGTCGCAAATCCTTTTAATTTTAAATAGGGGGGAGTTTGTTTTTTCCTTACATATTTCTCAACCGCTCAAACAAACTCCCTATTTCTTCACCATGCCTATGTCGTATATTTCCTTAATTGCATCAACTTTTGCTGATGTAGTATAGGTTTAAATATTATACTAATGTTGTTTATATTTACACGTCTAATCTACACTACTACCATGGAGAATTTAAGGAAAGGCCTTTCAGATATGCTATCTCTTATTATCCCGAAAGAAAAAGATAAATACTATTCCTGGGGCGAAATTGCTATTGGGTTAGCTATGTTATCATTTGTATTCTTTGCAATCTCGCTAACTACTTTATAGTATTTTCCACAAATTCTCTCAATGCTTTTACCATTTCGGGATTATTAACTTCTTTAGTATCTCCACTTTCGTCTTTCACTATGATTTTTTTGGTTAAGCCATAAGCTAACAATCTCTTATATTCTTTTTGCAATGCTTCAGCTAATCCTGTTTGTCTTCTAGACTGTGGTTTAAGCAATTCTTTATTGTCAATTTCTAAAATTTCACCAACTTCATCCAAGCGTTTTAAGCTTGGTTGGGAGATATTTGAATTCCATTTACTTATTGTAGTATCGTCAACATCCAGATATAATGCTAATGCAGCAACTTGTAATGGTGAATTTTTAATTGCTTTTGCTATATCATTTATTTTCTTAGACATTTTATCTTAATAAAAACTTGCATAATAGTCAAGTAATATTTATATTTGTTTAGTAATTAGTTTAATAGCGACAAATAGAGTAAGGGGTATACCTTGCTTTTACGATGTCACTCATGAAAGAAAACCGTCAAACTTTCCACATGAGCTGATCGTGAGTTCGCCGTATCTATTGAGTTTTGCTATCTTCGTGATATCTTATATTCAATAGGGCGCAGCTCATGTTAGTCTTTTGTGGAACTTAAGCCTTGGCTTAAGTGGTTCTTGACGGTACCTCTTTCAAAAGCATTGAGTTTCGCCCTATTGGTGTTATACCAGTCTGGTTTCCTCCTGCTTTTATTGAGCCTGCATCGTTTTACATAAAAACAACCGTTTATGAAAACGAACAAATTAACCGCCATCAAATCATATCATTTCAAGGAAATGATAAAAGATTATTCCCTACAACTATTGTTAAAGAACGTCATCTGTTCTCCATCGTAGTATTTGCCAGAAATTACCAGGCATAAAATAGCCCAAATGAGCAGGGGTTGATGTGGGAGAGCGCACATGATCCCGGCGGGTTAATTTAGCCTGGTACCAGCCCCGTTGTTTTTAGGCAAGGGTACTTCAATGGTTTTTCGCAATCCCAAGGTAAGCATCTTTTTCCTGATTCGCAATACGGTTTGGCCGTATCCGCCTGTTCTCATGCGGAGGGGGCTGGTTTTTGCCTTTTTTTTATAGGTGAATGGGAGGGCGCTTCGCTTATTCAATTTCCAATTTAGCATTTCTGATCCTGTACCATGAAAACCAATAATCGTTATCTGCCACTTTTTTTTCTCTGTTGGGCTTTTCTGTATACGCCATTGGTTTTGCTGGGTATTTTGCCTGTAGGCGGTAGCGGGCAGGAAGTAGTTGTGTCGGCGAAGCCTGGTTCCGGGCAGGTGTTGCAAAGTGCAGGTAAGGAGCAGGAGGAGATTAGTAATTTTGGTTGTTTCCTGTCTGTTTATGATCCTGTTCCTGGTGTTTGGGATTGTGGGGAAGACCATGTTGTTCCTTTTTGTTTAACAGATAACCCTGGCTGGTATGGCACGAAGTAATTGTTATGGTTTCGATAGGCTGTATGCCTTAAAGCCGAAGAACCCGGTGTAGCACCTGGCAAATGTGGGGAACTAACCAGGTTCGTTAATGATGGACTCATAATTCCTTCCCTGCATTGTTTTTTTTTGTGATCGAAAGATCAGGATTACCTAATCAACTTAAACCAAGCTTTTATGAAACAAACAACGATATCTATCGTAAGGGGAGTGCTACGCCCTGGCTTTTACGATGGAGTTTTAAAAATATTTACCCTTTTTTTGCTGGTTTCGGCCCTGCCCGCAAACAGGGCTGCAGCACAGGAACCTGGCCAGGCCTTTAAACTTTATGCAGGCCAGGCCCTGCCTGATTCTTTGCTTAACGCAGAACTCAGGGTACTTGGCGCCGGGACTTCTGCTGCTTCTGCTGGGTATGTCTGTGGGTGCTTTTGGTGCTGCTGTT
>JBDTNT010000058.1:0-4197 GCA_039933615.1 Flavobacterium sp. | reverse complement strand
TTACATCGGTGGGCTGTACTTATATTTTTCAAAATAAATCATTTTTTTTTGTAACGTTTTGATGATTCTATTACTTACGAGTCGTAATCAAAATAAGAAATTATAAAAGAGTTTCAATCATCAACCTTAATCAATCCGTAAAATGAAAAATGTATTCAAATCTATAATTACGGCAATTGTAATAACTTTTGCCATTACAACTGAGGCGCAAACGAAATCGCCAAAACTTGAAAATTCACTTCTATGGGAAGTTTCAGGAAACGGGTTAACAAAATCATCTTATCTGTACGGAACAATTCATATGATTTGTTCAGGAGATTATTTTCTTTCTGAAAAAACAAAGAATGCATTTGAGAAATCTGACAAACTGGTTTTAGAAATCAATTTGTCAGATCCAAAAGAGATTACGGAGATGCAGCAAATGGCGATGGGAAAAGAGCCACTAAGTAAAAAATTAAATCCGGAACAATTATCTAAATTAAATCGTATCCTTCAGAAAAATGCCGGGATGACCGTACAGCAGGTTGATGGGTTTAGTTTAATGACAGTAATGAGCTTATTAGCGATAAAAAGTTTTGGCTGTATGGATCTTAAATTTTATGAAATGGATTTTATTGAAATGGCAAAGAAGCGTAAAATGGAAGTTGCCGGACTTGAAACCGTAAAAACTCAATTTGGTTTTTTAGAAAATGCTTATTCTGACTCAGAAATGATAGACCTGATGGAAGAAGGGCTGGAAAAAGAAGAAACGGTAAAATTAGTTTCTGATTATAAAGTTGAAAATATAGAATCTTTATATCAGAACACTACAGATGAAAAAGTAATGAGCTCAAATACAAAAAAGCACATCCTTGATGAGAGGAATGCAAACTGGGTAACCATCATGCCTGATCTGATGAAAAAAGAAAGTGTGTTTTTTGCAGTGGGATCTGCCCATCTGGCGGGAGATACCGGAGTAATTAATTTGCTTAGAAAGGCTGGATATACTGTAAAACCAGTAATGAATTAGAACTACGTTGAAAGAGAAAGAATTTTTAAACCGGATAGAAAGCCATAAAGGGATTCTGTACAAAGTTTCTAAAATGTACATGGACAACCACGACGATCAGCAGGACCTGTTTCAGGAGATTGTCTGTCAGCTCTGGAAATCGTATGATTCTTTTAGGAACGAGAGCCAGTTTTCTACCTGGATGTACCGTGTCGCGGTAAACACTGCAATTGTATTCCTCAAAAAAGAAAAACGGAAAGTGGACAAATATGAAATCGCTTCAGAGAATATCAAAGACGATGAAGGTGATTCCCATATAAAAGAAAGTCAGATTGATCATTTTTATAAAGCGGTTCAGAAATTAGAAAAAATTGATAAGGCTATTATTTTCTATCAGCTTGAAGGGTTTTCACACAAAGAAATTGGTGACAACCTTGGGATTTCTGAAGGGAATGCCAGAGTGAAATTAAACAGGGCAAAAGAAAAATTAAAAGAAATAATAAAAAATCAGGGATATGGATTTTAATGAGATACAAAACGCATGGAATAACGAAAAAGGTGAAAATGTTGTTCTTCCGAATAATCTGGAAAAAATACAATCGGCAAACACACCTTTAGATAAAATTAAAAAGAATCTGAAGAACGAATTTATTTATCAAATCGCATCCGTTTTTTTTGTTGGATTTGTGCCTGTTCTGTGTGATTTTTCCGGAAAAATAATTGTTCTATATTACCTGCTTTTCAGCCTTTTTACAGCCGTTTGTATTTACTATTTAGTAAAGTTTTATTTGTTTTATAAAAGATTAAATAATTTAAGCCTAAAAACAAAAGACAATTTGTATGAGACCTATTTTGATATCAGGCTCAATATGGAATTATATAAAACCTTTGGATTTGCTTTAACGCCTTTTTTAATCTTGTATCTGTTGGGTTTTTTCTATTATAAGTTTTCCAGAATCCCTGGCTTTTTTGCTGAGGAGTTTACAAATCTTCAATTGGCAGGATTTTTTTCAATTGTAGTTTTTGTAATGCTTTTTATGGGGATTTCTTTAGAATGGTGGGTTCATAAGTTTTATGGGAAATTTGCCGAAGAAATCAAGAAAGTCATCGATCAGTTAAAAGAAGAAGAATAAACAGAACCCATCATAATTGATGGGTTTGTTGTTTTTATTGGTATTTTTGTCTAATAGCTCAGAGATAAAACGGATACTACGGATTTACACAGATTATCAAGGAGCTTGTTTAGATTAAAAAAATAAAAAATCCGCGATAATCGGCTTAATCCGTATTATCCGCGGTCTATTAATTATGAAAATATTTATAACAGGAATTTCAACCGATGTTGGTAAAACGATTTCTTCCGCCATACTTGTAGAAGCTTTAGAAGCCGATTATTGGAAACCTATTCAGGCTGGAGATCTGGATAACTCAGATAGTCATAAGATTAAATCTAAGATCTCAAATACGAAAACCCATATTTTTGAGAACAGCTATCAATTAAATACCCCTGCAAGCCCCCATCTGGCGGCAGAAATTGACGGAGTTGTAATTGATTTAAAGCAAATAAAAGAACCGGAAACAAACAATCATTTGGTGATTGAAGGTGCCGGCGGAATTTTTGTTCCCCTGAATGAAACCGACTCCATTATCGATTTGATTCAGTCCGATTATAAAGTCATTGTTGTATCAAGACATTATCTGGGAAGTATCAATCATACTTTGCTGACTATTGAGGCTATTAAAAACCGTGGTTTTCAAATAGCCGGAATCATCTTTAGCGGAAGCGAAAACAAATCTACTGAAAGTTTAATTCTGAATAAAACCGGGATAAAATGTATTGGACGGATTGATGAGGAACCTTATTTTGACCAAAACGTAATTCGCGAATACGCCGATTTGTTTCGGGAGAATCTTTTGAATTTATAGAGAATACAAAAAGAACAAAGAGAATAGACTTTCTTATCTTTGTCGAAAATAATAGCGTTTAGTCTTTACTCTATTCGCTATTTTCTATATTCTTAAAAAATGACACTATCAGAAAAAGACAGCCAGTATTTATGGCATCCTTATACGCAGCATAAAACATCCCAAACTCCAATTGCGATTACAAGAGGAGAAGGTGCTTTGCTTTGGGACGAAAATAATAAAGAATATATTGATGCGATTGCTTCCTGGTGGGTAAATCCGTTTGGACACAGTAATAAATTTATTGCCGATGCGATTTACAAGCAACTGACAACCTTAGAACATGTTTTGTTCGGAGGTTTCACGCATGAACCGGCCATCAAAGTAGCCGAAAGACTGATGGAAATTTTACCTGCAAACCAGCAGAAAATCTTCTTTTCGGATAATGGCTCAACAGCAGTGGAAGTCGCGATAAAAGTGGCACTGCAGTATTTTTTCAATAAAAATGAAAAGCGAACAACGATAATTGCTTTCGAAAATGCTTTTCACGGAGACACTTTTGCAGCAATGGCCGCAAGTGGAATTTCTTTTTACACACAGGCTTTTCAGGGAATGTTTATAGACGTAGTTCGGATTCCGGTTCCGGTACAAGGGCAGGAGCAGGCGAGTTTTGACACCTTAAAAAAGGTAATTGAAAATCATAATTGTGCCGGATTTATTTTTGAACCTTTAGTGCAGGGAGCAGCCGGAATGGTGATGTACGAACCGGAAGCGCTGGCAACTTTAATCGGGATTTGTAAAGAAAATAAGGTTTTAACAATAGCTGATGAAGTAATGACCGGTTTTGGTAAAACCGGAAAAACGTTTGCAATGGATTATGTTTCAGAACAACCGGATATGATTTGCCTGTCAAAAGCGCTGACCGGCGGAACAATTCCAATGGCAATTACGACTTTTACCCAGGACGTTTTTGATGCTTTTTATGATGATGATATTAACAAAGCATTATTTCACGGTCATACTTTTACGGCAAACCCAACCGGATGTGCCGCCGCATTAGCCAGTATGGAACTGTTAAATACGGAGGAGATGCAAAATAACATTCAGAGAATAAATGCACGTCATCTGACTTTTCAGAAAAAAATAGAAAATCACCCAAAAGTTATTACAGCCAGAACGCTTGGAGTCATCTTTGCCGTTGAAATTAAATCAGACTCAGAAGAAAGTTATTACGGTACGATGCGTACCAGGCTTTATAATTTCTTTATTGAAAAAGGAGTGGTTTTAAGACCTGTCGGAAATAT
>JBDTNT010000057.1:0-4171 GCA_039933615.1 Flavobacterium sp. | reverse complement strand
TGCTACTTTTCTATCCTGAAATGTAGTTGAAGTGGCTATTGCTGTCATAATAATCGATTTCTGTATCTGTATTGGGTTTAATTAGTCTGGTCTCTCTTTTCGTTTAAATCCTGTTCTATTGTTTGTAATTTTTCTTCAGATAAAGGATAAAACAAAATAAAAGCGACTGATATAATTGCTGCGATTGCAGGAAGTATGCTTAACATTAACTGAATTCCGTTTTGGGTAACTGCGGTTTGCTCTACATTGGCCTGAAAACCATAATAACCCAAAAGCCATCCGGTTCCTGCGCCTCCAATTGTCCATCCGAATTTTTGTGACATAGAAGAAGCCGAGAAAACTAATCCGGTAGCTCTGCGTCCTTGTTTCCATTCCGAATAATCGGCACTGTCGGCGTACATGGACCAGATCAATGGGAAAATACAGCCTGCACAAATACTGATTAAAACCTGAAAACTCATGATTAGTAAAACATCCTCTTTTCCGAAGAAATAGAAAACCAGACTCAAAAGTGCCGCTAAAGCCATGGCACCAAAAAACGTTTTCTTTTTTCCGATTCTGTTGGCAATTGGTGTAGCAATGATAACTCCGATTATATTTGCTGCCTGACCTAAAACCAAATAAACAGAGGTTGGAGTCATATGAAAATCTGTTCCAAATAAAGAAAAATCAAAGTTGACGCTGCTGCTTACATAATATTTGAAATAATAAACCGCAGCTCCGTCACGGATTGAATTAAAAACTAAAGCTCCAATTCCGGCGCCAAGTAAAATCCACCAGGGTTTGTTTTTAAGTAAATCTTTTAAATCTTCTTTTAAATCGTTTTTTTCGTCAGTAATAGGTTTTACTCTTTCTTTAGTGAATAAAAAACAACCCCAGAAAAAAGCGGTTGTAATCACTCCAAAGACTGAAATTGTTGCCAGCCAGCCTGTTTTGGAATTTAAGCTTCCGCCGAAGTAATTCACCAAAGGCTCAATTAGCCAAAGTGCTAAAAGACTTCCTCCAAAAGCAAAAACCATTCTATAAGAAGAAAGTGTTGTTCTTTCTTTCCGGTCAGAAGACATTACACCCAAAAGTGAAGCATAGGGAACGTTGATTAAAGAATAAATCATCATCATCGCCGAGTAGGTTACATAGGCATAAATAATTTTTCCTTTTTCGTCGAAATCCGGTGTGTAAAAAGTCAATACTCCGATTACGGCAAAAGGAACTGCAACCCATAATAAATAGGGTCTGAATTTTCCCCATTTGCTTTTGGTGCGGTCGGCAATTATTCCAACAATCGGATCAAAGCAGGAATCCCAGATTCGGGTAATCAAAAACATCGTTCCCACTACAGCAGGTGCCAATCCGAAAACATCGGTGTAGAAAAATAGAAGGTACATGCTGAAAATTTTCCAGAACATAGAAGATGCAGCATCTCCAAGGCCATAACCTACTTTTTCTTTTAAACTAATTTTGTCGTGCATTAGGTTTTTTTTAAAGGTTGTGATTTAATTTGGGGTAATTATTTTAGTGCTTTATGAATGTCTTTTTCAAATAATGTTTTGTCAAGATTATAAAAATCGACGAAATCCTTCTCACTTATCTGTCCGGAATACGGAGCGTAATAATGCATTTTTTGTTCTTTTTCCTGCCAGCCGTGGTTTCTCCATAATAAGACATAAGAAATTTTATAATTCCCAATTGCTTTTATGAGAGTTCCGGTCCACCATTTAGCATCAGGAATTGCTTCATATCCTGCTTCTGCCAGAGCAATAGGCTTTTGTTTTTCTGAACCAATTTCATCCAGTATCTTAAATTGTTTCTGAACTTCTTCAATAAACTTTTTTCCGTCTTTATCATTATTGTTCTGATAGGAATCAAAACTCAGGATATCTGCATAACCATCGCCTGGGTAATTCGCTAAAAAATCTTCTTTAGAACCAAAACTACCGGTATTGTATATATAAATTAAATTATGGACCCCTTTTTTTTGTAGGTATTCAAAGGTAAATTTCCATAAGGTTTTGAATTCTTCGGGAGTGCAGTTTCCTTTTCCCCACCAGAACCATCCGCCTGTAAGTTCGTGAAAAGGTCTGAACAGAATCGGAATATTTTTTCCCTTTTTATCTTTTAATGACAGAAAGAAAGTTGCCGCTTTGTCTAACCATGAAGTAAATTTTTGATGGTTTTCTCCACCGGGTAAAACGGTCTTTAATGAATTTGGAGTATTGTCCCAGGCATTTTTTCCTGTTGCAGGATTGTCAAAATGCCAGCTTATGGTAGAAATCCCGCCTCTTTCATTGGCTTCTGTAATGTATTGTTTCATTTTGTTAAAGGGAACGCCGTCAATATTTTTAGCATCCTCTTTTTCTAAACCGGCAATGTCCCATCCGTAAACGGCAGGATAATCCCCAACAACCTCTTTTACATCGCTTCGTCCATCTTCATATTTCCAGTTTACGCCATAAGCAAGATCATCCTGATGTCCAAAAAGAAAACCTTTTTGAGTTAATTGATTCAGTTTTTTATATAAGAGAACAGTCTCAGGTGTTGCTTTTTTATCTGAAAGTGACAAATTAGTATTAGTGACACTATTCTTTGAAGAGCAGGAAGTTCCAATGAATACTGCAGTTATAAGCATTAAAATGTTTTTTTTCATTATGAATGAGTTTGTTTTCAGTGTAATAAGTGTAATTCATCAAATTGATACCTCATTGTAAACTGCTTGTTTTTTCAATCGACAAATTGGTATCGTTTATGGGTTAAAATTATTAAAACTTTAAAAAGATATTATATTAAAAATGATTAATGTTTATTATTAATAGCCTTTTTGTAAAAATGATAATTCTATTTTTCAAAGATAAATGGATGTTTCTCGTCTAATTAATATTATTTTATCAATTATATATCATATTATTGCAAATAAAAAATCAGATATCACTTCTAAAAATCCATTTAAGATGAGTAGTTCTAAGAATTTTTACAGAGAAATTGCGCCGCTTTCGGCTGGAGACAGCTTTTTAGTTTTTGACAGAGTAAAGGATAGTTTTGATTTTCCGGTGCATTATCATCCGGAATTTGAGATTAATTTTATCTTAAACGGAAAAGGAGTAAAGCGTGTGGTTGGAGATAATATAGAAGAAATTGACAGCGTTGAATTGGTTTTGATAGGTCCTAATTTATATCACGGTTGGGAATTAAATAAATGTACGAGTAAAAAAATCCATGAGATCACAATTCAGTTTCATAATGATCTTTTTCATGAATCTTTTCTTTCGAGACGTATTATGAATCCGATTCGGGATATGTTTAATCGTTCTATCCATGGAATTTTGTTTTCTAAAAAAGTTGCCGAAGAATTAACGCCAAGATTAGTAAGGCTCTCTAAATTAGACGGTATGGACTACTTTCTGGAGATTACCTCTTTATTGTATGATTTGGCTAATTCAAGAAATCAGCGATTGCTTTCAACCTATACAGTAGATTATGATACGTTTGATGATTATGATAAAATGAAGCTGGTTTACGAATATGTGCAGAAACATTTTGCAGAAAAGATTACTCTTGAGGATGTAGCAAGTGTTGCCAGTATGTCAATTATTTCATTTAACCGGTTTATAAAAAAACGTACAGGCAAAACTTTTGTCAATTATATAAATGATATCCGTATCGGGTATGCGGCTCGTTGGCTTGTAGAAAAGGATATGAGCGTTTCTGAAGTTGCTTTTAAATCCGGCTTTAATAATATTGCAAACTTCAATCGTAGTTTTAAAGCTACTAAAAATTGTACACCCAGTCAGTATAGGGAAGATTTTTCTGGATTAAAGCGTATTTTGTAGTGATACTTTTTTTGCACAAACAAATATTATTTTTAACGAAATCGTTTGCATTTCTGCCGATTCTTTAATTTTAATTTATAATTTACAATCATATACGGGATCTTTATTACGAATAATGTAATTTTTAGTTGAATTTATTTTTATATGTGTTTTTTTAAACGGTTATAGTAAAAATATTATCATTAAATGATATAATACTATCGGTTTAATGTTTCCATCTGTTATAGATTTGTTAAAATAATTTAAGAAAATAATAACATTCTCTTATTGCTTAATTATAACAATACTAATTTAAACTAACCAAACATTATTATGAAAAAACTAATGACTAATTTCATTCATTGGAA
>JBDTNT010000056.1:0-26991 GCA_039933615.1 Flavobacterium sp. | reverse complement strand
CCAATTTAGCTTTAGTTTTAGTATTAGCTCCTTTTTTAGGATTTTTAATCAATGTCTTCTTTGGAAAAAGTCTGGGCAAAACAGTCTCCGGTATTATCGGGACAGCTGCTGTAGTAGTTTCATTTGCTGTTACACTTTTCTTTTTCTCTCATATTACACAAACAAAACAAGCCATTCAGATTACTTTATTTGATTGGATCCAGATTAGCAACCTTCATATTAATCTTGGCTTTTTATTAGATCAATTGTCTTTACTATGGTTACTTTTTGTAACAGGTATTGGATCCTTGATTCACTTATATTCTATCAGCTATATGCACGATGATGAGAATATGCATAAATTTTTCTCGTATTTGAACTTGTTCGTGTTTTTCATGATTACTCTTGTAATCGGAAGTAACTTATTAGTTTTATTTATCGGTTGGGAAGGCGTTGGACTTTGCTCTTACTTATTAATTGGATTCTGGTATAAAAACCAGGATTACAATGATGCCGCGAAAAAAGCTTTCATCATGAACAGAATTGGAGACTTAGGTCTTTTGATCGGAATGTTCATCATCGGCTCCATGTTCTCTACTTTAGATTATGCAACTTTAAAAACTGCAATTGCCGGGGCAACCAACTTAGACATTCCATTGCTTTCATTAGCTGCTTTATGTTTGTTTATCGGTGCCTGTGGTAAATCTGCACAAATTCCATTATACACCTGGTTACCGGATGCGATGGCCGGACCAACTCCGGTATCTGCATTAATTCACGCTGCAACAATGGTTACAGCTGGTATTTTTATGGTAACGAGATTAAACTTTGTTTTTGATTTGGCACCAGACGTACAAACTGTTATTGCAGTTATTGGAGCCGTGACTTCATTGGTTGCTGCAACAATTGGTCTGGTTCAGACAGATATCAAAAAAGTATTGGCTTACTCTACCGTTTCTCAATTAGGCTTAATGTTTTTGGCCTTAGGATTTGGTGCTTATGAAGTAGCCGTTTTCCACGTAATCACACACGCTTTTTTCAAAGCTTGTTTATTCTTAGGTTCAGGTTCTGTAATTCACGGTTTACACGGGGAACAGGATATGCGTAAAATGGGTGGTTTGCGTAAAGCAATGCCAATCACATTCTGGACGATGTTGATTTCGTCACTGGCAATTTCAGGTGTACCGTTCTTTTCCGGCTTCTTCTCAAAAGATGAAATCTTATTAACTGCTTTCGAACATAGTAAAGCACTTTATGTAGTTGGATCTGTTGCTTCTATCATGACTGCTTTTTATATGTTCCGATTAATGTTCCTGACTTTCTTTAAAGACTTTAGAGGAACCGAAGAGCAAAAACATCATTTACATGAAAGTGATGGTTTGATTACTTTTCCTTTAATGATTTTAGCCGTTTTAGCAACTTTTGGAGGTGTAATTAGTTTACCTGGAAACAGCTGGTTAAATGACTATTTAGCGCCTTTATTTACAAAAGCAGCTGGCGAAGAGCATCATTTAGGAACAACTGAATACACTCTGATGGGAGTTGCTGTTTTAGGAGGTTTAGTAGGTATTTTAATTGCTTATATCAAATACTTCCAACAAGATAATGTTCCTGAATCTGATGAAAATATCACAGGATTAACCAAAGTTTTATATAATAAATATTACGTTGATGAAATCTACGATGCGATATTTGTACACCCTGTAAATGCTTTATCAGGATTTTTCAGGGATTATATCGAAACCGGTTTATCTGCTCTTGTTTTCGGATTAGGTAAAATAACAAATGAAATAGGTTTTCAAGGTAAAAAATTACAAAGCGGAAGTATCGGATTATATCTTTTTGCTTTTGTTTTGGGTCTTTGTGCCATTATTTCCTATATATTTTTAGCTCAATAATTTTATAACTATGAACGTTTCTCTTATATTAATTATTCTTTTAATTGGTGCATTTGTCACTTATTTTGTTGGTGACAAACTTGCTTCAAAAGTAGCCTTGTTCTTTAGTTTAGCGGCTTTGGGCTGTTCGCTGGTTTTGTTAAGTCATTTTAACGCCGGTGAAAATATCAGCCTGATCCATGCCTGGATTACTCAGCCTAAAATCTCATTTGTTTTGAATGCAGACGGATTAGCAATGGCAATGCTTTTGTTAACTGTCGCTTTAACTCCAATTATTATATTCTCATCTTTCGGAAATGAATATAAAAATGCGAAAGGTTTCTATGCTTTAATTTTATTTATGGCTTTTGCAATGACAGGGACTTTCCTTGCGGCAGATGGTCTTTTATATTATATTTTCTGGGAATTATCTCTTATTCCAATTTACTTTATTGCTCTTATCTGGGGTAATGGTGATGCTGAAGAACGAAGAAAGGCCGTGGTTAAATTCTTTATTTATACACTTGCCGGTTCTTTGTTTATGTTGGTTGCTTTCATTTATTTATATCAAAAAGCAGGAAGCTTCCTGATTGAGGATTTATATAAACTGGATTTATCAGCCACAGAGCAGCTTTGGATATTCTTAGCTTTCTTCCTGGCATATGCCATTAAAATTCCGATTATCCCTTTCCATACCTGGCAGGCAAATGTCTACCAAAAAGCACCAACTGTTGGGACAATGCTTTTATCTGGTATCATGTTGAAAATGGGATTGTACAGTGTGATTCGCTGGCAGTTGCCAATTGCTCCGCTTGCCGCTAAAGAATATATGAATATTTTTATCGCTTTAGGAATTGCAGGTGTAATCTATGGTTCTATTGTGGCTTTGAAACAAAAAGATGTAAAGAAACTATTAGCGTATTCTTCTTTAGCTCACGTTGGATTGATTGCTGCAGGAACTTATACCTTAACTATTGATGGTTTTCGTGGGGCTGTTCTGCAAATGATCGCTCACGGTTTTGTTGTAGTTGGATTATTCTATGCGGCTGAAATCATTTTCAGAAGATTCCAAACCAGAGAAATTTCTGAATTGGGCGGTATCCGTATTCAATCTCCGAAATTTACTTCAATGTTTTTAATTTTGGTTTTGGCTTCTGTCGCGTTGCCAAGTACGTTTAATTTTGTTGGAGAGTTCACCGTTTTATACAGTCTTTCTCAAATTAATGTATGGTTCGCTGTATTAGGCGGAACAACTATTATTCTGGGAGCTTATTATATGCTTAAGATGTTTCAAAATGTAATGTTGGGAGAAACGAATTCTAAAACTTTTGCCGATGTTTCTGTTAATGAAGGAATTTCATTAGTGGCAATTATTGCTGTTTTGATTTTCTTCGGATTTTATCCAAAACCAATTACAGATTTGATTACGCCAAGTTTAGAGACTATTTTAAACGTTATCAATAAAAATTAATATTTTAAATAAAAATAAATTAGGGCATCATTAGTTTTAGATTTCCTAAATCAAAAAAACAAAAATGAATACATTAATAGCTATAACGGGATTGGGTATTTTCTGCCTATTATTTGAAATTCTTAATTTAAGGAAAGCCATTGTTCCATTTACCATTCTTGGTCTTTTGGGCGTTTTGGCACTTAATTTTTATGAATTCGGTTCGACAGGAAGTTATTATAATAATATGATTGAGGTAAGTAAATTCTCTGTAGCCTTTTCATCATTATTTATTGTTCTGACTATTTTCCTGGTAGCCTTAAGTCATAATTTTTATGAAAATCATCAAACCAAAATCTCAGATTTTGTTGCTATAAAAGTGTTTTTATTAGCAGGAGGTGTAGCGATGGTTTCTTTTGGAAACCTGGCCATGTTTTTCTTAGGGATTGAAATTTTATCAATTGCACTATACATACTTGCGGCAAGCGACCGTCTGAATTTAAAAAGTAATGAAGCTGGTATGAAATATTTCCTAATGGGGTCTTTTGCCTCAGGAATTATCTTATTCGGAATTTGTCTGATTTACGGAGCAATGGGAAGTTTTGATGTTGTTGAGATACACGAAAGCTCCTTATCTGCAGAATTGCCAATCTGGTTTCCAATCGGAATGGTTTTAATGGTAATCGGAATGTTATTTAAAGTAGCAGCCGTACCATTTCACTTTTGGGCCCCGGACGTTTACGAAGGTTCACCGGCATTGACAACAGCCTTAATGAGTACTTTGGCTAAAGTTATTGCTATCGCTACATTATATAAATTAGTCAGCGGATTAAATTTAATCGCATCACTTGAAAACCAGGATCTGTTAGGGACATTTGAAATAATTGTTGTAATTATATCAATGGCTTCTATGACAGTCGGTAATATTATGGCATTGCGTCAGGTAAACGTAAAACGTATGCTGGCATTCTCAGGAATTTCCCATGCCGGATTTATGTTAATGACTTTATTAAGCATTGCAACTTCAGCAGGTGTTTTATTATATTATACTGCTGCTTATGCGTTAGCCGGAATTGCTGCTTTCAGTGTTATCTTATATGTTTGTAAAAATCAGGATAACGAAGACATCACCAACTTCCACGGATTAGGAAAAACAAATCCTTTATTAGCGGCTATACTTACTGGTTCATTATTATCAATGGCCGGAATTCCAATCTTTTCAGGATTTTTTGCTAAGTTGTTTTTATTCAACCAAACGATCCAGGGCGGATATATTGCTTTGGTTATTGTAGCGGTAATCAACTCAATCATTAGTGTTGGATATTATTTCAAACTAATCTTAGCAATGTACTCAAAAGAACCAAATGAAGAGCGTACCGGAAAACCTTTCCTTATTTATGCAGTTGCAATTATTTCAATTGTTTTGAATATTGCTTTAGGATTATTCCCTTCTATAGTTTTGGATTTACTGAAATAAAAATTTCAATCTCACCATATATAAATCCATCTGTGAAAGCAGATGGATTTTTTGTTTAGGAGTAATTTATTCAGAAGAAAAAATCATGTTAAAAAAATTACAGAAACAATTCCACTTCAAAAAAACTCCATATATTTGACTACAATTAAAAGTATTAGAACTATGAACTTCAATTCAAAAAATCCTTTTTTAAGCAACAAGCGTTTTTCATCAAATGCTGTATCAAGAGCTGAAGAAGTACACCACGCACAGATTATTGACTATAATCAGGATATGACTATATCGGGTACTATTAATAAAACAGCGATTTTATTCTTAATCTTATGCGGATCGGCCATAGTTACCTGGTGGATGGCTTTTAACGGAATGAATGTAATGCTGCCAGCAATTGGCGGTGCTGTTGTTGGACTTATCTTAGTTGTGATTTCTGCATTCAACCCGCAGGCTTCCCCTTATTTAGCTCCGGGTTATGCTTTATTTGAAGGGTTATTTATCGGAGGAATCTCTGCAATTTTTGAAGCCAGATATCCTGGAATCGTAATCAACGCTGTTGGCGCAACTTTAGTTACCTTCTTAGTTTGCTTAGGATTATACAAATTTAAAATTGTAAAAGTTACTGAAACATTCAAATCTGTAGTAGTGGCCTCTACTTTGGCAATTGCTACTTACTATTTAATTTCATGGGTAGTTTCTATGTTTACAAGCTTTACTCCTGTACATTATGGAAATTCTCCGATGAGCATCGGAATCAGCGTTTTTGTAATCATCATCGCTGCTTTAAATCTATTTTTAGATTTTGATCAGATTGAAAAAGGAGTGGAACAAAAAATGCCGAAATTTATGGAATGGTATGGTGCAATGGGACTAGTAATTACTCTGGTTTGGTTGTATATCGAATTCCTAAGATTACTTTCAAAATTATCAAGCAAAGATTAATTTACGAATTACTATATAAAAACGAAAGCCTTTTTGAAATTCAAAAAGGCTTTTTTTTGTTCTATTCGGAACTCACCTTCAAATTTATTTCTTCCCTTATTTGAAATAAATTCATTAAAATTAAATAAAATACTACCTTCTTTTTACTACTATTTTCGTTTAAAAATTTAGCAAATTACTCCCTAAAAATTCCTTTTCAAAACAACATTCAAACCAAATTTTAACAATTACATTATTTTAAAATTAATCTTTAGACACAAAAAGCTACTTTGAAGTATTAAATTTAACAGTATTTTTCTTTTAAATTTTAAGAACTCAATATTGTACTACGTTTTAGTTTTTCGCATTATTTTTTAATTAAATAAAAATCAACAAAATTAAAAATTGTAGTAAAAATAACACTTCAGAAAGGTTTTTATAAATATGTAATAAATTGCATTAATTGTAATTTATTACATATTAAATCTACAAAACTATTAATTTTTATTATATATGTTTTTTTATTGCAATTTTATTTTGAATATCGAAATTTTACATACTTTTGTGTAATCGATTACAATTAAAATTGTTCCGATAATAAAAACCACAAAAAACCACTTTTTGCTATTTACTAACTTTTTAAACAAACCACTATGAAAAAAAACCTACTCTTACTGGCTGCTTTTCTCTTAGCAGTTCAGACATGGGCGCAGCAAGTTCAAATTAACGAATCCTCAGGATGGCTGGAATCAGCATTTGTAAAATGGCAGCCCGTGAGCAACGCCCAGAGTTATAATGTGTATTACACAGGTCAGGGAATCACGGACCGCAAAATAGACGATCAGCTTATCAGAAGTTATGGCAGTTATTTCCGTGCTGATATTCCCGGACTTAAAGCAGGATCTTACACCGTAAAAATCAAACCCGTAATTTCCGGGACTGAAGGAAGCGGCAGTACAACAGGTAATTTAACTGTAGTAGCTCAAGACCGAAACGGATTTGCATTTGACAGCGGAAGGGTTCCGGGAGGATATAAAATCGACGGAACTCCAAAAGATAATGCAGTAATCGTTTACATCACACAGAACACAAAAAACACTGTTTCGCTGAATATTACAGGAGCCAGCGCAAATCCTTGTGTTGGATTGCAAAATATATTGTACGCTATAAAAAAAGGTAAAGATACACGTCCATTCATTTTCCGCCTGATCGGAAATATTACGGATATGACCGTAATGGAAGGAGGCGATGTTGTGATAGAAAATGCCAATAATGCTTCAAGTTACGTGACATTTGAAGGTGTAGGAACGGATGCAGTGGCAAATGGCTGGGGTGTACGCCTTAAAGCTGCTTCCAATATTGAAGTAAGCAACTTAGGCTTTATGAATTGCAATAGCACTGCCGGGGACAATGTTGGAATGCAACAGGACAATGACCACGTTTGGGTACACAATTGTGACTTATTCTACGGAAATGCAGGAAGCGACGCAGATCAGATAAAAGGAGATGGCGCCTTAGACAATAAGACATCAACCTATATTACATTATCATATAATCACTTTTGGGATAATGGAAAAGCAAGTTTATTAGGATTAAGTGAAGGAACAACTGCCGGTTTGTATATTACGTATCACCACAACTGGTTCGATCACTCTGATTCCCGTCATCCACGTGTTCGTTATTATTCTGCTCACATCTACAACAATTATTTTGATGGTGTAGCAAAATATGGGTCAGGTTCAACTTTGGGTTCTTCCCTGTTTGTAGAAGGTAATTATTTCAGGAACAGTAAACATCCTATGTTGACTTCCCTTCAGGGAACTGATATTTGGGATGAAGCCAATCAGGTAAACAATGCCGGAACAATGGGAACATTCTCTGGTGAGGCCGGAGGTACTATTAAAGCATTCAATAATACTTTCGACGCTGACATCGCTACTAATAACATGCGTTTTGTAGCTTATGGAGATACAAATCCATTATACAATATCTCCGGTAAAATTAGTTCTACAACAGATTTTGATGCCTATGCAGCAACCAGCAGAGGCGAAGTAGTGAGCAGTAATGTTAAATCAAAATCGGGTGCAAATACTTATAATAATTTTGACACCAATGCGGCATTGTATGTGAAAAACTTGACGGTAGAACAACCTGCTGCAGCGAAAACCAAAACCATTCAATATGCCGGACGTGTTTCCGGTGGCGACTTAAAATGGACATTCAATAATGCAACGGACGATACTTCATCCCTTGTAATTACAGCATTAAAATCTGCTTTGACAAATTACTCCAGTACATTGATTTCCGTGCAGGGTGAATCAAATCCACCGGGTGGTGCACAAACACTGACTTCAACTTCAAATAACAGTCAATCTGTAACAAGCGGTACGGCAATAGGATCAATTGTATTTACATGGGGCGGAGATGCAACAGATGCAACTGTAACGGGATTACCTGCCTCCGGGATTAGTTTTGTAAAAAACGTTACTGCTAAAACAATTACGATTACAGGAACTCCAACTGCAACTGTATCCTATTCTATAGCTACAACTGGTACTTCCGGAACACCAGCGACAGGATCAGGAACTATAACGGTTACGGTAGCTGGAAACCAATCACTGACTTCGACAAGCAATAACAACCAAACGGTAGCAGGCGGTTCGGCAATTAGCAGTATTATTTTCACATGGGGCGGAAATGCAACAGATGCAACTGTTACAGGTTTACCAGCAGCTGGAATTACTTTTGTAAAAAATACCACAGCCAAAACAATCACAATCACGGGTACACCAACAACAACATTATCGTATTCGATTGCAACATCAGGTACTGCCGGTTCACCAGCAACAGGTTCAGGAACGATAACAGTAACAACTGGTGGAGGTTCATCCGGAAATCAAATTCATAATTTTACTGCGTCGGGAAAAACAAGTTCATTTTACAACATCACGGGAAACATGAACTCTACCGCAGGATCTGTGACTTATGCAGGATTAACATTAACGGCACGTTTAAAAATGGAATCAAGTACTTCTATTACTTACACCACAACAGCCGCTTCTACTTTAACCTTAGTTTTTGATTCTAATTTTACCGGTACCGTAAAAGTAAACAATGTATCTTATACTGCCACTGCGGGAATAGTTACCGCATCTATTCCTGCGGGAACAAATAGTATAACCAAAGGATCTGTAGCTAATTTATTTTATATAAGTACGGCATACAGCGGTGGAACTTTGCGTATAGCGCAAAATGAAACAAAAGAAACAGAAGTTACAAAACCAGTATTATATCCTAATCCTGTTTCAGAAACTTTATACCTCTCCAGTTCTGACCAAACCATAGAAAAAGTTGAAATTTATAATATGTCAGCTGTCCTGGTTAAAACTTCAGGAAAAGATACCGAAGCAATCGATGTGGGAAGGTTAACTCCCGGAACTTATTTCGCTAAGATATATACTTCAGGAGGCAGTTTTAATCAAACCGTTATAAAGAAATAAGAACTTCGATTCTTGTCTAAAAAGAAAAGGCTTCCAAAAAAAATTGGAAGCCTTTTTAGTATCGAAATCAAAATATTACAAATCAAATTTTATTCCTTGTGCCAATGGCAGGCTGGTGGTATAATTGATGGTATTGGTCTGACGTCTCATGTATATTTTCCAGGCATCAGAACCTGACTCGCGTCCGCCTCCGGTTTCTTTCTCTCCTCCAAAAGCACCTCCGATTTCAGCTCCGGAAGTTCCGATGTTTACGTTTGCAATTCCACAATCTGAACCTGTAACAGATAAAAATCTTTCCGCTTCACGTAAATTATTCGTCATAATTGCTGACGATAATCCCTGAGCTACTCCATTCTGAACATCAATTGCATTATCTACTTCTCCGGAGTATTTAATTAAATATAAAACCGGTGCAAATGTTTCGTGCTGTACAATTTCAAATGAATTCTGAGCTTCTGCAATTGCCGGTTTTACATAACAACCGCTCTCATAACCTTCACCGGAAAGCACTCCGCCTTCTACCAAAATATTTCCTCCTTCAGCAACAACCTTATTCAAAGCCTGAGCATACATCGCTACAGCGTGAGTATCAATTAGCGGTCCAACATGATTGTTTTCGTCAAGCGGATTCCCAATTCGTAATTGTTTGTAAGCCGCAACCAAAGCATCTTTTACTTTATCATAAATACTTTCGTGAATAATCAATCTTCTGGTTGAAGTACATCTTTGTCCTGCGGTTCCTACTGCTCCAAAAACAGCACCGATAACTGTCATTTTGATATCTGCATCAGGAGTAACGATGATGGCATTATTCCCTCCTAATTCCAGCAATGATTTTCCTAAACGACCGGCTACAGCTTGCGCAACGATTTTTCCCATTCGGGTTGAACCTGTGGCAGAAACCAATGGAATACGGGTATCAGCAGTCATTAACTCCCCTATTTTATAATCTCCGTTTATCAGACATGAAATTCCTTCCGGAAGATTATTTTCTTTTATAACCTGTGCGATAATATTTTGACAGGCAATTCCACAAAGTGGTGTTTTCTCTGAAGGTTTCCAGACACAAACGTCTCCTGAAATCCAGGCTAAAGCAGTGTTCCAGGACCAGACTGCAACCGGAAAGTTAAAAGCAGAAATAATTCCAACAACTCCTAATGAGTGGTATTGTTCATACATACGGTGTCCAGGTCTCTCCGAATGCATTGTTAATCCGTGAAGCTGACGTGATAAACCAACTGCAAAGTCACAGATGTCAATCATTTCCTGTACTTCTCCATAACCTTCCTGCAACGATTTCCCCATTTCATAAGAAACCAATTTACCGAGGGCTTCTTTATTCTGACGCAATTTTTCCCCAAACTGACGAACAATTTCACCACGTTGCGGTGCCGGAATTAATTTAAAAGTTTTGAAAGCTTCTCTTGCTGACTGCATTACTTTTTCGTAATCTTCAGGCGTTGACATTTTTACTGAAGCAATTAATTTACCATCGACCGGCGAATAACTTTCCAGGATTTCTCCCGACGAAAAGTTTTTCAAACCTGTTGATGTTCCTTCATTTATCGTTTTGATGCCCAATTTTTCCAGAGCCTCATTCATTCCAAATTGTGATGCTATTGTTGTCATTGTAACTTTTTTAGTTAAAATTGTTATATTTTTTTGTAAAGATATTGTTTCGAGTTGAATTTTGATTTAATTAAGTTGTTAAAAACAAAGTAAATTTAGGGTTATTAAACAGGAATAATAAAAACAGGTGGCAATTTATTCCCTTTATTTAATGAAATTTGCATTATAAATTATTTAGACATGACCTTTTTCAATAAACTTCTGATTTGTTTTCTTTTAATCTCAGCTTCAGCCTTTTCTCAAAAAGTACAAAAACCTTCTTTTCAAGTTGTTCCTTTGGGGGTAAAAGGCGGTATTGATGAAAAAAATCTTTCCGCTTATTTGTTGGCACCTGCAAAAACAAATGACTATATCTGCCTGGATGCCGGTACTATAAATGCGGGAATCGAAAAAGCGATTGAAAAGAAGACTTTCAAGATTTCAACCAGTGCCGTTTTACGAAAATACATTAAAGGCTATTTGATTTCACATGCGCACCTGGATCATGTTTCAGGCTTGATTATTAATTCTCCTGCTGATTCTTCGAAGACCGTTTATGCAACCAAAAAATGCATGGAAATGATGGAAAACCACTATTTCAACGATCAGACCTGGGCTAATTTCGGTGATCAGGGACCTGGATTTCCTTTGAAAAAATATCATTTTCAAACTTTAAACAATAATGAAGAAACTCCTCTTACCAATACGACAATGACCGTAAAGGCTTTCCCATTAAGCCATGTCAATCCGTTTGAGAGCACTGCTTTTCTAATCAGAAATGGTGATAATTATGCTCTTTATTTAGGAGATACCGGACCAGATGAAGTAGAAAAAAGCAATAATTTAAAGGAATTATGGACTGCTGTTGCTCCTTTAATTAAAAACAAAGAACTAAAAGGAATTTTCATAGAAGTTTCTTTTCCCAACGAGCAGCCTGATAAATTCTTATTTGGGCATTTAACTCCAAATTATTTAATGAAGGAATTGCATGTATTAGAAGAATTAGCTGGAAAAGATACTTTAAAGGGTTTTAAAATTATTGTAACACATCTAAAACCACCGACTAAGAATATTACTAAAATTAAGGAGCAGCTTAAAAACCAAAATAATTTGGGAGTGCAATTCATTTATCCCGAACAGGGGAAACGGTTTGACTTGTAAAAATTGTAAGTTGTTTTTTATTTTTTAGCGAACTAAATTATCTTGAATGAAAATTATTTGGTCTAAGAAAGCAAAATACTCCTTTTATAGTATTCAGAATTATACTGGTCTCCTCTAATTGCAAAAAAGTTCATTAATCCTGTTTTACGCATTAGTAACTTATTAGAAAAAATCCGGAATTAGGAAAATACAGACCAGATTTAGCATGTCGGGAAATAGTAATTTCAAAACAAGTTACCTTGTATTATGAAATACAAGAAGGCTATATCAGATTAATTGTGTTCTGGAATAATCGTCAGCAACCTATAGGGATTCTGGATTTCTAACTTTAAAGTAGTTTTTTAATTTTCAACTCTTCCAGCATTTCATCATGAGTTATGAAATCGCCATTCTTTAAATCTAGTTTTCCCTGTTCTATTTCAGCTTTTAATTCTAACCTGAAATTTTCTTCCGGAGAAAGTATTTTGGTAATAGACAATACTTCATCCGGAGTAAAAGTGCGTGTCTTTAATTTTCTATAAAATGTCGGACTGGGAATACCAACTTTTTCAATGATATAATTTTTTTTAAAAGGAGACTTATCTATTAAATTCTCAATATTGTCAACAATATTTTTATATGCCATCACTTCTTGTATCATTTTTAATAATTTTTCATATCGTTTTATACATTAAAAATGATTGAAAATAATATTTCCTTATTATAAAAATAGTCCAAAAAGCAAATCTGACATATTCTTTAAACATGTCAGATTTATTTTTGAGATTGATAATTTATTTTTTAGCAATAAATCGAGGATCACTTTCCATAACAGTTCCACACTTATCGCAGGTTCTTAATTCTTCTGAATTATAAAAATGTTCGAAATGGGGCAGGAAATCCTTTTCAATATTGTGTAGTTCAAAATGAACTTCATATAGTTTATGATTGCAATTATCACAATGCCAAAGCAAACCATCTGTATATCCTTTTCCTGCACGTTTACGCTCGATTACCAGACCTATAGAACCCTCTGAACGAACCGGGGAATGTGGAATTTTTGCCGGGTGAAGATACATATCACCTGCATTTAAAACCATTTCTTTACGCTCACCATCTTCCTGAATTACTACTTTTATACTGCCTTCCAACTGATAAAAAAGTTCTTCTGTTTCATTATAGTGATAATCTTTTCTGGCGTTTGGTCCTGCGACAATCATAACTATATAATCATCAGATTCAACGTAGAGATTTTTGTTCCCAACCGGTGGTTTCAATAATTGACGATTTTCCTCAATCCATTTTGTGAGGTTGAAAGGTTTTGCTATTGCCATTTTGTGTACTTAATTTATATAAAGGCTAAGTTAATGAAAAGTTTTCAGTCGCAGTCTCCGTTTAATACTGAAAACTGGGACTGAAAACTCAATTCCCCACTTTAATCAGATAAATATAAACGGGAAAGTGGTCGCTGAAACCAACTTCGGTTAAAGTATGCCGTAAAGGGTATCCTTTGTATTTTCCTGAATTCTGGATGAGATAAGGTCTATTGAAAATTCCGGCTTTCCAGAATTTGAAAGTAGAGAAATCAGGCTTTATGAAAGATCCGGAGAGTATAATCTGATCGAAAATATCCCAGGAATCCCTAAATGCGAGCGTTCCCATTCCTTTAGCAAACATATCTTCAAACGGATTAAAAACGCCAAATTCCGGAACTTCAGCCTTTTTTGCTTTCGCCCCTAAACTAACTTTAATACTTTTATTGTAGGGACCATCATTGAAATCACCCATGGTTATCACTTTTGCATCAGGATTTATTTGCTGCAAAGAATCCATAATTTTACGGTTTAAAGCTCCGGCAGCTTCCCGATATTTTCCTGAAACTTTTTCCCCACCTGAACGCGAAGGCCAGTGATTGACAATGATACTGATTTCTTCTCCTTCTAAAAATCCTGTAATTAAAAGCTGATCTCTGGTAAAAACCCGATTATTCGGAGCTACTGTTATTGTCTCTTCCTCTAATTCTTCCGTTTTTTCTTCTTTTAGAGTTTTTATGTTTTTATAAATGCGTAAAGGAATATTAGAAAAGGAGGTAGGCCTGAAATATTTCTTCTGATATAATAAAGCAACATCGATTCCGCGTTTGTCCGGCGAATCAAAATGGATGATTCCATAATCATATTGCTGCAATTTTGGCTGTTGGATCAAGTCTTCCAGAACTCCCCTGTTTTCAATTTCTGAACCTCCTATTAAAGTTGGCGCCTTGATGTTATCCGGCTTTCCGATTTCAGACAGGACTCTTGCAAGATTTCTTAATTTTTGGTGGTATTTTTCATTAGTCCAGTTTTGTGCTCCTGCCGGTGTCCATTCGTCATCGTTTGTTGTCGGATCGTTTATAGTATCAAAAAGATTTTCGAAATTATAAAAAGCTACTGTATGTATATTATACTTCTTAGCCTGGGCAAATCCAGATGACAGCAAAAAAAAGAAAAACAAAGAAAATGGGATAATGATGCGCATATTACTTAACGAATTTAAAAAAGCACAATTTAGTGAATTAATTATTTGTAAGAAATTTATATTATTTTATTTTTGATTTATATTTTTCTTTCTCTAAAATGTCTTGTAACTTGCTTCCAAAATCTGACCCTTCACAAAATGAAAAAAATCTTTGTTTTCACCTTTTTCCTAAGTTTTTTAAATACTTTTTACGGGCAAAAAAATAGTTCATTTGCAGATAGTATCAGGATAAAATACAAAATTCCGGAATTGGCTTATGCAGTTGTTTCTTCAGATTCTGTATTTGAGATTCAGGCTTTAGGATATCAGCGTTATAATGCTCCTTACAAAGCAAAAATTGATGATAAATTTCGTTTAGGATCCATAACAAAAACTGTTACAAGTTATATCGCAACCCTTTTGGTCAAAGAGGGAGAAATAAAATGGAACACCAAATTCTTCGATTTATATCCCGAATTAAAATCAAAAAGCAATCCGGCGACTTACGATTTTACACTTCAGGATTTTCTAACTTTCAGAGCTAATATCAATACCTGGTCTTATGGGAATGAAACTCCAACGCAAAAAGAAATCAACGGGAATAACCAACAACAGCGTTATGCCTTTATAGCCTGGTTTTTTCAGCAAGATCCTGTTTCAGAAAAACAGGACATTTATTGGTCTAATCCAGGTTATGTTGCCGCCGGATTAATGCTTGAAAAAGCTACCGGAAAAACTTATGAAACTCTGGTACAGGAATTAGGGAAATCTTTAAACATTGATTTTGAATTTGGCCAGCCCAATCTAAAAGACAAAAACCAGCCGTGGGGTCATGATGAAAATTTAAAACCTGAAAAACCGGCTTTGAATTACAAACTGAATTGGCTTTCATCTGCAGGGAATATCAATGTTAGTTTACCGGATTACTGTAAATTTATCCAAATGCAAATTCAGGGATTATCGGGAAAATCAAAACTAGTAACAGCTGACGAATTTAATAAGATGCATTATGGCTTACCTGATTTTTCTTTTGGATGGCAGTCAGAAATCAACGAAAAAAGTCAGTTAAAATATTCATTTCATAACGGAAATCCGGGTACTTTTTTAACCAAAGTGTATCTTTGCAAAACCATTAATAAAGCTTTTATCATTTTTGCCAATGTACAATCCGAAGAAGCGGACAAAGGATTAATGGTTCTTTTAGAAGAATTACAAAAACAGTATGGCGGTTAATTTTTAATGGAAACTTAAAAATAATTTTATAATTTTAAGCAAAAGACACTTATGACCTTAAACAGCTTTCAACATATAAAGAAACGTTTTTACCTTTGTAAAATCGTATTTCTTACTTTTGCTTTGCAATCATTCACCTGTCAATCACAACAAAACATGATAACACCACCTTATTTACAAAAAGGAGATACTGTAGCCATTTTGGCAACAGCCAGAAAAAATATAGATGACAACCTTAAACCAACTATAGATTTACTGCACAGCTGGGGACTGGAAGCCGTTATTGGGAGTACTATCGGCCTTGATGTTAACCAATTGGCAGGGACAGACGAACAGCGTGCTGCTGATTTTCAGAAACAATTAGACAATCCAAATATTAAAGCTATTTGGTGCGTTCGCGGTGGATACGGGACGGTGAGAATGATAGATCTTTTGGATTTTACCAAATTCAAGCAGCATCCAAAATGGGTTGTTGGATTTAGCGATGTGACGGTTTTGCACAACCATTTGAATACGATGGGTTACAAATCGATACATGGTGTGATGCCTGTAACTATTCCAAGGGCTACTCCTGCCGCTGTTAGTTCAATGAAATCAAGTTTGTTTGGCGAACCGCTGTCCTATACGGTTGGTCCGGACAAAATGAATCGTTTTGGAAAAGCAACGGGAGAACTGGTAGGAGGAAATTTATCGATACTTTACAGTTTATTAGGCTCACAATCTGCAATAGATTGCAAGGATAAGATTTTATTTATTGAAGATCTAGACGAATACCTGTATCATATTGATCGTATGATGATGAATCTGAGGCGCAACGGCTGTATCGAAAATCTGAAAGGAATTGTTGTTGGAGCAATGACTAAAATGAAAGATAACGAAGTTCCATGGGGAAAAAATGCTGTTGAAATCGTCGACGATGTAACCAAAAAATACAATATTCCGGTAATCTTCAATTTTCCGGCCGGTCATATTCAGGATAACAGAGCTTTAATTATGGGCAGCACTGTTACCATTGAAGTCAATGAGTCCGGAAGTACCCTTGTTTTTAATAAATAAGACTACACCCGGAATTTCTTCAATTAAAGGAATTTCAAATACCACATATAAAAATATCACAAGTCGCAGGGACGCTAAAAAGTTGAATTTCAAACTTAGCATCCCTGCGACTTTGCCTGCAATAATAATTCAGGTAAAAAAACTGCAATTTTACAGTACTTATATATGGCGGAACACAACGAACTTGGGAAAAAAGGAGAAGAACTTGCAGTGGAATTTCTTCAGCAGAATGGTTATGAAATCCTGGACAGGAACTGGACATTCCAGAAGGCTGAAATTGATATAATTGCCCAAAAAGATAATATTCTGGCAGTAATTGAAGTAAAGACCAGATCAAGTATTGATTTTGGCTTACCGCAGGATTTTGTAAAGCCAAAGAAAATTCAATTACTTGTAAAAGCAGTAAATGCCTACATAAACTATAGGGAAATAGATTTTGAAATAAGATTTGATATCATAGCAATCCAAAAAAACAAGGAATCATTTGCAATTGAACATCTTACGGATGCTTTCTATCACTTTTAACATATTTTTTTATTGTTATAATTGTAACAAATTGTTTTTTTATTTATATTTGCACAGTTTTGTAACATCGTGCTGTTAACTAAAACCAACCAATTAAGTTACCAAAAAAAAAAAAGACTATGAAAACCGTTTCTTCCATTGTAGAAAATTACATCAAAACAAAACCCTTTTTATTAAATGCGTTATCGCTTGGAATTATCAATCTGACCTCTCTGTCCCGGAACATTATGACGGAACTGGAAAGTGAATTTGGCAAGGAAGTAAAACAAGGCGCTGTTGTAATGTCTCTTAAACGACTCACAGAAGAATTAGATTTTAAACTGAATCATAAAATCAACAAAGTCATTAAGAATATTGGAGAAATTACGGTTCGTTCAGAATTGACGGATTACACTTTTGCAGCTTCAGAAACTGTGTTAAACAAACAGGCCGATCTGATTTCTGATATTAATGTTTTATCTGATATTTTTTACACCTCATCACGTGGTGTAAACGAAACCAATATTGTAGTCAGCAGTAGTGTTAATCACTTGGTAGAGAAACATTTTATGCGTGAAAAACTAATTCAGAAATTAGATAATCTTGCTTCTATTACTGTAAAATTACCTAAGGAAAACATTGTTGTACCGGGTATTTACTATTTCATTTTCCAGCGTTTGGCATGGGAAGGAATTATTATTAATGAGGTAATCTCAACTTCAAATGAATTTACAATTCTTGTTGGAGAAGATCAGGTTGATGTGGCTTTTAAAGTAATTAAAGACCTGAAAAACTAATTACGAATAGATAAGAATCATAATGATTCTGCTTCTTATATATCCTTTTATCTTTCTGTTCAAATGAAAGGTAAAAGGATTTTTTTTTCAAAGACTCTCTATAAATCACTATTCAAAAAAACCTGAAATAAGAATATTCTCAAAAAACTAGCCTCAAAATTGTTAATTTTTTAAACAGAAGTTAAAAAATTATCGACTTCATAAAAAGGATTTTGCTTTATTTTATTGCTACTCAGCACAAAATTCATTAAAAAAAGAGAGATTAAGTTTTTTTATTTAAAATTTGTTGCGAATAATATTTTTATATATTTGTTAACACATCAGTACATTACACCACCTAATTTGATAGTATCATAATATAATTAGAATTAAACAGAGACTAATTAAATTAATGTTAGAAACAAGCAACCATAGCGATAAAATATTGGTCAGTGAACTCAAAAATGGCAACGAAAAAGCATTTCGTACTCTTTTTGATTTATACTATCAGGATGTCTATGGATATAGCATCAGTATTTTAAAATCGAAAGAAGCTGCCGAAGAAAATGTTCAGGATGTTTTTATGAAAGTCTGGATGAACCGAGAAAATTTAAATACGGAACAATCTTTTAAGGCTTATATTTTTACTATTGCCCGAAATCAGGCTTTTAATTTCTTAAATAAAGCAGCAAATGATTTACTGCTCAAAGAAGAGATTTTTTATGAAAGTCAGAAATCACATGAATATGGAGATTATTCCATTCGGGAAGCCGATTGTAAAAAACTCCGAAAGCAGGCGATGAATCAATTGCCTCCCAAGCGAAAGCAAATTTTTAAAATGTCACGAAAGAAAGGCATGAGTTACGAAGAAATCAGTCAGGAACTCGGCATCTCTATAAATACAGTCAGGAACCAGATGAGCAAAGCTTTAGAATCTATGCGGGTCTTTTTTCAGGTTCATGATGAAATTGTCTAAACCAAAAAACCACTTTTTAACCAATCAAATCACTCTTGCGGGTGATTTTTTTTTGCTTTTTTTTAAATCTTTTTTATTCTGCAAAAACGTAATAAAATCAGGACTTTACAAGCTTTTTTATAACATTTTGAACACCTCTAAATGTTAAAATTTAAAAATTTACAACGTTTGAGTAGTACTCCACTTCTTTTCAACTGTATTATATCAGAACCGGACCTAAAACCAATTCGAAATGAATTCAAATTCTGAAATAAAAAGCCTTTTACAAAAATTTGTTTTAAACGAGTGTACTCCTGAAGAGACAAATGAGGTAATTGAATATTATAAAAAAAATAAACTTACAGACGATTTCCCTTCAGTAGAAGATATTCAAAATCTCCTGGCTGAAATGCCTAAAATGAATCCGCAAACTGCTGATGATATTTTCCTGAACATTCTTCAGGCATCAAAAGAAACTGAAACGACAATAGAGCTCTCTACCGGAAAATCAAATTTCAGAAAATACATTTCAATCGCTGCTTCTGTAGTGGTCCTTTTGGGAATTGGATTTGCTGTTTACAAACACAACAATTTCAACAAACCCCCTGAAACTAAATTTGATTTTAAGAGTACCGATATTGTCTTGCAATTGGAAGATGGAAATGTTCAGATCATTTCTGAAGACCATTCTGTACAAGTAAGAGATTCAAAAGGAAATATCGTAGGGAATCAGAATGGAAACAAATTGGTATACGAAAATGACTCGGATATAGAAAAAGTATCTTATAACACCATTAAAATTCCATACGGTAAAAAGTTTCAGCTTCAATTGTCTGACGGAACTCTTGTTCACTTAAATTCAGGAACTACTTTAAAATATCCTGTAAAATTTATCGCGGGAGAAAACAGACAGGTTTTTCTGGAGGGAGAAGCATTTTTTGATGTCGCTAAAGATAAAAAACATCCTTTTATTGTGAATGCAGACAAGCTGAACGTTCGCGTTTTAGGAACGCACTTCAACGTTTCCAATTATCCGGAAGACGAATCGACAGATGTTGTTTTGGTTGAAGGTTCTGTTGGAATGTATAACACAAACGAGGAGTTTAATGCTGATAAGAACACAATCCTGAAACCAGGTTACAAAGGTAGTTTTGACAGGGAAAATGCCAAAATTTTTACCAAACCGGTATTGACAGATATTTACACTTCCTGGATAAATGGCGGTTTGACTTTTAGAAATATGTCTTTCAAAAATATCATAACAAAATTAGAGAGACGCTATAATGTGACGATCATCAATAAAAATGAAAAGCTGGCAAACGAAAAATTCAATGCTAGTTTTAAAGACGAATCAATAGAAAAAGTAATGAGTTATTTTAATGACATCCACGGCATTAATTACACTATAAAAGACAATCAAATACTAATTAAATAACCACCAAAGCCAATGAAAAAACAAGAAGAATTAAAATTACGGGAATAAAAAAATCGGAAAGAGCTGCGAACAATTTCCGATTAACTAAGTGATTGAATATAACGAATTAACTACAATCAATTAACAAAATTATGAAAAAAAAATCAAAGAATACCGGGTTTTTATCCCGTGTGTTCCAAAATGACCTAAAATTGAAACTAACTACACTACTTATTTTGGTCGCCATGTTTAATATCCGGGGAAATACGTATGCCCAAAAGACAAAAGTTTCCTTAGAATTGAACAATTCAACAATCGAGAAGGTTATTGAGACCATAGAACAAAAAACTGATTTCAGATTTATATATAAACTCAATGATATCGATTTGGACAGGGTAATTACTATTTCGGTAAAAGATCAGCCTATTGATGTTGTTTTAAATAAACTTTTTAAAGGAACTCCAACCGAATTCAAGGTCAGGGACACACAGATTATCCTAAAAAAACCGGAACTTAAAACAGAAAATATTAATATTAGATATGAAAAACAAACCATTTCCGGAGTTATTACCGATGAAAACGGTTTGCCCTTGCCTGGTGCAACTATTTTTGAAGAAGGAACAAAAAACAGCTTTGTAACAGACTTTGACGGAAAATATCAGATTACTGTTGAAAGCAGTGCTTCTGTAATCGTAGTTTCTTTTGTAGGTTACAAAAACAAAAAGATTACCGCCAATCAGAAAGTAATTAATATCCAACTTTTTCCTGACGCTACAGATTTACAGGAAATAGTAGTGGTTGGATACGGATCTACAGCCAGAAAAGATGTTACCGGAGCTGTATCTTCTATAGCTGCAAAAGACATGAATCAGGGTGCGATCGTAAATCCGCTATCTTTGATTTCAGGAAAAGCTGCGGGTGTAAATATCACTCAAGTTGGTAGTGAGCCAGGTTCAGGACCAAGCGTTCGTATTCGTGGAATTTCTTCTTTAATTGGAGGAAATGATCCTTTAGTCGTAGTAGATGGAATTCAGGGAAACATGGATTTATTAAATCAGGTTCCGCCTAGTGAGATTGAAAGTATAGATGTTCTAAAAGATGCTTCTGCTACAGCGGTTTACGGTTCCAGAGGAGCACCTGGAGTTATCATTGTAACTACTAAAAAAAATAAAGCAGGAAAAACTACTATGGAATATAATGGCTATACTTCTATAGACTTTATTCCAAAAAAACTGGATATGCTTGATGCTACACAATGGTGGCAAACTGCACAAAATGTTAGTGTTCCAGCGTCTTCCAATCATGGTTCAAATACAGATTGGTACGGTCTTTTGACTCAAACCGGAATTACGCAAACACACACATTATCATTTGGTGGAGGAACTGATAAATTTAATTACAGAGCTTCTATCACAGCTATTTTACAAGATGGAGTTGTAATTAATTCAAGCAATCAGAAATATATTGGTCGTTTGCAAGCGACGCAACTGGCTCTTGATGACAAATTAAAATTGACTTTTAATTTAAATAGCGGAGTAAATAATGTAACAAGCAGTATTGGGAATATTGGGACAGTAGGCTACTCATCAAACCTAATTACAAATGCATTATTGGCCAGACCAACAGATCCTGTTTTTAATACTGATGGAAGCTATTTTACAGATTCAACCGTATTTCACTATTTAAATCCTTATGCAGCTGCACAAGAAGTTACAAATGAAAGACAGGAAGATAATTTGTTTGGAAGTTTAAAGGCAGAGCTAGAGTTAGGTAGTGGCTTTTCAGCCAATTGGTTTGGAAGCTGGAGAAAGACTAATAGAACTACCGGATATTATATGCCGTCAAAATCTACATTTGCAGATGCAATCGAACAGAACGGTTTTGGCAATATTGAGAATAACAAACAAAACGAAAAATTAACGAATCTAAGTCTTAACTACAAAAAGACTTTCGGGATTCACAGTTTTAATGCATTGGCTTTATACGAATGGCAAAGCCAAACCTATCAGGGTAATTATACTCAGGCGAGAGGTTTTATTAGTGATGAAGCTAGTTACAATGCACTTCAATTTGGTGATTTTTCTAAAGTGAGATCCGTAGATATCAGATCTTATAAAAATGACAGAACTTTAGTTTCTTATTTAGGAAGATTAAACTACTCTTTACTGGATCGTTATTTACTTACAGCAAGTATCAGACGAGATGGTTCATCTGTATTTGGAGCAAACAATAAATGGGGGAATTTCCCATCTGCATCTGTGGCATGGCAAATCAACAAAGAATCCTTTATGACCAATCAGAATTTGTTTTCTGAATTAAAATTACGCGTAGGTTATGGTGAAACCGGTAACCAGCAAGGTCTTGTTCCACAAACCTCATTGCCGTTAGTGGATAGTGCAGGAACTATTTATTTTGGAGGTTCTCTTATTACTAATTTTGGTATTTCTCAAAATGCAAATGCTGATTTGAAATGGGAAACTAAAAAACAAACGAATATCGGACTTGATTTCGCTCTTTTAGACAATAGATTAAGAGGTAGTGTAGATGTTTACGATTCTAAAACAGACAATTTATTATTCAACTACACTGTACCACAACCACCTTATCCATACGATCAAATTAAAGCAAACGTAGGAAGTATTTCAAATAAAGGTTTAGAAGTTGCGCTAGGTTATGATGTTATTAAATCAGAGCACAGCACACTTACATTAGCAGGAAACGTATCCTTCATGAAAAACGAAGTGCTTAATTTAAGCGGCAGCATTAATGGTATTCCTTTAAATACGAATTATGTGGGCTGGGGTGCACCAAACTCCTATTTAGTAAAAGGACAACCAATTGGTTCATTTTATATTTTAGAACATACCGGAGTTAATGGAAATGGTGTCGAAACTGTGAAAGATCGCGATGGCAGCGGACTTATAGATCAAGGTGCCAGAAGTGCAGATCGCTATAATGCAGGTTCAGCATTACCAACTTATACATTTGCCTTTAATCCAACTTACAGATACAAGAATTTTGATGCTTCTATGTTATGGAGAGGTTCTGGAGGAAATAAAATCTACAACACTCTTAACCAAAGGTTGAGCATGCTGGAGAATACGGGTAGTTCAAATATTTTAGAAAGCGGTGTTGAAAAAGGAATTCGTTCTTCTCCATACGGGTCTGATATATGGTTGGAAGATGGTTCATACATACGTCTGGATAATGTTACTGCAGGATATACTTTCCGTTTTACTGATAAATATGTAGACAATATTCGACTTTCTCTTACAGGAAACAATTTGCTTCTTATCACAGATTACACAGGTCTTGATCCGGAATTGAACGTAAGCGCAAATAATGAAGAAACTTTTGGTGGAGATAAAGGTATTTACCCACGTACCAGAAGTATTGCATTTGGTTTGACTGTAAAATTTAAATAGTAAAAAGAAATGAAAATTAAAAATATAGTAATAGCAGGAAGCGCATGTTTCCTAACTCTATTTAGCTGTTCTGATATCAACGAAAATGTATACGATAAATATCAACCGGACAGTTTTTATGGAACCCCTGAAGGCGCAAATATTGCCTTAGCAAGCGTATATGCCGAAATTCCGGGCGACTTTGAACGCAAAGGCGTACCAGGTGTTGGTTATGCAGGAGCAGATAACGGCTGGTATGACATGAACTGTATGTCATCAGATGAGCAAGTAATTCCGCATAGAAATGATGGTAACTGGCAACAAGATTTTGCTCGTTTGCACAAACATGTTTGGCTTCCAACTGAATCCATTATTAACAATACCTGGAGATGGTTATACAATGGTGTTTTCAAAGCCAACTTAGCCGTTGAGTTATTAGAAAAATCAAATGCTGATCCTTCAAAAATTGCTGAAGCAAAAGTAGTACGTGCTTTCTTTTACTATTTATTGATAGACGATTTTGGAGATGTACCTTTTTATACTGATAATAATATTACAGTAGACAAAATTCCTCAAGCAAGTCGCAAAGTAGTATTTGATTTTATTGTAAAAGAATTGACCGAAAATGTAGAACTGCTTTCAGTAACAAGAGGAGGAAATTATTACGGACGATTCAATAAATGGGCTGGATATACCTTATTAGCTAAAGTGTATCTAAATGCAAAGGTATACACCGGAGAAGCGAAATGGAATGAATGCCTAGCAGCTTGTAACAAAGTAAGCGAAGGCGGTTATACGCTACACTCAGGTGATGAAAATGCTAGCAGTCCGCTAGGAAATAAATATTACGAATTATTTGGAGATGTATTGCCGGATGATGAAACTATTTTACCGATCTACGCTACTCTTGATGTTGTTTCACGTAATATTTATACCAATCGTAGTCTATATGGCCCGCATGGTAAAACTTTATTTGGATTTGATACTTGGAACGGAACTATAGTTCCTAAAGATTTCTTCTTGAAATATGCCTTAAATGATATTAGAAGAAAGCAGTTTTTAGTTGGAGAACAAAAAGGCGGATTTAATTATACACTTGATGTTGCTTCCTTAGATGATCCGGGAGCTGATCCTCAGGCTGGAGTTCGTAACATTAAGTTTTATCCAGCTGGAGCAATATCTGGTGGAGGTGCTTCAAATGACTTTCCAATTTACAGATATGCTGACGTGATTTTAATGATGGCAGAATGTAATGTTCGTTTAGGAAACCCTGGTGCGGCAAAACCTTTTGTTGATCAAATCAGAATGCGTGCAGGTTTAGGTGCTCTTGAATCAAACCCTACCCTTGATGATATTTATGACGAAAGAGGATTTGAATTAAACTGGGAAGGTCACAGAAGACAAGACATGATTCGTTTTGACAAATTTTTATTGGCAAACGAATTCAGACCAGAGTCTCCTGCTTACAGAAAATTGTTTCCAATTCCAACATCTGCTTTAGATGCTAATCCTGGTCTTAAACAAAACCCAGGTTACTAAAAACAAAAACTATTATGAAAAAATATATAAATAAAGTATTCGTACTAGGCAGTTTGCTTTTTTTAGCTGCTTCCTGCGAAACTGATGGACAACTAACAACTTTGGCAAAAGTAAGTTTCCCTTCTGCAATTGAAGTTTCATCGAGTACAATAGTGCTTAAAGAAGATGTATCTGATCAACAAACCTTGCTTATTTCATGGCCAAAAATGATTTATCCAATCGCTGCACCTGTTGCCTATGCCTTACAATTTGATTTAACTACCGATATTAAAGGAAACGAAGCGTGGGGAAAAGCTAAACGAGTTGAAGTTGGAGAAGATGTTTTAAGCAAATCTTTTACTGTCTTCGAATTGAATAAAATTGCCACAGAATTAGGTCTAAAACCTAACGTTCCTGGAGAATTAGTAATCCGTGTAGAATCTACTATGGATCATAGAATTTATTCAGATCCTGTTACAATAACGGTTACACCTTACGAAAAAGTAGTAGTGTTTGGCGAAATATATATACCGGGAAGTTATCAAGGTTGGGCTATAGAAACTGCAGCTGCTTTAAAAGAAATACAAGTAGGAATATTTCAAGGTTATATGACTTTACCTGAAGGCGCAGGTCCTGGATTTAAAATAAATAGAGAGAGAAACTGGACTCAATTCTACGGTGCAGGAGCCACAAACTCTGATTTAAAAAACATGAGTGATACTGATCTTACACTTCCGGGAGCAGGTTCTTATCAAATAAAAGTAAATTTAAATACTTTAAAATGGACCTCTACTCCATATTCTTGGGGAATTGTTGGGCCTTCTCAACCAGGAGGTTGGGATAATAGTACTCCTATGAGCTACGATCATCAAACCAAAACATGGAAAATTACGACCAACTTAGTTCCAGGAGCCTTAAAATTCAGACTAAACAATAGTTGGACTATTAATTATGGACCAGCAGATCCTACAACAAACACTATTAATTTAGATAATGGAGGCGCTTATGACATTCCTACAGCAGGACTTTACGAAGTAACTTTCCAGATTAATGAAGTAGATCCTGTAAGTAATGGTTACCCTAAAACTGCAACTTGTACTATAGTTAAAAAATAATCTAACATTAAAATAAGCTAGATTAGTTTGAGTGATACCTGTCTTTTTTGAGCGAAAGGCAGGCTATCTTTAAAAAAATCTTAGACTTATTAACACCAAATTCAAAAAATATGAAATCAAATATAAATATCGTCTATACTTTAATACTTGCATTAGCATTTGTTTCGTGTAGTTCATCAGATAATGATTCGGCTCCGGCTTCTCCTTATCAACAATATGGTGCCTCATTTGACAAAATGCCTAAAAAAGAAGATGCCATAATTTATCAGGTAAACATTCGTGCTTTTAGTCAGGCCGGAAACTTAAAAGGTGTTCAGGACAGATTGACGCAAATTCAGGAATTAGGCGCCAATGTGATTTATTTAATGCCTATTTACCCTGTTGGGAAAGTGAAAGCGTCAGGAGCATTAGGTTCACCTTATGCTGTACAAGATTACAAAGCTGTAAATCCAGATTTTGGGACTTTGCAGGATCTTCAGATTTTGGTTGAAGAAGCGCACAAAAAAAACATGGCAGTTGTTTTGGACTGGGTTGCTAACCATACCGCTTGGGATAATGCCTGGATTACACAACA
>JBDTNT010000055.1:0-8721 GCA_039933615.1 Flavobacterium sp. | reverse complement strand
CAGGAACAGAATTAAAATTGGAAGGAACTGATTATTTGATTATGCGTGAGGATGATATCTTAGCGATAATCTAAAAACGCTGTAAGCTTTAAGCTGTAGGCTGTAAGCTATAGGCTCCAACAAAAAGCTTAAAGAATATTGCCTAAAGCCAAATGCAAAAAGAATGAGAGATTTTAAGAAATATGATATCTGACAATTAAGTCATTCTTTTACTTTAGAAATCTATAAAATGACTTCTAACTTTCCAAAAGAAGAATTATATGGACTGACGAGTCAAATCAGAAGAGCTTCTTCATCAATTCCGACGAATATCAGTGAGGGATGCGGAAGAAACAGTGACAAAGAGTTCAATCAGTTTCTGAACATAGCATTAGGCTCCGCCAACGAAACAGAATATCTCTTGCTTTTAGCTAAGGATTTGCAATATCTAAATAATGAAATTGCAGAACATCAAATAGAAAAAATCAATGGTATAAAAAGCAAAATTTACAAATTAAAACAAAAATTAATTCAGCAGTAGAAAGGCTTAAAGCCTAAAAGCCTACTGCCTAAAGCACAAATAAAATGGCAAAAGATATAAAATTTGATATTGAAGCACGTGATGGATTAAAACGTGGTGTTGATGCATTGGCAAATGCTGTAAAAGTAACTCTTGGACCTAAAGGTCGTAACGTAATTATTGGAAAATCATTTGGTGGACCAACAGTTACTAAAGATGGAGTTTCGGTTGCAAAAGAAATCGAATTAAAAGACCCGTTAGAAAACATGGGCGCGCAAATGGTTAAGGAAGTCGCTTCTAAAACCAATGATTTAGCGGGAGACGGAACTACAACTGCTACAGTTTTAGCTCAGGCTATCGTAAAAGAAGGTTTGAAAAACGTTGCTGCAGGAGCAAATCCAATGGACTTGAAACGTGGTATCGACAAAGCGGTTGAAGCTATCGTTGCTGACCTTGCAAAACAAGCTAAAGTAGTTGGAAGTGATTCTGACAAAATCAAACAAATTGCTTCTATCTCTGCAAACAATGACGAAGTTATTGGTGATTTAATCGCTACTGCTTTTGCTAAAGTGGGTAAAGAAGGAGTAATTACTGTTGAAGAAGCTAAAGGAACTGACACATACGTTGACGTTGTTGAAGGTATGCAGTTTGACAGAGGATATCTTTCTCCTTACTTCGTTACCAATCCAGAGAAAATGGAAGTTGAATTAGACTCTCCATACATCTTATTATACGACAAAAAAGTATCTTCACTAAAAGAATTACTTCCAGTTTTAGAGCCGGTTGCCCAATCAGGAAAACCATTATTGATTATTGCTGAAGATGTAGACGGAGAAGCGTTATCTACTTTGGTAGTAAACAAATTACGCGGAGCTTTAAAAATCGCTGCTGTAAAAGCACCTGGTTTTGGAGACAGAAGAAAAGCAATGCTGGAAGATATCGCAATCTTAACTGGTGGAACTGTAATTTCTGAAGAAAGAGGATATACTTTAGAAAATACAACTATCGAAATGTTAGGAACTGCAAAAAGAGTTACTATCGATAAAGATAACACTACTCTTGTAAGTGGTGCAGGTGAAGCTGATATCATCAAAAACAGAGTAAACCAAATTAAAGCTCAGATGGAAACTACAACATCTGATTATGATAAAGAAAAATTGCAGGAGCGTCTGGCTAAATTAGCCGGTGGTGTTGCTGTTCTTTATGTTGGTGCTGCTTCTGAAGTTGAAATGAAAGAGAAAAAAGACAGAGTTGATGATGCCTTACACGCTACTCGTGCAGCTGTTGAAGAAGGAATCGTTGCCGGTGGTGGTGTTGCCTTATTAAGAGCTAAAGGAGCTTTAGCTGCTATTAAAGCGGATAATGCTGACGAAGCAACCGGAATTCAGATTGTTTCCCGTGCAGTAGAATCTCCATTAAGAACTATTGTTGAAAATGCAGGTCTTGAAGGTTCTGTTGTTGTAGCTAAAGTTGCCGAAGGTTCCGGTGATTTCGGATACAATGCTAAAACTGACGAGTATGTAGACATGCTAAAAGCAGGAATTATCGATCCTAAGAAAGTAACTCGTGTAGCATTAGAAAATGCAGCTTCTGTAGCGGGTATGATCTTAACTACTGAATGTGCTTTAATTGATATTAAAGAAGAAAACGCTGGCGGAATGCCAATGGGGGGCGGTATGCCGGGAATGATGTAATCGTTCTTTACTTCTTACACTATAAAACGCCAAATAGAAAATTTCTATTTGGCGTTTTTTTTGTTTTTAATTTCCTTAGTTTAGCACTGTGTTTTCCCTTTTAAAAATCCTTTATCAATATATTTGTAATTCTATTAAAAATGCACAATGAGAAAACAAACTGCACAACTGGTATCGATTACTTTCTTCCTTCTTAGTACCATCTTACAGGCTCAGTCTGATAAAAAAAATTACGTTGTCTTAGTCTCTATGGACGGCTTTCGTTGGGATTATGCCAAGCATTTTAAACTTCCTAATCTTGAAAAAATAGCTCAGAAAGGCGTTCATGCAAAGTCAATGCGCCCTTCTTACCCGAGCAAAACTTTCCCCAATCATTACTCGATTGCTACCGGACTTTATCCGGATCATCATGGTATCATCAACAATGTTTTTTATGATAATGCATTAAAAGAATCTTTTTCTTTGTCTACAAATGCTAAAATTGATTCCAGATTTTATGGTGGAAATCCAATTTGGAATGTTGCAGAACAACAAGGTGTAAAAGCAGCTTCTTTCTTCTGGCCGGGATCAGATACTGATAAAAAGCGTCCAAGTATTTATAAGAAATATGACGATACCGTAACTTACGAAGCCCGAATAGACTCCGTACTAAAATGGCTGGAACTACCGGAAAAACAACGCCCGCATCTCATTACTTTATACTTTGACGAACCCGATCATACCGGACACGATTTTGGCCCGCTTTCTCCCGAAAACGAAAAAGTAATCATTCATATGGATTCGATTATGGGGCAATTATCTTCAAAACTAGATCAGTTAACAATTGGAAAACAAATCAATTTAATCATAGTTTCCGATCACGGAATGGCACAAATCAGCAATGATAAGAAAGTAGCCGTTTTAGATTATCTAAAACCCGAATGGCTGGATTACAAAGCAGTTGTCAACCCGATTATGAGTTTGCAAGCCAAACCGGGCTGTCAGGATTCTATAGCAAGTGCTTTAAAAAAAGTCCCTCACATCAAATTCTGGAGAGCAGGAAAACTTCCTAAAAGACTACATTATGGTACCAACCCGAGGGTACAGGATTTTGTCATTGAAGCCGAAAAAGGTTATAGTCTGGTAAAAGACCTAACGAAGGAGGTAAAAGGAGGAACACACGGCTACGACAATAAAAGCCAAGACATGCAGGCTATTTTTTATGCAAAAGGTCCCGCTTTTAAAGTCAACAAAAAAGTCGGCTCCTTTCAGAACGTTTCTGTTTATCCTTTGATCGCAACTATATTAGACCTGAAAATCGATGAAACAGACGGAAAATTAAGTGAAGTAAAAGACATGCTGAAGAATTAAGATAATAGGGCAATTTGATAATTATAACCCGACTGATTTTAAATATAGAATCTAAAAAAATCCTTTTTTTCCGCGTCTTCGTGATAACGAATCGGTAAAATCCGCGTCAAAATATAGTATTGTTTAATTACACCCAAAGGGTTAATTATATAATTAATTCAGAAATTAAAAACAATTATCAAATTGACACATTCTCAAATTAAGAAACCACTTTATAAGTCGGGTCTTCAATAACATTTACCTTAATCACCGCATCGGCATTTTTGAGCAGCACGATACAATCAGGACTTAGATGTTCCAGTTCGATTACTTTGTTTAGCTGACTGTATTTTTTGGTCAGATTATTCAAAGCTTCAATCGCGGACATATCTGCAATACGGCTTTCCTTAAAATCAATAATCACCTGACTGGGATCATTCTGAATATCGAATTTCTCCATAAAAGCAGCTATAGAACCAAAGAACAAAGGCCCGTAAATTTCATAATGCTTCACTCCCGCTTCATCAATAAAATGTCTGGCACGGATTCTTTTGGCACTTTCCCAGGCAAAAACCAAAGCCGAAATAATTACGCCAATCAAAACCGCCAGAGCCAGATTATGAAGCAAAATTGTAATTACGGCAACTAAGATTCCAACAAAAATATCATGCCTGGGCATCTTGTTTATAACCTTAAAACTCGCCCATTCGAAAGTTGTAATTGCCACCATCATCATCACGCCCACCAAAGCGGCCATTGGCAGTTTACCAATTACGGGAGCCCCAAAAAGTATGATTAACAAAATAGTCATTGCTGCGATAATTCCCGAAAGTCTGGCTCTCGATCCAGCCGAAAGATTTACCAGCGTCTGCGCAATCATCGGACAGCCACCCATGCCGAAGAAGAAACCGTTTAAGATATTCGAACTTCCCTGAGCAATACATTCTCGATTGCTGTTCCCACGGGTTCCGGTAATTTCATCCACCAGGTTTAAGGTCAGCAAACCTTCTGTTAAGCCAACCGCTGCAACAATTACCGAATAGGGAAATATGACTTGAAGCGTATCAAAAGAAAGCGGAATATTCGGAATATGAAAAGGAGGAAATCCGCCCTGAACAGAAGCAATATCCTCTACTGTTTTGGTTTCGATATGAAACAAAAGTACGACAGCAAACACTACCATTATGGCAACCAAAGAAGCCGGAACTGCTTTTGTAATTTTAGGAAAAAGGAGTACAATACCAACCGTCAGCGCCACAAGCCCCAGCATACTATACAAAGGCGTTCCCTGCAGCCACGAAACCTGTCCGTTTACAACTGTTTTAAATTGTTCCAGCTGCGACATAAAAATCACAACCGCAAGTCCGTTTACGAAACCAAACATCACGGGCTGAGGCACCAGTCTTATAAACTTTCCTAGTTTAAAAAGTCCGATACAGATTTGTACCACGCCGCCCAGCGCGACGGCTGCAAAGACATATTCTATTCCGTGCGATTTCATCAGGGCGATCAGGACAATTACTGTCGCTCCTGCCCCACCCGAAATCATTCCGGGTCTGCCGCCAAATATAGCTGTAACCAAACCTGCAATAAATGCAGCATATAAACCAACCAACGGAGGAAAACCGGCCAGAATTGCAAACGATAATGATTCGGGAATCATGGTCATTGCTACGGTTAAACCGGCTAGAATTTCATTTTTATAATTAACCTTTTGTGAAAAGTCAAAGAGGGAGTACGCTTTTTTCATAAGAGCACAAATTTAAAAAATTATGTGCAGAAACAGAAGAAACCTTTTCAATCCTGAAAAAAACCTGAACAGTTATTATTTTGAAGAAACTGTTATTTTATAACTGATTCAATAATAACCAATATAAGCGAAATAATAAAACTGATCATATAACAATTTATTGAAAGCCATTTTACCGGCTTGGATGTGACATTCTGTAAAGGAATTATGACATCAAAAATATCACTAATCTTTTATATAAAAACGGGTATTTTCCCCTGTTTTTCATCAGGCAAATACCCCCAAATCCTAGCAGAAAATATTATTCTAAAGGTACACAGATATAACCCAGGCAATTTACATAATCTATGATGTTCTTGGGTTCTAATTTAGGCCCCTCAACTCTCAGGATTTTGTCACAATCTTCCAAATCAAAATTGATTTTATAATCCGGAAACTGACTTTGAATAATAGCAGTGACATAGTTTTTCTCTGATTCTCTCTGAACATTTGTTTTAAAAACCTCAACAATCATAATTATTTATTTTAAGTAATAAAAAATCGGAATTCTAATTTTCTAAAAAGGATTATACGATATGCCGAATCTAAAGTATCCCTGGGTATCTTCTTTATGATCGTAAACGTATCGGCTCGTTCGCTCTCCTTTTTCGGTAATCCTTGTACTCAAAACGTTGTTTACTCCGCCTTTTATCATGCCTATTACCTTAGGCGAAATGCGATATTCATAAGTAATACCGGATTTTATTTCCAGTTGATTCAACTCATAAATCCCTTTTAAATTTGAAGTATTTAAATTCAGATAGAAATTTTCTGAATTCAATTCCGTACCGAATGAAATCCTTCCGTTTTCCAGAAGCTCCCTTCTGAACAGCAAACGCTGCGGAAGTATAAAGTCAATATCCCACTTGGAGTTTTCAAACTTATGATTATAAGTAAAAAGCGGTGTAATCGGTATTATTGCTGAAGGATCCAACATTCCCAAAGCACCAATTGTAATCGTCGTATTAGCCGTTCTCTTAAGCACAATACTAGCCGTTACAAAACCTTTTACACGCTGTACATTTTCCTCATTTCCGTCTACTATAACGGTTGCATTGTAAATGGCGGGTTTATTAAAAAGTTTCGACATATAGGTAGCACTCACCGCTGCTGCCAGATAATGAAAATCTTCCTTATCTCTCTTATAATACAAATCCTCTGGCTTTCTGTAAACTTCGCCAAAATGGTACGATTCGTATTTATAACGCAGCGAACCCGTCAGAATAAGGCGTTTCGAGTCAGACACATAAAAAGGCATATTAAAAGCCGCTTTCACACGGTTATGACTGTCAATACGGCCTCTTTCATAGTCATTTCCAAAAAGTTCCGAATCAAAATTCGTGGGACCCAATTGTTCGTACTGCACATCAAAAGTTCTCGTTGTCGGGAACTTGTCTGTGATTTCTTTCCCTAAAATCTTCATTCCCTGTCCTTTTTCCTGGGCCATGGTTTGCAATGCGCTACATACAAATAAAACAGAAATGATTTTTGCTTTCATAAAATCAGAAAATTTAAAGAGTGTAAAAACTTCAGGGCAAATGTAAATCAGAAGCTCCTATTATAATAGTCTAATTACACCAACGGCGTATCATTTATACCAATGGCGTTTGTATAATTTTATTTGGTAAATCCTTATAAATTATAATATTACCCTAATTTTGCCGTTATGACAATGCTTAAAATTTATCAGAACTTTTTCCTCAGGAACCTCATCATCAATACCATTATATTTGTGATAATTTTTGCCTGTGTCTATGACGAAATAAAATTTGACGGACACAGCTGGACTTTTATGTGCGGCAAAATTGCCGTAGGTTATTTTCCCTGCATGATCTGGATCACCTGTTTTAATCTTTTTATTATCAAACCCTTTTTATTCGAAAAAAAACTTAAAACATTCTTTCTGCTTCTTATTGTCTACTGGGTTACTTTTTACTATTTTATGAGTTGGTATTTTCCACTCGTATTTTTAGGAAAATTCAAGACCCTTCCTATCACATCACTGGTCATAAACGGAATTGCTTTTTATTTGCTTCATGTGGGAATCATGAGAAAAATATCGCAGACAAATAAGGATCTGATCAATTTCAAATCAGAACTTTCGTTTTTAAAACAACAGCTCAATCCGCATTTTCTGCTCAATGCCATGAACAATCTGTACGGAGAATCCCTGTCTGAACCCGACAGGCTGCCGGACAGGATTCTGAATCTCTCCGACCTGCTTCGCTATCAGATTGAAGCCACCAAAAAAGATTTTGTTTTTGTGGATGAAGAAATAGATTTCATAAAAAAATACATCGAGTATTACACCTTCCGAAACGAACGTCTGGGCATTACCCAAAATTATGAAGGCTCTTTTGACAGTATCGAGATTCCGCCGTTGTTCTTTTTGCCGTTGGTAGAAAATGCCGTTAAATTCTCAGGAGAAACTTCCAACCCTTTTATTATAATTGATTTGAAACTAAAATGTCAAATTTTGTCTTTTACTTTGAAGAATAATTATCTCGAAACAGGTTCAAGGCTTTCAGGTACCGGAATTGGAATTGAAAACCTCAAAAGACGTCTTGAAGTCTACGGCCTAAAACACGAACTGACCTGCAAAAAAGATAAAAACACCTTTAGCGTAACACTAAATATATGGCACTTACCTACCGCTGTCTGATTATAGACGATGAAACGCCGGCACATAAGGCATTGGCATCGCATATTTCTAAGTTTGACGATCTGGAACATTCCGGAAGCGCCTTTAGTGGTATGGAAGCCCTGAAAATGCTCAATGAAAACTGTTACGATATTATTTTCCTAGACATCAACATGCCTCTTCTTTCGGGGGTTGAACTCATGGAACTCCAACCCAAAAGACCGCTTACTATTGTCACTACCGCTTACTCTGACTATGCCCTTTCGGCCTACCAAAACGATGCAATAGACTATCTGCTGAAACCGATCTCGCTCGAAAAATTCTCTAAAGCCATCGAAAAAGCCAGGATTTACTTCTCCGGCAACAACCTGAAAAAAGACAATACCAACAACCAAAAAGTACTTTCGCATCGCGTAAACGGACAAATGACGGATATTCTCCTTATTGATATTATCTATATAGAAAGTCTGGGCAACTACATGAAACTCTACAGTGCCAAACTCAGTTTACCCATGATTATTTATGGCTCTCTGGCGAGTATCGCTTCAGAAATTGACAGCACCGATTTTATTCAGGTGCATCGTTCTTATATCGTAAATGTCAATAAAATCAAAAATGTAACTTTCAGAAACCTGACCATGAGCAATAGCGAAATTATTCCTGTGGGAAGGAAATACCAGATTTTGCTTGATAGTTTTTTTTAATAAATGTTAAATATGCACGATCAATTATCACTTTACCCTAATGTGTTATTAATAAGCCTAAAAGG
>JBDTNT010000054.1:0-4529 GCA_039933615.1 Flavobacterium sp. | reverse complement strand
TGGTGCAGTCTTTCAAGGTTCGAGTCCTTGTAGACCAACATAAAAGCCTCTCAATCGAGAGGCTTTTTTTATGCGGTAAAGTTTCTTCTGGGATTTTGAACCTTTCGATTAAAAATAAAAACCCCAACTTTTAGTGTTGAGGTTTTGAGTTTGTTTAAAATGAGCAACAGATATTATTCAACATCTAAATAAGGATCTAAAATTTCGGCCAATTCATTTAAATAATAAAAACCGGAATCCAGCCATTCTCTGTTGAACACGTTTCGTGTTTCGTCTTCCTGAATAACTGCTTGTGTCAGAAGATAATTCAATCGTCTGATGTGTTTAGCCATTGTCGCTTCGTCAATTACTTCTGTGAAAAATTTGTTTAATTTTTCATTCTCGTGCGATTTCGAAATTGTGTTTGTTGTACTCATAATACTTATATTTAGGAAATATAAAACCCTTATGGGTTAGCTGTCCTACGTTATAAGTAACGTTACGGTTGTTTCCAATACCGCCAGCATACCACAAGGGCAAAAAATTTGTCAAGTTCATAGTTACTTATATTTAGGAAGTCCAAATATATAGAAAAACAAAGTGAACCTAAAAATAAATTTACTTGTGTAGCAGATCAATTTATAATCGTTGTATTTTTTAGAAATTGAAATTTATCTGGAAAGTATTGAAGATGGAACCACTCCAAATTTCTTTTTGAATGAAAATGAGAAATGGGACAAATCTTCAAAACCGACATTCAGATAAACTTCAGAGGGCGTTTTTCCTTTTTCTTTAATAAGATAATACGCTTCCTGAAGTCTTTTGTTCAGAAGCCAGTGTCCGGGTGTTTCCTGAAAAACTTTCTGAAAATCCCTTTTAAAAGTTGCCAGGCTTCTTCCGGTCAGATAAGCAAAACGATTCAGGTGTACATTAAAATGAAAGTTCCTGTTCATAAAAGCTTCCAGGTCAATTTTACCGGGTTCATTAAAGTCGAATAAGATATCTTTAAGTTCAGGATTGACTTTTAGTAAAAGATGAATGGCTTCTTTGATTTTCAAATTAAATAAAACCTCATTGTTTTCTTGTTCAACTTCCAAATAAGATAAGAGCGAAGTCATAAAAGATTGATAAAGCGGATGCGGATTTAATGAAATTATAGCATCCTCATGAGGTTTTTTCTCCAGTTTAAATTTATACTCCTGATATATTTCACGTAGAATTTCCTGGTCTAAAAACAAGGATATTACTTTAAATTCGCCACCTTCCGGGGGGATTTTTACAAACTTTGCCAAATGATTTCTTTTGCTGATCCTGAAATCACCTGGTTTAGAATGGTAGGTTTTTTTACTGTCAGAAGCGATCATTTCTCCGGCTATCTGATAGCTGAATACATGTTCGGGTATAAAATGTTCACCTTCGCGACTGCGTGCGTAATAACAGGAGTATAATATTTTGGGTTTTGTATTTAATTGGATTGGTGGCATACTGTAAAGTTACTAAAAAGATACAGAAAGAATTGTTTGTAAAACTTTCTGTATCTAAGTGGCTGTTGTTTTCTAATCAATGTTCTTGCTTCAAGGTAGGCTTCCAGTCCTAAAATCCCGAATTCTCTTCCGATTCCAGATTGTTTGAATCCTCCAAATGGTGCCATCGGATCATGACCGAGTACATTAACCTGAACACGTCCGGCATTTATTTGCGAGGCAACTCTGTAAGCTCTGTCTTCATCAGAAGAACTTACGTAAGCTTGTAATCCGTAAGTAGTATCGTTGGCGATTTCGATGGCTTCCTCCTCAGTTTTATAGGTGATGATCGATAAAACTGGTCCGAAAATTTCTTCTCTTGCGATTCTCATCTGATTGTTTACGTTTACAAAAACAGTTGGTTTTACAAAATTTCCGTTTTCTAAACCTTCCGGTTTTCCTAATCCTCCAGCCAGTATTTCGGCGCCTTCATCAATTCCGATCTGAATATAATTTTGCACACGGTCGTATTGTTTCTGACTCACCATGGGTCCAACTGCGGTAGTTTCGTTTTTTGGGTCTCCAACAATTGTTTGTGAGACTATATTTGAAACTAATGCTTTTACTTCTTCCAGTTTGTTTTCCGGGACTAATAAACGTGTTCCGGCAATACAAGCCTGGCCATTATTCATAAAAGCGGCAGCGATTGCCATCGGTATGGCTTTTGATAAATCGGCATCGTCAAGAATGATGTTGGGTGATTTCCCGCCCAATTCCAAAGTGATGCGTTTCATGGTGTCAACGGCTTCTCTGGCGATCATTTTTCCGACAATTGTTGAGCCTGTAAATGAAATTTTTGCAATGTCAGGATTTCGGCTTATCTCTGCGCCAACAACTTCTCCAAGGCCATTTACAATATTGAATACCCCTTTTGGCAGTCCGGCTTCGTGAAAACATTCAAGGATTAACTGAGTTTGCTGAGCACTCATTTCACTTGGTTTGATTACTGCTGTGCAACCTGCTGCAATGGCAGTTGCCAGTTTTCCACAGATAAAGCCGTTGCTTGAATTCCATGGAATGATAATGCCAACAACGCCAATAGGTGTCATTTGAACTTCAGATTCGCCCATTGTTTTCTGGAAAGAATAGGTGTTTAAAAGTTGAATGGTCGAGGTGAAGCTATTCAGTATATAACTATAGCTAATCGTAGCAAACTGAAAAGTCCCGCCATATTCTTCTGTTGTAATATCAATGAATTCCTGTTTTCTTTTTTCGATTGAAGACTTCAGGTTTTGTAAGTGTTTGATTCTTTCTTCAATAGTTGTTTTGGAGAAAGTTTTGAATGCTTTTTTTGCTGCCTCTATCGCTGCAAGTGTATCTTCCTTGTTTCCTAAAACTACTTCGCCTAATTTTTTATTCGTTGTAGGGCTGATAAGTTCAAAATGCTCTTTTCCTTTTGGGGTTACAAACTCTCCGTTGATATAAATCTTGTCAATTGTTTTCATATTGTTTTGTTTATGATTTTATTTGACAAAGGTCGGGAGTAAGAGCGGTGTAGACTTTGCTGGAAAGCTCAAAGTAGCTTTGTTTAAAAGCTCATTTATAAATAAAAAAAAGCCTCCCAAATGAGAAGCTTTAAATTTTGATTGAATGCGTTTTATGTAAATTATATATTTAAATTTTAAAAGTGATAACAGGTTTGATAGCATGATTTACTAGGCCTTCACTAATACTACCGTTAAAAAAGTGTGCAAATCCAGTTCTTCCGTGTGTGCACATTCCAATAATATCTGCGTGTATTGAGTTGGAGAAATTAAGAATTCCTTTTTCAATATTTGTATCATTGTAAATATGTGTGGAATAATTGGTCAGATTGAATTCGGCAACAAATTCATTCATTGCTTTTTCAATAACATGAGTTGGTTTAAAACTGTTAGGAGTGCAGATTGTAACTAAGTGTAATTTTGAATCAAAAAATTTGGTGAAGTTTAAGAGTTTTTCGAAAGGTTTTTTTGTTTCGTCTGAAAAATCTGATGCAAAAACGATGTGACCCGGATTAAAATTAGAAATATCTTTTTTGATGATCAGAACTGGTGTTTCTGAATTCCGTACTACTTTTTCGGTGTTGGATCCTATTAGTAATTCCTCAACGCCGGAAGAACCATGTGATCCCATGACAATTAAATCAATTTCGTAATCTTTACTTACCTGTGTAATGCCATGGACGGGTTTGTCCATTTTTACGATTTCAGTTATGGGTATTCCGTCCAAAAATGGCCTTGCAGATACTTCGTCAAGCATTTCATTGGCTTTTTTCATGAAGAGCATGGATTCAGGAATGCTTGCGCCCCCTGTTATTGCGTCATTCAACTGATGTGGCAGTTCGAGCATGTGTAAAATGATGATTTCGGAATCATTTTTTTTGGCGATTTGCGCTGCAACTTTTAAGGCGTCTTCGGCGTGTTCTGAAAAATCGGTAGGTACTAGAATTCGTTTCATAATTTTTTGGGTTAAATAATGTGAAATTCCTTTATTTTAATGCTTACATAAAGATAAGAAATATTTTTAGAGCAATCTATTTATTTTGATTTATAAAAAAAACACTATATTTGCACCGTTATTTATTAAAATCTAAATAATGAGGGGACTAAGTGTCCCCTCTTTTTATAAAATTATGACATTTAAAGAAAAAGTAAACACATTAATTACAGAAGCTCTTCAGGATAAGCCATCAATCTTTTTGATTGATTTGTCTATTTCTGATTCTTTCAAAATTAGTGTTGGTTTAGACGGGGATAATGGAGTGGCGTTGCAGGATTGTATTGATATTAGTCGTGCAGTCGAGAATAACCTGGATCGTGAAGAGCAGGATTTTTCTCTTGAAGTGGCATCGGTTGGAGTAGGATCACCTTTGAAAATGACAAGACAATACAAGAAAAATATTGGTAGAACCTTGATTGTTACTACAAATAGTGAAAAAATTGAAGCAGAATTAGTGGAAGCTAACGATGTTTTTATAATTTTGTCTTGGAAAGCAAGAGAACCGAAAAAAGTAGGAAAAGGAAAAGAAACAGTTCAAAAAGAGCA
>JBDTNT010000053.1:0-4174 GCA_039933615.1 Flavobacterium sp. | reverse complement strand
ACTCCCAAGAAGAATTTGACGGCACGGGAATCGGCCTTGCCATTGTACAAAAAATAGTAAGTCGTCATTATGGTAAAGTATGGGCAAAGTCCAAATTAAATGCAGGTGCCAGCTTTTACTTTACCCTTCCGATTTTAAACAATTAAACTTAAAAAAATGAATTACGACGATATAGAAATTTTATTTGCCGAGGACAGTATGGACGATGCCATGCTCACGATACGTGCCCTTAATAAAAGTGGCTTTACAAACAAACTTTTACACGTAAAAGATGGCGCCGAGGCGCTTGACTTTATGTACTGCCGAGGCATTTACGCACAAAGAAACCCCAAGGCACATCCAAAACTCTTACTGTTAGATTTAAAAATGCCCAAAATATCCGGCATGCAGGTACTTGAAAAAGTAAAAGGTGATGACAACTTCAGCTCTATTCCGGTAGTTATACTTACTTCTTCCCAAGAGGATCCTGATATTGCCAAATGTTACAGCCTCGGTGCCAACAGCTATATCGTAAAGCCTGTTGACAGTAATAATTTTTTCAATGCCATAAAAGATATGGGGATGTACTGGATGATACTCAGTCAGCCTCCTTTATAAGAATCTGGATTTCTTTTATACTAACCCAAATTGTTATTTTCCAATGATTAAAAAAGACATTAAAATTCTGATAATTGAGGACAATAGTGCTGATGCCTATTTACTAATTAGACAATTGGCAAAATCAGAAATGTCATTCCTATCTAAAGTTGTAGAAACAAGAACAGAATTTGAACAGGCACTCGATGTATTTTGCCCGGATATTATACTATCTGACTACTCCTTACCCAAATTTGATGCTGTATCTGCATTTGAAATCATAAAAAAAAGAAACCTGAACCTCCCCTTTATAATTGTTTCAGGGACAATTGGTGAGGAAAATGCGGTAATGCTTATAAAAAATGGTGTCACTGATTTTTCGTCGAAAGACAATCTTCCGGCTCTGCCTCAAAAGGTCATCCGTGCTCTTAAAGAAGCTGACGAAAAGCATGAAAATGAAGCTTTACTTGAGAAATTAAAAATACAGACCGCAGCACTGCTTATTGCCAATCAGGAGTTAGAAATCCAGATTGTAGAAAAAGAAAAAAGATCCCTTGAGTTGTTTAATGCCAATAAGGAACTGATGGCTTTTAACTTTATCTCAAGCCATGACCTTCAGGAGCCTCTTCGGAAAATTCAGATTTTTATTTCAAGAATCATGGAAAAAGAAATGGAGAACATGAGTCCGGATGGGAAAAATAATATGGAGCGTATACTTGTAGCCGCCACCAGAATGCGTCAGCTCATAGAAGATCTGCTCGATTTTTCAAGAGTTGGTAGTTCAGATGATCAGTATGAAATGAATGACCTGCATGATATTATTCGAGACGTAACATCAGAGCTTAAAGGCGAAATTAATGAAAAGAATGCTGTAGTAAAAATTGGCACCTTGCAGCCGATAAATATTATACCGTTCCAGTTTCGCCAGCTGCTTTATAACCTTATCAGCAATGCACTTAAATTTTCAATTAGCGGTGCTATACCGCAAATTACCATACAATCAAAAATTATTAAGAATGAGGATTTGGGTCTCCTAAACCTCAATAGCATCCCAGGCAATTGTAAGTATTGGAACCTTACAATAAAAGACAATGGAATTGGTTTTGAAGCCGAATTTAAGGAAATTATTTTTGTAATATTTCAGCGACTGCATCACATCGCCGAGTATTCCGGTACAGGCATTGGTCTGGCTATCGTAAAGAAAATTGTAGAGAATCACAAAGGGATTATTACCGCAGACGGCCATTTGAATGAGGGAGCTACTTTTAATATCTATATTCCTATTGAAGAAAATACAAGAATAAAAACCACAACGGTTAATCTATCGGTTGCCAATTAGTAGGAAAACCAAAAAAAGTCGAGAATACAAGAAATGATCTCACATGAAGACAGCCACATTGATTTTTAGCTAACATCGTTAAACTTAAAATATAGTCTGAAATGGAAAATTTATTTTTGATCTCTCTCAATATTAAAACTATCTCTGGTTTTGAATCCTATGTTACCTATAATATTGGCGAGAACAGGGATAAGGCACAGGTGATTTTTAATCTGTTAAAAGGTTCTGCTTATTTATCTGATAAAACAATTCTTAGCATGGATTTTACTGAAGTGAAAGAAGGAATACCATTGCCTATTAAAATGCTGGATTGCACTTTTGATCAGGTTATTTACAATACCAAAATTATAACACGTGAAATATTTAAAAACCTTAATTTAGAAACGGATTGATTTTGTGGGTATCAGATCTGATATTTTTTCAGTTTTGCAATATTTGTATGTTTTAATTTAGGGAACCTTGTTCCGTTATTAGGTCTAATCCGATGACTATTAATATATAAACAGGTTTATTTGTTTAAATGTTATTTGTGCTTTGTTTTAAAGGAAGTGTAATTATAAACTCGGCACCATTGTCTTTTTCTGAAACAACACTGATTTTACCATTGTGTCTTTCGGCAATTTTTCGGCAAAGCGAAAGCCCAAGTCCATTGCCCTCATACTGATCTTTGGAATGTAACCGTTCAAAAGCAGTAAATATTTTGTCTGAAAAAATGGGATCAATTCCAATACCATTGTCTTTTACAGTAATTTGAATTGAATCTGTGCCATTGTCTTTTGTAAGAGAGGACGTTATAATTACACGCGGAGGCTGATCTGCTTTCGAGAATTTAAGGGCATTTTGGATCAGATTATAAAATAGCTGGTATAGGAGTACGGGAGCTCCTTCTATTTGCGGAATTTCATCTGCAATAAGGATCGCGCCTTTCTCTTGGATGATGAGTTCCAAATCTGTTTTTATACTTTCAACGATCTCATTAAGATTTACTTTTTCAATAGACTGCGATGAATTGTTAAGACTGGAGTAGGAGAGGATTCCTTCAATAGTGGTCTGCATTCTTTGGGCAGACTGATCCATTTTATAAAGGTATTTACTTTGATTTTCATTTAAATCGATTCCTTTTTCATTTCTCAAACGGTCAGTAAAGAATTTAATTTTGCGTGCAGGTTCTCTCAAATCATGACTTACGATATGAGCAAAATGAAGAAGATCATTATTGGAGCGCTTAAGTTCGGTTGTATTCTCCGCGACCTGTTTTTTCAGCTGATGTTCAAATTGTCTTTCTTTGTCTATGTCCTGTATAATTCCGATGATGGTTGCCGGACTGCTATTTTTATCATAGATGATTTTACCATGAATTTTAACCCATCGTACGGAGTTATCTTCATTTAAAATTCTGGCTTCGTAATAAATTTTTCCTGTATATTTTGCTTCTTCATGTGCCTGCTCCCGAACATTCAGATCGTCAGGGTGAAGTTTTGCAATAAGTTCTTGATTGGTAACATTTTGATGGTCAATTGACCATAGCGCATTGAAATTGCCTGAAGTCTTGATTTTTTTTGTAAAAAGATCTATTTCATAAGTTCCTATGCCAGAATTATCGATCGCCATTCTGAGCCTTTCTTCTGACAACTGAATTTGTTGTTTTGCATCCTGTAAGCTAGTTACATCTGTTCCTATATTCATCACGCCATAAATGCTTTTATCAGCATTAAAAAGGGGAATATAATTGTAGTTATAGTAATTAGATTTGACAATGTCATTGATTAGGAAGTCTGTCTTTATGTTTTGGGCGTATGCAGGTATTCCAGTTTCAAATACACTCATAGCCTGCTCAAATAATTGTTGTTTATGAATTGCTGGCAGGACTTCAAGGTATTTTTTACCAATAGCCATATCATCTTTGCCCCAGGCATTCACCATGGAAGGATTGGCACATTCTACTATGAGTTCCTTAGTAATGTACACTGCCATTGGCATAGTGGCATTTTTAATCATTTCATTTAGAAGATATAATCTTTCCTCCATAACTTCGCAACATTAATTTTGAATCCAGTACTAATTTAATAAAAAATATATTTTATTAAATTATAGGACAAAAGAATATATTTTCATTATTACCACCAGCTGTTTTACAATGACCATAAATGACCATAAAGGTCGGGTTACATTATGTAGAAAAAATTAGTATAAATAAAGTTTTTAAAAATATATTTTTTAGTTTATTTAACCCGTTGGGTGCAATTCTATTTTTAAAAT
>JBDTNT010000052.1:0-18143 GCA_039933615.1 Flavobacterium sp. | reverse complement strand
TTTTCAACCAGAAAGATTGGTCTGATTTCAAACAAAGAATTGGTTGAGGTTAGCATTCATAATAGACCTGACTTTTTTATAAGCAAGGATCACATTTCGGTGATAAGTTTGAAGATAAAAACTATAAAAATAAAAACGGCTCAAACTTAAAAGCTGAGCCGTTTTTTATAATAAGAATGTGTTTCTCTTAGAATCCTAAGTCTTTCTTTACATCAGCAGTGATGTTTGGACCATCAGCTAATAAAAGTGTAGAACCATCTAATACATATTGGAAACCTTTAGCTTTTCCAACTTTTTGGATAGAAGCTCTTACTTTTTCCATTAGTGGTTTTACGATATCAGTTTCTTTTTGTTGTAATTCTTTTTGTGCATTGTCTCTGTAGTCAACAATTCTTTTTTGCATGTCCTGAACTTCTTTAGAACGGTCACCATTTACGGCTTCAGTTACAGTAGCAGCTTCAGCTTCATACTTTTTAATTTTCACCTGATATTCGTCAACCATTTTTTTGTATTCAGCATCATATGTACCACTTAATTTTTGTAGTTGATTTTGAGCATCAAGCATTGCAGGCATTTTCGACATAATCTCGCTAACATCAACATGAGCTACCTTAGCTTGTGCGTTAATTGAGTTACTCGCTCCTAAAATTAGCATAGCAGCAATTAGTAAAGTTTTGATTTGTTTCATCATTTTTAAAATATTAATTAATTATTGGTCGTATTTGTTTTTTGTGTTTCGGCTTCTTTTGCTTTTTTAGCCGCTTCTCTTTCTTCTATGATTTTCTTTTTTCTCTCTTCTAATTCTTTTTTACGTTGCTCGTAAAGTTTTTGTCTTTCTTCTGCTTTACTGCTGGTAGCAGGGTCAGCAGTTGTTGTTTTCTGTTCTGTTGTCTCAGCTGGCTTAGCAGTAGTAGCGTCAGTTTTTGCTGGTTCAGAAACCGTGCCATTTTTTTTGGCTTCTTTTTCGGCAGCCATGGCTTTTCTTCTGTCTTCGTATTCTTTTTTCTTCGTTTCCTGTTCCAGTTTTCTGTCCTGGATCAATTTTTCTCTGGCGGCTCTTCTGTCATCCAGCACTTTCTGTCTGTCTTTCATTGCCGGATTCTCATCAATTTCATTTTCAATATTCTCTTTTGCTTCCTGCTGTTTCAGCTGTTTTTTAGTCAATTGTTCACGTTTATCGGTTCTGTTTAAGATACGTATAACCTGATCACTGATGTCAAACCTTTTATTGCTGAAAAGCATTGTCAAATCTGCAGATTTATCAAAAACAAAATCATAATTTTTGGCTTCTGCGATATCCTGGACGGCAGTGAAAACCTGATCCTGAATTGGTTTTGCCAAAGCAGTTTTATGTCGGATTAAATTTCCATCAGCTCCAAATTGTTTTTGCTGATAGTCTAACATCTCAGTTTCCTGAAATTTAATCTCAGTTTCCCTTTCATCAATAAGCTCTTTCGTAAGTAGCGCTTTTTCAACCTTAAGGCTTTCTTTAAGTTTATTGATTTCTAATTTTTTGGTTTCAATTTCTTGTTTCCATTTTTGAGCCTTTATCTCTAATTGGGCTTTTGCTTCTTTATAATCAGAGACATTTTCTAAGATATATTCCATATCTATGTAGCCAATCCGTGTCGTCCTTGTCTGTGCCTGACTTGTATTGGCTACAATCAAGGCTAAAAATATAAATAAAAATTGTTTTCTCATAACATAACTTTATTTGATGATTTTTAACCAAACGTTATTTCTCTAAAATTGTTGCCCAATGATAAAGTGTGTTTCCCATCCATTTGCTTTATTAGTAACAGATCCTGGTAAAGCATCAAAACCATAACCAAAATCAATTCCCAGTAATCCAAATGCCGGCATAAATACACGTAGCCCAACACCTGCCGAACGATTCAAATCAAATGGATTATAATCTTTAAACGTTGGATAGGATGAACCTGCTTCTAAAAACGTCAATGCATAAATAGATGCTGATGATTTTAATGTAATTGGATAACGTAACTCCATTGAGAATTTATTATAAATCGTTGCTCCAATTTGTTGTCCGTATCTGGAATCAGTTTTGTCTTCAATAATTGGCGTCAATGAATTATTTGGGTAACCTCTTAACTGAATAGTTTCTCTACCATCCATTGAATAGTTGGCCATACCGTCCCCTCCTAAATAGAAACGCTCAAATGGTACTACACCTCTTGACTGGTCGTATGCTCCTAAGAAACCAAATTCTGTTAACGTTCTTAAAACTAATTTTCCATACACTTTAGTATACCAGTCAGCTTTAAATTTAACTTTGTAATATTCTAACCAATTGTATTTTTTCTGATCTACTTTAGCCGGATCTGCTGCTGCTTCCTGATAAGTGTTTACTTTATTTCCGTTTTTATCCAGATAATCTCCTTTTCTGATTACTATACCGTTTGCATCACCGCCAGTTGCATCTTGAGTAGCGGTCATCTTATATTCTTTCTGGTCGCCCAGAGTTGCATAATTAATACCATTAAATAAGGAGTATGGAGGAGTAACTTTTGCAGAAAGACTAAACTCAGAACCATAAGTTGGAAATATCGGGTTAACCCCTTTATTACTTCTTGAAATTCCAATTGTATAGGCTAAATTTCTTGACGCTCCATTACCAAAGGTAAACAATCCTGTATTATAATTGTTCAAATCATAATGCTGATAACTTATAGATTGTGATAATACGAAGTAATCATCCGGCACAGTAAGTCTTTTTGCAAGACCAACTTGTAATGTTAAGATGTTGAAACTTTTACTTTTATCTACGTCTCTAGTAACATAATTGTTTAAGTATTGTTTACTGTACGATATAGATGAACTAAATTGAACAGGTTTTTTTCCTCCAAACCATGGCTCTGAAAACGATACGCTATACGTTTGGAAATAGGTACTTCCTTGTAAACGAAGTGAAACTTTCTGACCATCTCCCATAGGTAATGGCTTGTAAGAATCTTTTTTGAATATATTTCTGGCCGAGAAGTTGTTAAATGACAATCCTAAGGTTCCAATGAAACCTCCACCGCCATAACCTCCCTGAAGTTCAACTTGGCTGGATCCTTTTTCAACAACATTATATTCAATATCAACAGTTCCTGCTCCGGCATCTACATTTTTGAATTTTGGATCGATCGCTTCAGGATCAAAGAATCCTAATTGTCCAATTTCACGAATCGTTCTTACTAATTGTTCTTTACTGTATTTTTCACCTGGTTTGGTTCTTAGCTCACGGTAGATTACGTGGTCATTTGTTTTGTCGTTTCCAACAACCGTAATTTTATTAAAATAAGCAATAGGACCTTCAGTAACTCTAATTTCAAAATCAATAGTATCGTTTACCGTTTTTACCTCTACAGCATTTATGTTTGAGAATAAATAACCATTGTTTTGGTATAAATTGGTAATATCTTCTGCGTCAGGTTTTGTTTTGTCTGCAATTCTTTTTTCAAGAAGTACTCCATTATAAATTTCTCCTTTTTTGATACCCAAATAACGATTCAGCAACTGATCCGAGTAAACAGTATTTCCTAAAAATTTAATATTTCCGAAGTAGTATTTATTTCCTTCTTCCATGTTAATCTTAATGGCAAGCATGTTTTTCTCCTTGTTGTAAGTAACGGAATCATAAATAATACGCGCATCTCGATATCCTTTTTCTTTATAAGTAGCAATTACTTTTTCTAAGTCGGTTTTATATTTTTCAGGAATGAATTTTGAAGATTTAAAAACACGAAGTATATTTTTTTGTTTGGTATCTTTCATGGCAGCTCTTAGCTTAGTATCACTAAGTTGCGTATTGCCAATGAAATCTATGCTGCTGATTTTTACTTTATCACCTTTGTCGACCCTCACAAGCATATTTACCTGATTTCCTGCAGTGGTATCCGGTGTAGTTGTTATGGTTACTTTGGTGTTGTAAAATCCATCTTTTTTATACTTGTTTTCGATGTAATTTTTGGTGGTTGTAATCAGGTTTTCGTTTACAATTTTACTTTTTGTTAAATTGTTATCCTTAATTAATCCTTCTACTTTGCTCTTTTTGATACCAACAAATTTAACTTCATTTAATTTCGGAAGTTCAATAATATCAAGATCTAAGTAGATACTGTCGTTCTCTATTTTATTTACATAAAAAGCAATTTCATCAAAAAGGCCAAGTTTGCCTAATTTTTTAATGGCGCCGCTTATTTCTTCTCCGGGAACAGTTATTTCCTGTCCTTTTTGGAGACCAGAAAAAGTAACAACAGTTTGTTCATTGAAGCTTATTTTACCAACAACAGAGACTTTAGCAAGAATGTATTTTTTCCCCTGATCAAAAGGAACTTTTTCTTGTGCTTTTATTTGTGAAAAACTACCCATAACAAGTAGGGTAAGGACTATCTGTATTCTTTTTTGTAACACTAAAAAATTATTTAATTTGTTCACTGGTTTTTCCAAATCTACGTTCTCTTTTTTGATAACTAATAATAGCCTCATATAAATCTTGATCTTTAAAGTCTGGCCACAAGACATTAGTAAAATATAATTCTGCATAGGCAATCTGCCACAGCAAAAAATTACTTATTCTATGTTCTCCACTTGTTCGTATTAATAAATCTACGTCAGGTAAATTTTGCGTGTAAAGATGCTCATTTATAATTGAATCGTCAATAGTGTCTATTGAAATTATATTATTTTTAACTTTATCACTGATGATTCTCACGGCATTTACCAATTCTTCTCGTGATCCGTAACTTAAAGCCAGAGTCAGAGTAAGACGTGTATTGTTTTTTGTTTTATCAATAACATCTAAAAGTTCTTTTTGAGCTGTTTTTGGTAATTTGTCAAGATTTCCAATAGCGTTAAGTTTGATGTTGTTTTCCTGTAAAGTAACCAGTTCTTTTTTCAAGGAATTGATCAGTATTTTCATCAGAGCTTCGACTTCAAGTTTTGGACGATTCCAGTTTTCTGTTGAAAAAGCATATAAAGTCAGATACTCAATACCAAGTTTAGCACAGGTTGTAATTGTGTTTTTTACAGACTTTGTTCCATTTTCATGGCCAAATGCTCTTAAAAAACCTTGTTGTTTGGCCCAACGACCATTTCCGTCCATGATAATGGCCAGATGTTTGGGTAAATTTGTTTGATCTATCGAGTCTAGTAAGTTCATTTTATTATTCTGCGCAATAGCAAGGTTTTTGTCCAAAGGTATAAGTTAAAGTGATACCTGAAAAGACATACCAGTCATTATTATTTAAATTTCCAAAACGTAAAGGGGTTAAATTCCCATTACCCGGATTACTTCCGTCAATATCGTCGGTAAACGTGTAACGTGCACCAACTTCGGCCCCTAGAACTAAATGAGGAGTGACATTCGATTTTATACCTAATATTATAGGTATAGCAAATGAAGTCGAATTTTTATCTTTTCTTGTTTGTCCTCCTGATATGTATAACTCATCGTAAGCAAAGAAACTTAATCCTGAAAATATATAAGGTGTAATTTTTGGATGGTAATCATGAAGATTAAAATCGAAAAAATTAAATTCCAAACCTGCCGAAAGCTCTTTTATATTGTTTTTAAATTTGTAACCTCTTCTGCTTCGTGACGTTTCTTCTGAGTCAAGATCATTTCCAATAACACTTGACTGTGTGTAAGAGAAGCGATACGAATGGCGTGGGCTTTTGTTCCATTTGTACAAAAGTCCAAATGCCGGTTTCTCAGGATTCACATAATTTGTCTTTCCTACATCACCAACAAAGTTACTTCCGCCCAGAAAAACACCAATCTCATGTATTTGAGCGTTGAGTGTAATGAAGGGGAAAAAACATAACAATAAATTAAAAATTTTCTTCATTTAATTAAAAATTGCGTGCAAATATAATAATTATCAATACGAATCAACGTTTGTTTAGTTAAATGTGCTTTTTTTTCAATTTACATTATGATTTTGAGACATTTAATGAAGATTCAATACATGCAGAACGGGAAAAAGGGCTATAATCGTATAGCGATTGATAATAAAAAAGATTAATTTCTCTTATCTTCTCCCCAAAGCAATTTATTTCTTAATGTTTTCAGGAAAGTTTCGCCTGGGATTTCAACCATTTTTATTTTGAAATCCGTTTTTTTAATTGTCAGAACAGATTCGTTTTTGACGGAGGAAATCCTGGAATCCAATGAAACTAAATATTGGTCTTCTCTTCCTGAAACGCGAAGTTTTACTTCTGTATCATCCGGAATAACAAGCGGTCTTGCGGTTAAATTATGAGGGGCAATTGGTGTTATTACCAGACTTTTTACTTCAGGGGTCAATAATGGCCCGCCACAACTCAGGGAGTATCCTGTAGATCCTGTTGGGGTTGAGATGATTAATCCGTCAGCCCAGTAAGAATTTAAATATTCATTGTTCAGATACGTTTCAACAGTAATCATCGAGGTTGTATCTTTCCTGCTTACTGTCACTTCATTCATTGCAAAATTCATTTCTGCAATAGCATCGTTTTGTGGTTCACAGGTTAAACTCAGTAAAGTTCTTTCTGATGTTGTGTAGTTTTTGTCAATTACAAATTGTAAAAAACTATCAATATTTTCTTTTTGTACAGTAGCCAAAAAACCTAATCTTCCCGCATTAATCCCCAAGATTGGAACACCTGAATCGCGAACAAGGGTGGCCGCTCTCAAAATAGTTCCGTCGCCGCCAATACTAATCAACATTTCAAAGCTATCATCTAAGGAAGTGCTCGGTGAAAAAGTAGTATATTCTTTTTTAACGAGCTGCTTTTCGTAAAGCATTTTCAGGAAATTCTCTTCAATTACCATTTCAACATTATTCGAATGGAAAAATGCGAAAATGTCTTTTATGATAGGTTCGGTGCTATTTTGGTAATATTGTCCGTAAATGGCTACTTTCATTCTTTTTAATTAGATAATGAGAAAAATTAGATGCTGTATCAATGAGAAAATTAGATAATGCTAAATGGTATAATTAACTTATTTTAGAATTGACACACTAGAAAAATTATATATTAAGGTATTTGTCTAAATAATCAGAACGCTCTTTTAAACTGTTGATATAAGTATCTTCCTGATGTTCTGAAATAATGTCGTAATTGTATCTTCTGAAAGTCTGAATGATTTCATTCATTGCACCCAATCCAATTTTTATTGTAATCTGAACATTTTCCATATCAGCTTCAGATATAAAACAACCTAAAATTTTACCGTTATTGCTTTCTACAATCTGGGTAATCTGACTCATGGAATAATCAATAATCCCTTTTTGAACGATAATAATGCCGCCTTGTTCTTTTAAAAATGGAGTGTCCTTAAAAAACTTCATAATATCTTCCATTTCGTAATAGCCGATATAAGTGTTGTTCTCGTCCAGAACAGGAACAGTATTGGTGTGGTTTTTGGCAAAAACTTCTAAAAGATCTAACCAAATCATTGATTTTCTGGCAAAAAAACGTTCTAAAGTATATTTGTAATCGATAGCTTTCTTGTCTGTATCAAAAGTTTCAACATCATCAGAAGCGATACTTCCAATGAAAATACCGTTTTCTAAAACCGGAAAATGTGAAAAATTAACGTCGGCAAAAAAGTCCTGAACCGACGCTATCGTCTCCTGGCTGTCGATTGCTCGAAAATCGTTTGTGATATAGTTGGTAATTTCTGTCATAAATCAGTTGTAGATATTTGATGCAAAATAATCAAAAAATAGCAAAAACTGCTACGTTTTACTTTGTATTTTTGTGGTAACAAATATAATGTTACTAGAATTAATTATCTCTTTATATGACAAAATTAAGTGTAAATATCAATAAAATTGCAACCTTGCGAAATGCGCGTGGCGGAAATGTTCCTGATTTATTAAAAGTAGCTGCAGATATTCAGAAATTTGGAGGCCAGGGAATCACCATTCATCCACGTCCCGATGAGCGTCATGTCCGTTATCAGGATGCGCGTGATTTAAAAGCGATAGTTCATACTGAATACAATATTGAAGGAAATCCTCAGCACAATTTTATCGATTTGGTTTTGGAATGCAAACCTACTCAGGTAACATTGGTGCCTGACGCGATTGGTGCCATAACCTCTTCTGCAGGTTGGGATACAATAAAAAATCAATCTTATTTAACTGAAGTTATTCAGGAATTTCAGCGTAATGGAATCAGGACTTCGATTTTTGTTGATCCGGTTTTAGAGATGATTGAAGGGGCAAAAAAAACAGGAACGGAAAGAATCGAATTGTATACGGAAGCTTTTGCCCACGAATATGATTTAGGAAATAAAAATGGAATTGGTCCTTATGTAAAAGCTGCCGAATTAGCGAATGAATTAGGTTTAGGAATTAACGCAGGTCATGATTTAAGTTTGGATAATATTCAGTTTTTCAAACAAAATATCCCAGGATTATTAGAAGTTTCCATCGGACATGCTTTAATCTCGGAAGCAATTTATCTTGGCTTGGATAATGTAGTTAATATGTATCTGCAAAAACTAAAATAAGGCTACAATTAAAACAATTATAACCTGATGTAATTGGGTTATAATTGTTTACTTTCGCACTTTTCTTATTAAAATTAAGTGTTGAAATCAATAATTCTCTTTTGTTTATTTTGCTTATCTGGTTTGTCTGCACAAACAAAGGCTGTAGTAAGCGGAAATATAAAATCTTCAGAAAATGAAAATTTAGTAGGAGTAAGTATTTCCTTTACTGTAAATAATCTTCACTATTATACCATAACCGATACGCTTGGTAATTTTTCAGAAAAGATTCCTTTAGGTAAAATAAAACTGACTACGAATCAGGTGGACCATGTCGAAAAAAATCTTTTTTTTGATCTCATAAAAGACACATTAATTTCAATTGTTTTGGAAAAAGATATTTCTTTTTTGAAAGAAGTAGTGATTGATAATGAGAAAAGAAATGGTATCACAAACTTGTCGGGAGGTAAATTATCTTTTAATTTAAAAGAATTGTCGGCATTGCCTACTATTTTGGGTACGACAGATATTATCAAGATTCTGCAATTGACCCCGGGTGTGCAAAACTCCGGTGATGCCAACGGATATTTGTATGTAAGAGGAGGAGATCCGGGACATAATGCCATATTATACGATGGAACTCCGATTTATGGAATGTCACATTTACTGGGCATTTTTCCTTTTTACAATACCGATCATATAAAAGAAGTTGAATTTGATAAATCCAGTTCAAATTCAAAATATGGGGGACGTTTAAGTTCTACTACGGTATTGATTCCAAATAAAAAAGTACCCTCAGAATTTACTGTTCAGGGAAATGTTGGAATCCTGGCATCTCAGTTAACTTTTGCCTTTCCTATAAACGAAAAATCAGGTTTTTATATTTCCGGAAGGAAAACATATATAGATGAAATCGTAGGTCCGGCTATAAAGTCGGGTTCAGAAAACAGTGATGTCCAGGATATGAAATATGGATTTTCAGATGGGAACATGACTTTTATATCTCAAATTTCTAAAAACAATCTTTTTTCAGTTGATGCATTCGTTAGTGGTGATGAACTAAAAATTAAAGATGATAATCTTGTTTTGAAAACGAGTTTAAAATGGAGCAATTTTACGGTTTCCCCAACTTTGGTAACGACAATTTCTCCTAAAGTAAACATGACCAATTCGGTTTATTTTAGCCAGTATTCTAATGATTTAAGAATGGAGCAGGCAACAATTCAATTTGGGGTTTCGTCTTATGTAAAGGATTTTGGTTTTACCAATTCAGTTCGTTATTCCGTTAAGAATATTTTGTTCGAATCGGGTTTACAATATGTTTATCATGACTTGCAGCCTCAAAAAGTAAATGTTGAAAATTTGACAGATTCGAATAATACTGCGCAGAATGATAAAATCAATGCTAATGAAGCAGCAGTTTTTACCACGATAAAACCAAAGTTTACCGATAATTTAAATGCGGAGTTAGGTCTTAGAATTAATTATTACACTGCAGGAACAAAAGCAGATTCGTATCTTCATTTTCAGCCTCGTGTTATTTTAAATTATAAGGCAAGTGACATCTATTCTTTTTATGCATCCTATAACAGGCAATACCAGTATTTGAGTTTGATAACTACCTCTAGTGTTGGAATTCCGACAGATTTTTGGATTGCCAGTTCAAATGGAATTAAACCGCAATCTTCCAATGAATTTTCAGTGGGTTCTAATCAGAATATTTCGAAAAATGTAGTTTCCTCTTTTGGGGGATTTTATCGCTCGATGAAAGATTTACTCGAATATCCATACGGGGTAACTCAGTTTAATGAAATTACAACATTCAAAAATGATTTACTGGCAGGAAAAGGAAAAGCGTATGGTCTGGAAATGATGCTGCGGAAAAACAACGGAAAATTTACCGGCTGGCTGAGTTACACCCTGAGTTGGTCCGATCGCAACTTTGATAAACTCAATAATGGGAATACCTATTTTGCAAAATATGACCGCCGTCATAATCTTTCGTTGGTAGGAATGTATGACTTAAATCCAAAATGGAATTTTGGCGTAACTCAGATATTCAGTTCCGGCAGCCATTTTACGATGCCGACATCCTGGTACTTTATAAATAATAATCCTGTTAAAGAATATTCAGCGTATAATAACGCACAGATGCCTAATTATATTCGTACCGATCTTTCGGTAAATTACTTTTTCTTAAAAACAAATAAGAAAGAAAGTGCCCTGAATTTTTCAATTTACAATACTTTTAATATAGAAAACCCAATTTATGTTGTACTCAATGTTCAGGTTAATGAGGATAAAAGCAGTGTGATTGTAAAACAGGAAAAAAAGGTTTTATACCGAATATTACCTTCAATAAGTTGGAGATTTAAATTTTAACAAATGAAAAAGTATATTTTATTTCTTTTGGTTTTAATCACAATCAGCTGTTCTGGGGATGATTTTAGTAAAGAGGAAAATGCAGCGTCTAAAATTGTAGTGGAAGGGTGGATTGAGGAAGGCGATTTTCCACAGGTTTTATTGTCGAGCAGTATTCCTGTCACTGATGCTATTGATTCTACCAACGTCTTGAACCATGTCATACGGTCTGCGAAAATAACAATTTCTGACGGGAAGACTTCCGAAGTTTTAAGGGTGAAAAATGATAAGGACAGAATACCTCCGTTTGTATATTTTGGTTCGACTTTAAAAGGGGAGGCGGGAAAAGAATATTCATTAAAAATAGAATATCTAAACCGTATAGTAGAAGCGAAAACGACAATACCCAAAAGTGTTACGCTTAAAAGTGCAGAGTATGTAAAAAAGAACCCTGCGGATACGACAGGTTATATTTTTGTGAAATTTGACGATCCTTTAGGAGAAAAGAATTATTATCAGGTCGCTACGAAAATTGATGGAAAGGAAGCGATTTTTGTTCCTGCTTTCTACGGAAATCTGGATGATAAAAACTTTCAGCAGTCATCAGTGGTAATGCAGATTAACAGAGGGATTTTGCTTTTCCCCAAAACCAAATTCATGCCTTATTTTGTAGATGGGGATTTGATTCTTGTAAAATTAAGAACCCAAAACAAAGATGCGTTAGATTTCTGGAACAGCTGGCAGAATGAAATTGTAAATAGTAAAAATCCAATTTATCCTTCTAACACGAGTTTGAAATCTAATATAAAAGGAGGAATTGGTATTTGGGCAGGATACGGCCAGAGTACAATAACGGTTGAAACACCTGCAAAAAAATAAAGCCGATTTGAATATTTTCAAATCGGCTCCAGATAAATTTTATAGCTTATTATTTTTGAAAAGCTTTTGCAAAATCCTCAAATTTTGTTTCCAGATTTTCAAATCCTGATGAGAAATAGGCGCTCATTTCTACCTCAGTATTATCATTGAATTTTAAGTAATGAATTTCTTCGTTGTATGGCTGTGTGAATTTTTCACCATTCGCAGGTGTTGTCCAATAACCATATGATGGTGAATCAGAAACCCAAACAGGTAAGTTGAAAACATAATTTCCTCTTACTTCTGAATGTTTAACAATTTCAGCGATTTTAGTTCCGTCTTTTTTAGAAACTAAAATTAGCTTGATGTTTTTGTTGAAATTAGCAACAGATCCCTCAGATTCTTTTTTCTCGTACGTATTCAAAGCAGTATAATAGGCTTTAAAATTAGCATTGGCACTACTATAATCAGGATATGAAGGACGAACTATGCTTTTGTATAAAGCTTCTTCATCAGCCGCTTCAGTTGCCAGGTCAGCGTCGGCAACAATGATAAAATTATCCATTATTTTAACCAGACCGTTTGCTTTACCTTTGTATGCTGCAATTTCATCGTTATCAATCAAGGCGTCAATTTGTGCTGTAGTACCGGAATTAAATTCAATTAAATTTTTCCCGTTAAAAGTAAAAGCAGCTTTTGCAGTAGTTTCGGTTCCTTTTTTACCACTCATCTCCCAAGTGTATCCGTCATTTAAAAATACTTTATAAGAGAATTCATCCGGAGATTCGTTTACAGTTGAATATTTGGCAGTTGAAGCTAAAGTAGCAGCCGGATTACCATCAATAGTTAAGGCAGCATCTACAGATGTAGGTAAATAGAACCAGTCGTATACAGATGGAGTATAGCTTCCTCCTGTTTCAGGGTTATATACCCATTCTCCATAAGTGTCTATATTCTCAAATTTTATAGTCGAAGATGTACTTTTAGATGATAATGTAGCGTTGTTTGTCGTCTGTGATTCTTTAGCAGGGAAAACGAATTTCAGTTCAGTTGTTGAAGCCGTTTTTGACCAGTTTTGCTGAGCATTATTCCAGGTATAAATTCCATAAACTCCTGAGATTTCTAAAACTTCTGAAATACCATTGTCGCTTTTTCCGTCAAAAAGATCAATATGTTTAAGACTGAATAAACGTCCTAGATTTTCTATAGCCTCAATTGCTCCGGAAGATTTAGATTTGTCTAGTTGAACTAACATGTCATTAGCTTCTATTTCTAATTTTGTTTTTTGTTCGGCAGGAGTCAATTTAGAGTAAGGCTGTTTAATAATATTTGCAATTTGTTCAGCCAGAGTTTGCTCTGTTTCCGGTTTAGTTTCTTCGGTACTGTCGTCGCTTGAGCAAGAAATTGCCAGCTGTGAAAGAATCAGGGACATTAAAACAATTTTTTTAATCATGGTTAAGGTTTAAATTAATTAAATACATCAAAGGTTTTAACTTTGATTTTGGGGCGAAGATACTTTTTTGATTTCATTTTTTTTTACGGGAAAACGTAAAGTTGTAAACTTTTTTTTATTAAAAATATTGATAAAATAATACAAATATTCTTACTTTTTTACTTGACTAGTTTTTTTATCTTTGTGATTAGATATTAATACAAACAATAGATGTTATATTCAAAAATAGAAGGTGAAGGAAAACCATTTATCATCATGCATGGTTTTCTTGGAATGTCAGATAACTGGAAAACACTTGCCGGGCAATATGTCGAAGCAGGTTTTCAGGTTCATATTTTAGATTTGCGAAATCATGGACGCAGTTTTCATTCAGATGAATTTACGTATGAAGCCATGGCAAAAGATGTATTCGAATACTGCCAGGCGAATCAATTAAATAAAATAGATATCCTCGGACATTCGATGGGCGGAAAAGTAGCAATGCTTTTTGCTGTAACTTATCCGGAACTGGCAGATAAGTTAATTGTGGCTGATATTGGCCCTAAGTTTTATAAACAACATCATCAGGATATTCTGGCGGGATTAAATGCAGTAGATTTCTCTGTAAAGCCAAGCCGAAACGAGGTAGAGGAAATTTTGGCAGAATATGTTTCAGATTTTGGAACGCGTCAGTTTTTATTGAAAAATCTGTATTGGTTAGAGCCTGGACAATTGGCATTTCGATTTAATCTGGAAGTTTTCAATAATAATTTAGAAGAAATTGGAAAACCGCTGGCAGATGGATTAGTTTTCAATAAACCAACATTATTTATTCGCGGTGGAAATTCCGGTTATGTTTTAGATTCGGATGTGGAACAAATACGACTCCATTTTCCGGATTTAAAAGTAGAAACAATTCCAAATGCCGGACACTGGCTTCATGCCGAAAATCCTAAAATGTTTTTCGAATTAACGAATGCATTTTTAAAAGAGCAATAAATTTGATGAAAATTTTATTACTTTTATTCAAACTTTAAATCAAAAAAAACTATGAAATTATTACTAAGACTTCTTGTTACGGCAGCTTTAGTTTTGCTAATCGCTAATTTATTGTCAGGAGTTCACGTTGCCAGTTTTGGTACAGCGGTAATTGTTGCGGTTGTTTTAGGATTGCTGAATCTTTTTATAAAACCAATATTAGTTATCCTGACATTACCGGTAACAGTAATTACTCTGGGCCTGTTTCTATTGGTAATTAATGCAATTATTATTTTACTTTGCACCCATATAGTTGGTGGTTTTGCAGTTGATTCCTTCTTGACCGCATTGATATTTAGTGTTATATTATCTGTACTTCAGTCTATTACTTATAAAATATTAGCAGACGATAAATAAATCAAAATAAAAAGCGAATTAAAACACCTTAAAATACAATACATTAAAAACTTGGTTGGGTTGCAAAAATTTTATAATTTTGCAACCCAATTTTATTATGTAAATTAAAGAAGAAGATGGATATTAAAAGAGTAGCAAAAGACGCTGTGAACGAAACGATTGTAATGACAATTGTTCACATGGATTATAAAGGTCAGGTAGCAAAAAGAATAAATGAAAAAATGCCATTGGCTACCGTTAAAGGTTTTAGAAAAGGACAAGTACCTAAAGACCTTGTTGAAAAACAATACGGAAAAGTAATCAAACAGGAAGAAGTTAAAAAAGTAGTTGATTTGGCTTTAGAGCGTTTCGTTCAGTCTGAAAGATTAAATCTTTTAGGAACTCCTCTTGCTAAAGTAAACGAAAACTTCGATTGGGATGCTGAAGAGCTGACTTTCGAATACGAAATTGGTTTAGTGCCAAACTTCGAAATTAATTTAGAAGCTAAAAATGATATCGTAAAATATATCGTTACGGCTGATGATAAATTAATCGACGGACAAGTAGAACGTATTCAAAAACAATTCGGAAAAGCAATTCCACAGGAAGCTGTTACTGCTGACTCTGATTTGACAGGGACTTTCTCAAACGAAGAAAAAGGAATCGAAAATACAACTACAATTTCTGTAACTACATTCAACAAAAAAGCAGGTGACAAATTCATCGGCAAAAAAGTTGGAGATGTGGTTACGGTAAGTACTAAAGGTTTATTCGAAGACGACCACCAATTAATGGACTACCTAAAAGTAGGTCATGATGATGTTCACGGTTTAGATGTTGAAGTAAACTTTACTATTGAAGCGATAAATGGAGCTGAATTGGCAGAATTAAACCAGGATTTATTTGATAAACTTTTTGGTGAAGGAAAAGTAGCTTCTTTAGAAGATTTAAAAGCTAAAATTAAAGAAGATGCTGAAGCTCAATTCGCACAGCAGGCAGATCAGAAATTATTGTTGGACGTTCAGGATTTCCTGATCGAAAGTACAAAATTTGATTTACCGGCTGCATTCCTTAAAAAATGGTTACAAACTGTTGGAGAGAAAAAACTTTCTGCAGAAGAAGCTGAAGTTGAATATGCAAGATCTGAAAAAGGATTGCGTTTTCAATTAATTGAAGGAAAAGCAATGGCTCAGAGTAATATCCAGATTACATTTGAAGATTTGAAAGCCTTTACAACTAAAGCTATCAGACAACAAATGGCTCAATTTGGACAAACAAATCCAACTGACGAAGAAGTACAGGCAATCGTGGCAAGAGTTTTATCTAATCAGGAAGAAGTAAAAAGACTTTCTGAGCAGGTTGTAGGCGAGAAATTGTTAGAGGTGTTTAAAGAAAAAGCAAATCCAACAACGAAAGAAGTGACTTACGACGAATTTATTGCTGCTTCATACGGAGAATAATTTCTGAAAAATAAGTATATTTGAGCGTCAATAGAGATTTTTCTTTTGACGCTCTTTTTTTGTTTTAAGTTTCAGGTTTCAAGTTGTCATGTTTCATAGCCTGAAACGTTTTTGCTAAAAAGACGACATATTGACATTATTTATAAAAAGGTATGACCTTTGCAGGAAATAAAACATACACCATAAAAAAAACGTAAAACTTAGAACAGATACATATGAACTACGGTAAAGAATTCAAAAAATTTGCTACAAAGCACCAGGGAGTAAACGCAATGTACTATGACAAAATCGTAGCTGCAATGAACCCAACTAATATGACTCCATATATTATCGAAGAGCGTCAGTTGAATATTTCTCAACTGGATGTTTTTTCCAGATTAATGATGGACAGAATCATCTTTTTAGGAACCGGTATTGACGATCAGATCGCTAATATTGTTCAGGCACAATTACTTTTCTTGGAAAGTGCTGATGCTTCAAAAGATATTCAGATTTATTTAAATTCTCCCGGGGGAAGCGTTTACGCAGGATTAGGAATTTATGACACAATGCAATACATCAAACCAGACGTAGCTACAATCTGTACAGGGATGGCAGCTTCTATGGGAGCCGTTTTATTATGTGCAGGGGCAGCGGGAAAACGTTCTGCTTTACCACATTCAAGAGTAATGATTCACCAGCCATCTGGAGGAGCACAAGGAGTTGCTACAGATATGGAAATCAATTTACGCGAAATGTTGAAACTGAAAGATGAATTATACAATATTATATCTCAGCATTCAGGTCAGACTTTCGATAAAGTTCATAAAGACAGTGAGCGTGATTACTGGATGAAAGCTGATGAAGCGAAAGAATACGGAATGATTGATGAAGTGTTGAGAAGAAGTTAAATTTAGGTTCATAGGCTCAAAGTCACAGAGGTTTTTCCTTTGCAACTTTGAACCTTTGTAACTTTGCAACTATAAAAAATGGCGAAAGTAGTATTAGAATGTTCGTTTTGTGGAAGGAAAAAGCCAGAAACCAATTTATTGATTGCAGGTATCAATGCACATATTTGTGATAAGTGTATTGAGCAGGCACACGGAATTGTATTAGAAGAATTAAAATCAAGCGGAAGCGCAAAACTGGTTGGGGATTTAATTTTAAAGAAACCAAAAGAGATCAGAGCTTTCTTAGATCAATATGTTATTGGTCAGGATCAGACCAAAAAAGTAATGTCAGTTGCGGTTTACAACCACTACAAACGTTTAATGCAACAGCAATTGGACGACGAAGTAGAGATTGAAAAAAGTAACATCATTATGGTGGGTCAGACCGGAACTGGAAAAACATTGGTAGCCAAAACTATCGCAAAAATGCTGGAAGTTCCTTTGGCAATAGTAGATGCAACTGTTTTGACAGAAGCCGGTTATGTTGGAGAAGACGTTGAAAGTATTTTGACACGTTTGCTTCAGGCAGCTGATTACGATGTGGCCAAAGCCGAAAGAGGAATCGTTTTTATTGATGAAATTGATAAAATTGCCCGTAAGAGTGATAATCCATCCATCACACGTGACGTTTCCGGAGAAGGTGTTCAGCAGGCCTTATTGAAACTATTAGAAGGAACAGTTGTAAACGTACCGCCAAAAGGAGGACGTAAACACCCGGACCAGAAATTTGTTGAGGTAAATACTCAAAATATCCTGTTTATTGCCGGTGGTGCTTTTGATGGAGTAGAACGTATTATTTCTAAACGTTTAAACCGTCAGGCAGTTGGTTACTCTACATCTAAAAATGTAGATAACATCGACAAAGACAATTTATTGCAATACATCATACCAAAAGACATCAAAGATTTCGGATTGATTCCAGAGATTATTGGTCGTTTACCGGTTCTTACGCATATGGATCCTTTAGACAGGGAAACTTTGCGTGCAATTCTGACACAACCAAAGAATGCATTAATCAAACAATATCAAAAGTTATTTTTGATGGATGAAGTAGAATTCAGTATCACGGATGAAGCTTTGGATTTTATTGTCGATAAAGCTTTGGAATATAAATTGGGAGCTCGTGGATTGCGTTCGTTGTGTGAAGCAATTTTGACAGATGCCATGTATGAATTGCCAAGTTCAGACGATAAAGTACTGACAATCGATAAAGATTATGCAAAACATACTTTGAATAAAAA
>JBDTNT010000051.1:0-13689 GCA_039933615.1 Flavobacterium sp. | reverse complement strand
TTCCATGTGCCAATAACATCGGAATCGCTTTTTCTTTAGTAATCAGATTAATGTCCATAATGGCACCTGAACCTCCCATGAAACCTTTGTATCTGAAGTTTTCGGGTAGATTGTTTTTGTATAAATTCATCAGTTTATAATCCCAATAAGTAGCGTGAAAACCAATTTCGGCACCCGCACTAATTCCGGAAATAAAGATTTTCGAAGTATCTAAATTATATTTATCAGCATTTTCAATCAGATAAGAAGTGGCCTGCCACATATCGCTCACTCCAATCTGAATCGCTTTTATTTTTTCGGTTAGGACTCCTTTACAGCCAAAATCTTTTCCCTTCATATATAAACTGTATGAAATGCTGGCAACGGCATAACCGTTTTTCGCCATAAACATTCCGAATTCCTTCTCACTTGTACGTTCTCCGCCGGAAAATCCACCTCCAAATGCAAAAATCACCAGCGGAATTTTATCACCTGATTTTCGCTGGGGTACATACAAATCTAAATCCAGTTGAAGTGTATCATTCTGAAAGTAAGTCATCGTTTTGACTTCCTGCGCGTGGATTACATTCGTTAAGCTAAAAATTAAAAACAGAAGGAAGAGATTTTTTTTCATTTTGAGGAGTTTTAATCTGGCAAAGACGCAAAAGCACAAAGTTGTTTCGATTTTTGCTTTGCGGCTCTGCGACCTTTTTAGAGCAAATTTCTGTACATAGTTTTCTCAAATATAAGATGAAATTTTACAAAGAAATAATGTTGTAAAGTTTTTTTCTTTGCCCCTTTGAGCCTCTGTGATTTTGAGCCTTTTTTCATTAGAAAAAATCTAAAATCTAAAATCTGAAATCTGAAATCAAAAACGTATATTTGCGTTTATTTTAATGTAAGCATGGAGAACGATAAAGAAAAAAGCACCGCTGAATTCTACGAAAGATTAAAAGTTGAGTTGGACAACTCAAATACCTGGCCAGCTGAATATTTGTATAAATTTATTATGCCTTCAGTGGGTGATAATGTTGAGAGAGTCGAAAAAGCTTTTGACAGAATGGGTGCGGTTATTAAAACAACAAAATCTAAAACAGGTAAATTTACCAGCGTTTCTGTAGATGTCACGATGAACAGCGCCGATGAGGTGATTGCTAAATACAAAGAAGTTTCTACAATAGAAGGTATAGTTTCATTATAACTTATGGTCGAAAAATATAAAAAAGAAGTCGCGAATGACGTTGTTTTTAATTTAGAATATAATTCTGAAAGACAGCGTTTACTTATTCCGGAATATGGTCGTCATTTGCAAAAACTGATTGATCAGGCAACTATTATTGAAGATGCTGAGACGCGGAATAAAGCCGCAAAATACATCATTCAGGTTATGGGAAGCCTTAATCCGCACTTGCGTGATGTGCCGGATTTTCAACATAAATTATGGGATCAGCTTTTTATTATGTCTGATTTTAGATTAAATGTAGAATCGCCATATCCAATTCCATCCCGTGATGTACTACAGCTAAAACCGGATGTTTTACAGTATCCGCAGAATTTCCCAAAATACAGATTTTATGGTAATAACATCAAATATATGATTGATGTTGCCAATAAATGGGACGATGGCGAAATGAAAAATGCATTGATACTGGTGATTGCCAACCACATGAAAAAATCATATCTGAGCTGGAACAAAGACACAGTAAAAGATGATGTGATTTTTGAGCATTTATTTGAATTGTCGGGAGGAACAATCAACTTGCTGCAAAGTACAGAAGAACTTTTAAACACAACAGATTTATTGCGTACCAACAAGCGTATGTCAAATAAAATCACACCAGCCGGACCGCCGAAAATTCAAAGCAATAAGAATAACAATAAAACCGGAAAGCCAAAACCTTTTCAGAAAAACAATAATCAAAAGAATGTGTAAAGAAAGTTGCTAAGATGCTAAGTCGCTAAGTTACTAAGAAGCTGAGCTTTTAAAGCTTAAGAATCTTAAAAACAAATCTTAGAATCTCAGAAACTCAGAACCTTAAAAAAAGAATATGGGAATTTTTAAAATCGAAGGAGGAATACCTTTAAAAGGAGAAATCACTCCGCAGGGAGCAAAAAATGAGGCATTACAAATTTTATGTGCTGTGCTTTTGACGGCAGATAAAGTGAAAATTAATAATATTCCTGATATTATAGACATCAATAAATTAATCACTTTGCTGGGTAATTTAGGGGTGAAAATTCAAAAAAATGAACCAGGTTCGATTACATTTCAAGCCGATGAGGTTAATGTTGGTTATTTAGAAACAGAAGCTTTCAAAAAAGAAGGCGGGGCACTTAGAGGTTCTATTATGATTGTCGGACCACTTTTGGCGCGTTTCGGAAAAGGGTATATCCCAAAACCGGGAGGGGATAAAATTGGACGCCGCAGATTAGACACACACTTTGAAGGGTTTATTAACCTTGGAGCAAAATTCAGATATAACAGAGAAGATCATTTTTATGGTGTTGAATCTCCGGAAGGAGGTCTTACCGGAACAGATATGTTGCTTGATGAAGCATCAGTAACCGGAACAGCAAATATTGTAATGGCTGCTGTTCTGGCAAAAGGACAAACAACAGTTTACAATGCTGCATGCGAACCTTATTTGCAACAGTTATGTAAAATGCTGAACTCTATGGGAGCTAAAATCACCGGAGTTGGGTCTAACTTACTGACTATTGAAGGTGTTGAAAGCCTTGGCGGATGTGAGCACAGAATCCTTCCTGATATGATCGAAATCGGTTCCTGGATTGGTCTTGCGGCTATGACAAAAAGCGAAATTACTATCAAAAACGTAAGCTGGGATAATTTAGGTCTCATCCCGAATACTTTTAGAAAATTAGGTATTACAATAGAAAGACGCGGTGATGATATTTACATTCCTGCTCATACAGACGGGTACGAAGTAAAAACAGACATTGACGGATCAATCTTAACAATTGCAGACGCACCATGGCCAGGATTTACACCTGATTTATTGAGTATCGTTCTGGTTGTGGCAACACAGGCAAAAGGAGATGTTCTGATTCACCAGAAAATGTTTGAAAGCCGTTTGTTCTTCGTTGATAAATTAATCGACATGGGAGCAAAAATTATGTTATGTGATCCGCACAGAGCGGTCGTTATGGGGCATAATTTCGAATCTCAACTAAAAGCAACAACAATGTCATCTCCGGATATTCGTGCAGGAATCTCATTATTGATTGCTGCATTATCTGCAAAAGGAACAAGTACAATTCAAAATATTGAACAAATTGACCGTGGATACGAACGTATCGACGAACGTTTAAGAGCAATTGGAGCAAAAATCGTGAGAGCGTAGATAAAATTCTCAAATGACGAATGAACAAAAAGCTATAAAAGCTACTTATTTTAGTATAGCTGGAAACACCTGCTTGGCCCTTGTAAAAGGCTTGGCAGGTTTTTTTGGCAATTCTTATGCCTTAATTGCAGATGCGATCGAATCGACCACGGATATATTTTCGTCCTGTCTGGTCTTATTCGGAATCAAGTATTCTAATAAACCACCCGATGAAAATCATCCTTATGGGCATGGCCGTGCAGAACCTTTAATTACTTTTTTAGTAGTTGGATTTCTGATTACTTCGGCAACAATTATTGGGTATGAAAGTATAGCCAATATTCAAACTTCGCATGATTTGCCTAAATCCTGGACATTATATGTTTTAGGAGCTATTATTATCTGGAAAGAATACTCATTCCGACTGGTAATGAAACGCAGTAAAGAAACCAACAGTTCATCCTTGGCGGCAGATGCCTGGCATCATCGCAGCGATGCTATAACTTCGGTTGCGGCATTTCTGGGAATTACGATTGCTTTGGTAATGGGAAAAGGTTATGAATCTGCTGATGACTGGGCAGCACTTTTTGCGGCTTTCTTTATTTTGTATAACAGCTATAAAATCTTCAGACCGGCACTTGGCGAAATTATGGACGAACATTTAAATGATGATTTAGTCGAGGAAATTCGTGTGAAATCATTAACTGTTGAAGGTATTTTAGGAACCGAAAAATGTTTTATCCGAAAAGCAGGAATGAAATACCATGTAGATCTTCATGCCATTGTATCGGCTAAAATTTCTGTAAAAGAAGGTCATGATTTATCACATAAATTGCAGGATACTTTAAAAGAAAAAATTCCACAACTGGGAAATGTTTTAATTCATATAGAACCGGATGATTATCACTGAGGAAGGTCCAGAGATTCATAGTAGCAAAGGTTCAGAGTTTTCTGAAAGCTTAGCAACTTAGAACCTCAATAACTTAGCAGCTTTTTTTCTAATCCAATACATTCAGGATTTTTAAGCCAAAAACTACTCCGTTTTGCTGTATTCCGCTTTGATAGGAGTGTACATAATCTACTCTGAAAAGTTTAAATTTCCCGAAGCCAAGGTTGTCCAGACCAACCGTAAATTCAGAATATGGTTTTCTGTCCGGAACTGCCAGCGAGTGAAACCCTAAATTCAAAGTTGATTTTAATAAATTCAATAGCGGAATTTTATTCATAATAAATCCGGTGTCATTGTATTCTAAATGCGCTTCAAAATAACTGTCGTTTGTGCTGTTGGCGTAATACGGCATTAAATTGAAAACGTTCAGATAACGATCGCTTGTTCCGACATGGGTTTGATTTCCATTAAAGTGTTTGTAATCTATAAAGGATATATTTTCTGCATTAAAGAATTTTCCTGCTCTGAAATTCGTTCCCAGCAAACCTTTGTTATCTAATGATAAGTCGTACTGCAGCATAGCAGCAATTCGTTCAAATTCATAGTTTTTTTCACTTGCTGCAAATGCCTTTTCAAAGGATAAAAACAGAGTAGGATATTTATCGTTTTTTATATTATATCTACCGTCTGGTCTTGAGATATATTTGTTTCCAAAATTTATACTCGTAGTAATATTTGCCTTGAATAAATGATGCTGGCCGAAAGCCGGAGTTTCAAAATCATTTGGTGCCAGCGGATTATTGGAAGAATAAATATCGTCCCTTTTAAAGAAAGAATAATCAGTTGTATTAAAAAGCGGTTTCCGCTGTTCGTATGCCAGTTTAGCGTTCAGGTTGATTCCGTTTGCGACAGATTGATTGTAGTTGATTTGTGCAAATTCCAAGTTGTACAACTTCATGTAATTGTCTTTGAAAAACAAAGAACTTATAGAATTGACGAGTTTGCTTATGGGTTCCGCATTATTAAACTGTGCAACTTTTGTTCCTCCGGAAACAGCAATGGTAGCGTAATCTTTGGTGTTAAAGCGGTGGCTGAATTCCCCGGTAACACGAAAGCGTTCGTCTGAAAAACCGTAATTGAAAGTAGTGCTTACAGAAGTACTTTTGCCTTTTTCTTCATTCCAGTTTTTAAAAGAAAATCCGGAATTGAAATTAAATCCCTGAACTGTATTAAAACTTAATGAACTAAGGTTTAATAAACCGGCATATTCAAAGGAATATTTCTTAAATGTGTTTTTGTACTCATAGCCGGTTAAGACGTCAAAAACTTTAAACTTGTTGTTTTTCGCATCAACAGAATCGATGTATTTCTGGGATTTACGAATAGTTTGTAAGCTGTCTTTTTTATTGTAATCATTACTTTCCTCAAGGGTTAGAGGAATTGGACGGATCTCATTCCAGAAAGCATCATTTTTTTTATTTGAATCGGTTTCAAAAGCAACGATTTCATTTCCGAAAGTTTTCTTTTCAAACGAAGCCGGAAATTCATAATTCGAATAAACATAATTAAATTGGCCTGAAAACTTAATCCCAAAAACGCCTGCTTTAAAGTATAAAGTTTGTGCATTTTTAGACCAAATTTTGTTTTCGGAATTATAATTGAAGCTTTGTTTCAAGGTCATGATTTCCGTAAGTTCATTTTTCATGCGATAACCTTTTATATCTAAATCAATCGCATAAATAGCAAAACTGTCATCAAGAATATAAATGTAGCCTTCGAATACAGGTTCTTTATCTCGTTTTGGTATTACTTTGATTTTGTTTATTTCGTGATTGTTATCGTCAAAAAAAGTGCCTTCCAATTTGTATTTGTAATAATTGAAGGCATTATCTGCAATTGGTGAAATCAGTTTGATGTCAAAATCTAAAGTATTGTCGTAAAAATCGTAAGTAGACAATGCGGCAGTATTGTAGCTGTATCCTCTGTTGTTTCCGGAGATTTTTGAGGCTATTATTTTTTCTTTAAGCTTGTTGGGTTTCTCGTAGCTGACTTTGGAAATAGTTTCCGACAAGTACAGTATTCCTGATCCGGTTGAATCTAAATTTGAGGACATATCCTCACCAAGATCTACTTTTTGGCCTAATATCTTTTTTGGAAGATCTTTGACTTTGAACATTCCTTTCGAATAAAAATCGGCTGTAAATCGGGAAGTTTTTTCTGAGTTTTCCTTTTTGTTGGCGATTGCGCTTCGGATAATCGCATTTGCCGGATTGTTTTTAGGATCGATCACAACTTCATTTAAGTCAAAACTTTCTTCCTGCATTTTGATGTCCAGAACAATTGTCTTGGAATCAGGTGAAACTGCTATTTTCTGGGTTTTAAAACCTAAGTACTGAAACGTAATTTTGTTTTTACCAATTTCCTTTATATTAAGCTGGTATTTTCCCTGCTCGTTTGATGTCGTTCCAGTATAAGTGTTTTCCTCAAAGACAGAAACAAAGGGTAATGGACTTCCTTTTTCATCGGTTATGGTTCCTTTGATCTGAGCAAAATTGGAAATCGAAAAAAGTAAAAAGGCTAGTAAAGTATAGTTTCTCATAAAAAGTGTGTCTCTTGCAAAAATAGAATAACTTAATATTGAGCCTATTAAAAATTTGTTAAATAAAGTATTACAAAAAGGATTGAATTGCTAAATCATAGCTTTTTAAACCAAAACCTAAAATTACACCTTTTGCATTTCCGGATAAGTACGATTGGTGCCTGAAACTCTCACGGGCATAGGTGTTTGAAATGTGAACTTCAATAACGGGCGTCGTAACCGCTTTGATGGCATCGCCCAAACCAATTGAAGTATGAGTGTAGGCTCCGGCATTAAGGATAATTCCATCAAATGTAAATCCACTTTCCTGAATTTTTCCAATCAGTTCGCCTTCAATATTACTTTGGTAGTAGGAAAGTTCAATGTTTGGATATTTTTCTTTTAACGTATTAAAATAATCTTCAAAAGTTTGGTTTCCGTATACTTCCGGTTCTCTTTTTCCTAAAAGATTCAAATTTGGTCCGTTGACAATGCAGATTTTCATATGTTAATTTTAAATTGAATTAGAAAATAGTTTGGTTCATTTTACATTTCACCATAAAAACATTTTACAATGCATGTAAAAATAAAAAAACCGCTCCAATTAATAGAACGGTTTTTATAAAAGTATGTGATATTATTTTTAGAACATAAATCCTGCTGATAATTGTATGTTTGAATTTTTAACATCAGCATTTGATGAAGCATCTGTTAATCCTAAGCTATAACGGCCTTGAATAAATATGCTTTCAGTAATTTTTAAGCCTAAACCTGCGTTTACAGCAAAATCAAATGTATTGGCATCGTCAAATCTAACGTCATTTTTTTGACTCAATAAGAATGATGCTTGTGGACCAACCTCTAAACTCAAAGATTTTGTCATGTAGATTTTAGCCATTACAGGAACAGATAAATAAGCTAATTTATTTTTGAAGTCTTCTTGTGCATCAGCAAATTTGTAAGTTGCACCTTGTGTAGAGTATAATAGCTCTGGTTGAATAGCGAATTTTTCTAATAATTTTATTTCAGCTACTACACCAACATGATAACTAGTTATACCATCTTTGCTTACTTCTGGAGCGTCGAAAGCATCTCCTGTTTGATTTGCAAAGTTAACCCCTGCTTTAACTCCTAATTTTAATAATTGCGCCTGAATGGTTGCTGATGTTGCAAGGAACAGTACAGCTGCTAAAAGTATCTTTTTCATAAAAATGTTTTTAAAGTTTGGTATTTATTTTTAAATGTTATTAACAGTTCAAAACTACTTATTTTGCTTTTTATTGTTTTATGTTTTAGTTAAAATTTTTATTAAAATTCACACTTTTTTAGGTTTGAATTACGAGAAACCCTTTGGGAACTGGAGTAAGGTGGTGAATTTGAGCTTTTTGCTTGTAAAATAAATTATCCATATTTTTAATGTTTTATCATATACAATCTGTTTTTATTTATTGCGATTATTCTTGCTTTTGATAGAATTAACATATTTTAATTATAGATAACTAAGTCTTCTTTATGTTTTATGAAAAGCTATTATGTATTGTTAAGCTTTTTTATTTATGAAAGATTTTGATTGTTAATTTAAAGAATAATTTAACATAATTTTTTTTTGTTATATAGATTGATTTAACGAGAATTTTAATGGTAATATATTTTAAATCAGCATTGTAAGCGTTTTAATGATTTCTCCGCTTTACTTTTAAATAATCGTTTGTTAATTTCTTTTATTAGGAATTTTAACATGTGTTATTTACGTTTGTGTTCTAAACTTTAACAAAAAAAGAAATGAAAAAAATTGTTTTATCAATGGTTGCGATTATGGCGTTTGGATTTGCAAATGCTCAGGAAACTAGATTTGGAGTAAAAGGAGGTCTTAATGTTTCTACTTTGACCGGCAGATATGAAGATGATACAAAATCTTTAATAGGATTTCATGTTGGAGGTTTTGCAGAAATCAAAATTATCAAAAGATTAGCTATTCAGCCAGAGGTATTATTCTCAACACAGGGAGCAAAATTTGATGGTTTTGGAGGAGATAAATACGATTCTAAATTAAACTATTTGAATATTCCTGTTTTAGCAAAATTTTTCATTACAGAGAAATTTACAGTCGAAGCCGGACCGCAAATTGGATTTTTATTATCAGCTAAAATAGATGGAGAAGATTCTAAAGATTATTATAAATCTGCAGACTTTGGTTTTAATTTAGGAGCTGGATATAATTTTACTGATGACTTGTCTGTAGGTATTCGTTATACTGTTGGATTGTCTGGAGTTTATGATACAGATAATGAAGATGTTGATGATTATATCGATAGTTCAAAAAATAGCAATCTTGCATTATCTTTAGCTTATAAATTCTAATATTTAGTTCAAGAAATATTTTAAAACCTTCCTTAACCGGGAAGGTTTTTTTATACCCAAAAAAGTTTTACTTTGCAGGTATGAAATGGAATACCTACATCAAAGACTATCAATCCTACCTTAGAATCGAAAGAGGCTTGTCTAAAAATACGATTGAGAACTATGGCTTTGATATAGAACGATTGTGTCTTTTTTTAGAAACCAGTCACATTGAAGTTTCTCCATTGAAAATTACAGATGAAATCGTTCAGCAGTTTATTTATGCCGTTTCAAAAGAAGTTAATCCGCGTTCTCAGGCACGTATTATTTCAGGGTTAAAAAGCTTTTTTAATTATCTGGTTTTTGAGGATTATCGAAAAAACAATCCATTAGAATTAATCGAAACTCCGAAAACCGGACGTAAATTACCGGATACATTATCTGTTCAGGAAATTGATTCCTTAATTGCTGCTATAGATTTGAGTTCAAAGGAGGGGGAAAGAAACCGTGCTATTTTAGAAACGCTATACGGTTGCGGACTTCGTGTTTCTGAGCTGGTTTCGCTTAAGATTTCGGATTTGTATTTTGAAGAAGGTTTTGTTAAGATCACCGGTAAAGGAAATAAAGAACGTTTCGTTCCGATTGGTAAACTGACTGAAAAATACATTCGGATTTATCAGAATGCAGTAAGAAGTGAATTGAATATTAAAAAAGGTTTTGAAGATACGCTGTTTTTGAATAGAAGAGGAAGTCAGCTTACCCGATCTATGATTTTTGCTATTATAAAAGATCTGGCGGTTAAAGTCAGTTTAAATAAAAAAATCAGCCCGCATACCTTCCGACATTCGTTTGCAACACATTTACTTGAAAATGGTGCAGACTTAAGATCTATTCAGTTAATGCTTGGACATGAGTCAATTACGACAACGGAGATATATGTTCATCTGGACAGGAGCTTCCTGAAAGAAGTGATGCATTCTTTTCATCCCAGGAAATAATTCAGATAATAATTTTAACGAACAGCCGTTTTTCTTTTTTAATTTTAATATCTTGTATTAAATTTTAACAGTAAAGAGTAATTGTTGCCTGATGTTTTCTGCTCTTCTGGCTGAATATTTGGTTCAAATTATAAAAATAGGTGATATATGGTTTTTGATTTATATGAAAATGAGGATTGCTTAGAAGTAAATAATTTTTACAGGAAATTATTCGCCGAAATGCCAGATTTGCTTTTTCAGTTTATTATTGATTGTGACAATAAATATTCTTTTCCTCTGATCAGTAAATCCGCTGATGATATTTTTGAGCTTTCTGTAAGTGATTTTAACACTGAAATTATATTTGTCATTTACGAGAGGATATTTTCTCAGGACAGGGAGCTGTTTTTTCAGTCTTTGGTCAAAGCCAGAAAAGAAGTTTTGCCCTGGGAAATTGAATTTAGGGGAATTTTGCCTAAAAAAGGATTACGCTGGTTTAAAATTTCATCTAAAACTGAATTAGGAGTTGATGGTTCTGTTAGCTTTTTTGGACATGTGTCTGATATTACAGATCTAAAAGACAAAGAAGAAAAACTTCGTATTTCAGAAGAACGTTTCCAATTCGCACTTGAAGCTTCAACAGTTGGTATTTGGGATTGGGACATGGTCACCAATAGTGTTTTTTATTCTTCATTATCGCTGAAAATTTTAGAATTAGATTCAGCTGATATTTTTGATGACCCGGAACGCTGGGACAAAATTGTACATCCGGATGACCTGCCAAAATACTATTCAGATATTCAGGAACACTTTGATAATAAGATTCCATATTATGAAAACTACCATCGTGTAATGACTTCCAGCGGAAATTATAAATGGATTTTGGACAGAGGAAAAGTCATAAAAAGAGATGAAAACGGTAAGCCTTTGCGTGTGATAGGAACTCATACTGATGTGTCTTTACAGAAAGAAAAAGAGTTGGAACTTCTGAAAACAATGAAGCTTTACAGCGACCAGAACAGCAGGTTGTTGAATTTTTCCCATATCGTTTCTCATAATCTGAATACACAGGCCGGTAATATAAAATCTATTCTGGACTTTATAGATGCCGATGTAGACAAGCAGACGATTAATGAAATGCTGCAGCATTTACGAACTGTTTCGAATGATCTGAACGAAACGATTTCAAATCTGACCCAGATTGTAAAAACACAAAGCAATATCAATATTGTTGTTGTTCCTTTGAGGTTAAGCGAGTATATCGATAAAACGATTGTGACGATAAAAGGACATGATAAACAGAAAAATGTTACGATTGTAAATAATGTCCCTAAATATCTGACTATAAATTTTAACCCGGCATATCTTGAAAGTGTTTTGTTGAATTTCACAACAAATGCAATAAAATATGCACATCCGGAAAGAGATCCTGTTGTCGTTTTTGATTTTGGAATAGAACGGGAAGGCTATAAATCCCTGAAAATTACAGATAATGGTTTGGGTATTGATCTGGCGGTTTACGGCGATTTGTTATTCGGAATGTATAAGACATTCCATAAGCATGAGGAAGCCCGTGGAATTGGATTGTATATTACCCGAAATCAAATTGAAGCCATGAAGGGGTCTGTTTTTGTTGAAAGTGAAGTAGGAGCAGGGACTAGTTTTAAAATTGTATTTAATGATATGTAAAGTGATAATTTTAATGGATATAAACAACAAAGGCTGTCTTTAGAAAGACAGCCTTTGTTGTTTTATAATGAAATTTGAGATTTATTTCGCAATATTAACTGCTCTTGTTTCTCTGATTACTGTTACTTTTACCTGACCCGGATAAGTCATTTCAGTCTGGATTTTTTGTGAAATCTCAAAAGATAAGTTCGCTGCATTGTCATCAGAAACTTTTTCACTTTCTACAATTACACGAAGTTCTCTACCAGCCTGGATTGCATAAGCATTTTTCACGCCGCTGAATCCGTAAGCTACTTCTTCAAGATCTTTCAAACGTTGAATGTAAGAATCTAAAACCTGACGTCTTGCACCTGGTCTTGCGCCTGAAATAGCATCACAAACCTGAACAATTGGTGATAATAATGATTTCATCTCTATCTCGTCGTGGTGAGCTCCAATAGCATTGCAAACCTCTTCTTTTTCACCGTATTTCTCAGCCCATTGCATTCCTAATAAGGCGTGAGGTAAATCGCTTTCAGCATCCGGAACTTTACCAATATCGTGAAGTAAACCTGCTCTTTTAGCCAGTTTTACATTTAAGCCTAATTCAGCTGCCATGATACCACAAAGTTTAGAAACTTCTCTGGAGTGTTGTAATAAGTTTTGTCCGTAAGAAGAACGGTATTTCATTCTACCTACTACTTTTATCAATTCAGGGTGTAATCCGTGAATTCCTAAGTCGATCACAGTACGTTTACCAACTTCAATGATTTCGTCGTCGATTTGTTTCGCTGTTTTGGCAACCACTTCTTCAATTCTTGCCGGGTGAATACGTCCGTCAGTTACCAGTTTGTGTAATGCCAAACGGGCAATTTCTCTACGAACAGGATCAAAACAAGAAAGGATGATAGCCTCAGGTGTATCATCAACAATGATTTCTACTCCGGTTGCAGCTTCAAGTGCTCTGATGTTTCTACCTTCACGGCCAATAATTCTACCTTTTACATCATCAGATTCAATGTTGAAAACAGAAACGCAATTCTCAACCGCTTCTTCAGTTCCAACTCTCTGAATTGTATTGATAATGATTTTTTTAGCTTCCTGCTGTGCAGTAAGTTTTGCCTCTTCAATAGTATCCTGAATATGGGACATTGCTTTGCTTTTAGCTTCAGCTTTTAAGCCCTCTACTAATTGCTCTTTTGCTTCTTCTGCAGAAAGTCCTGAGATTACTTCAAGTTGCTGTAGCTGGCTTTTGTGTAATTTGTCAACTTCAGATTGTTTTTTATCTAAAACTTCAATCTTAGTGTTGTATTCCTGTGTTTTAGCTTCAAAATCATCATTTATTTTTTTGGCTTTTGAAAGCTCATTTGATATTTGTGATTCTTTGTCTCTAACTCTTTTTTCTATTTCTGCTACTTTTTTATCCCGTGCTAAAATAACTTGTTCGTGCTCTGATTTTAATTCTATGAATCGTTCTTTTGCCTGAAGAATTTTGTCTTTTTTAGTATTTTCAGCCTCTAAGTTAGCGTCTTTTAAAATTGAAGCAGCTTCCTTTTTGGCGCTTTTGATTAGATTAGAAATATTGCTTTTTTCGATAATTTTAGCAATTGCAAACCCTGCTGCAATCCCTACGATACCTGAAATAATGATCGTTATTATGTCCATGTTTGTTAAAATTTATATATAAAAAAAGCCTACATTAATTGCTTGAATAAACTCGTAAAGACAAGTTTTGAGCTAACTCACTGTTCAAGTTTCCTCGCAAAAAGCGTGGCATGCTTTAGTAGTGATGATTTGCTCATTCTAATTTGTTAGTGTTGAGTTTACCAATTGTGAACTAATGTAGGCAGTATCTTAGTTTCTGTAAAGAACGTTTAATTTTCGAGATATTGATCTAAAAGCAAATTTAATCTTTTA
>JBDTNT010000050.1:0-3759 GCA_039933615.1 Flavobacterium sp. | reverse complement strand
TTTTATGTTGGGAGGAAAAAGATTCGTCCTTTTAGAAAAAACCTTTTTGTTTATAACCCGTTGGGTGCAATTCTATTTTAAATGCAACGTATCTAATTTAGAACGCTGATGACACCCATTTACTACCGCAAAAATGCGGATTTATACTGATTTTAAATATAGAATCTAAAAAAAACCGTTTTTGTCCGCGTCTTCGTGATAACGAATCGGTCAAATCCACGTCAAAATATAGTATTGCTTAATTACACCCAACGGGTTTTGTTTATTATTTCCGGCCTTTAGAATTTATTTTTAGAATTACCTAAATAGTCTGTATTAGGAGTTTTCCCTGAAAAACCTAAAGTATTTTTGCACTGGTAATCTTTTGTCTTAAATTTGCTCAAAACGCTGAAAATATAATTTTCACCCGTTAATTTAAAAAAAGGAAGTCAAAAAAGTGGAAAACGAAAAAAGGAACTGGACCATTTGTCAGGAATGTGAGGGACGCGGTAAAAAAAGCCGAAGACTCAGCAAGAAAGTGCGGCTTCTTTACCAGATAGCATTAGATCAATTTGAAAAAACAGAAGGAGAAGGAACGGCTCCGGTTCGTCCCAAAGCTCCCCTGTACTCCTGCTTAAACTGTTCGGGATCGGGTCTGATTCCTTCTGCCAGTCCTCCTGATGCGGATAAAGAAAAATACCCACACGTTGCCATTATTGGCGGCGGTATTGGCGGAGTGGCTCTGGCTGTGGCTTGTTTGCACCGCGGGATTCCTTTTACTCTTTTTGAACGAGATAATAACTTCGATTCCCGATCTCAGGGCTACGGACTCACTTTGCAACAAGCCAGTAAAGCAATCGAAGGATTGGGTATTTTTTCTTTAGAAGAAGGAGTAGTTTCTACAAGACATCTCGTTCATACCACAGAAGGAAAAGTAATTGGCGAATGGGGAGTCAGAAAATGGATTCCGTTAGATTCGAAAAACTTTACAAAACGTTCAAATATACATATTGCACGCCAATCTTTGCGATTGGCTTTACTTAATCAACTTGGTGGAGATGATGCCGTTCACTGGGGACATCAGTTAATAGATTTTAACGAAAATAAAAATGGTAATGTTGACCTAAGCTTTCAGATAAACGGAGAAATAAAGAATTTTAAGGCCGATCTTGTGGTTGGAGCTGATGGAATTCGCAGTTCGGTGCGTAAGATTCTGATTGGCTATGATGTTACACCTTTGCGCTATCTCGGTTGTATTGTAATATTGGGTATTTGCCCTTTGAAGGACCTTGAAGATGTTGACAGTTCTTTATTGGACTCTGCCACTGTATTTCAGACCGCCAATGGTAATGAACGAATCTATATGATGCCGTATACCACAGACTCCATAATGTGGCAATTAAGTTTTCCGATGCCTGAAGAAGAAGCTAAAGCGTTAAGTGCTCAAGGACCAAAAGCACTCAAAGAAGAAGCAGAACGCAGAACGCAGTGGCACAATCCTGTTCCTCAGATAATAATGGCGACGCTGGAAAGCCGTATTTCCGGATATCCTGTTTATGACCGTGAATTACTAGAGGGAAAATTGTTAGAAAAAGGCGGTTCGGCAACGCTGATCGGAGATGCAGCTCACCCAATGAGCCCGTTCAAAGGACAGGGAGCGAATCAGGCATTACTGGATGCGTTAACCCTCGCACGCGGTATCACAAAAGGATGCAGGTCTCTATCTCAATGGAAAGAAGCCGGATTGCGCAAAAGTATATTAACTGATTTTGAATCAGAAATGCTGCAACGCAGTGCCATTAAGGTGAAAGATTCGGCAGATGCCGCACAATTCCTGCATTCCGAAATTGTACTTCATGAAGGTGATGAGCCAAGAGGACGCTGTTTAAAGAAAAAAGAAGAATAAATAGCCTTCCAATGAAGCATATAAATTTAAACAAGCTTTTCAAAAAAGAGCATACAAGATTAGTTTTGGGTACTTGAGCAACTCAGACTGAAAATAATTTAGTCTGAGATAAATCTTTTAATCTCCCCTGTCTTACCATTTCTGTTATCTGATTTTTTTAACAAATGCACTATAAACATCATCCTTAATAGAAGTTCGCAGATACACTTCGTTTTCATCATTTGTTTTAAATTCAAATTGAATTAAGGCGGCATCAGAATAATAAAACAAGGAATCATCATCCGCAAATTCGAGATTTGAAATAGGTTTGGTTGTTAATTTTACTTCGAATGCTATTTCACCATTCAGTATGTCTAATTGAAAAAGTCTTGCTTTACGGGTATATCCCCAAACATTATCACTTTCCTCAGTAATATATTCGATAATATCATCTTGAAAATCTCTTTTCCAGAGCTGGGTTCCTGTTTTGGAATCAACAGCATACACAGAAGAAACAGTTGGGCCTTGTGCCGCAAAATAAACTTTTTTGTCTTTGCAAAAGATCCGTTCCTTGACATTATACTGATTTTCGTCAAATTTAAATTGCCATAAGATATCAGGTTTAACAGCACTTAAGGCATACAACACATTTTTTTCATTTGTCACAAATACATTCTCACCATCTGTGACAGGTTTTCCGTGCAGGTTTTCCTCAAAGTCTTTTTGGTAAAGAAGTTTTCCGGTATTGGCGTCAAAACTATAAAAATGGTTCCCGCTTTGGGTAAAAATTTTATTGTCAAAATAGAGCACCGGAATATCGTTATTTGCAGAATCGAGCTTATAATTCCATAGTAAACTGCCATCTTTTAAATCAAGAGCGTACACATTCTGATTTTGGGCAGTGATAAACAGTTTTCCATCGTTTATAACCGGAATCTGATCTTTTAGTACAATTTGGTCTGTACTATTCCCTATTCTTGATTTCCAAAAAACAATACCGGTTTGGTTATCAATTGCGAAGATTTCACCATTAATAAACGGAACGTATATTACACCATCCTGCAGCGTTACTTTATTGGCACACATTTCAGTATAGGCATCTGTAGCTTTTACCGTCCAGGCGATTTGTTCCGATTCTAAGTCAAATGAAAAAAAGGTACCATCATAATCATAAATTAGCACCAATGCTTCATCTAACGGCACTTTTTTAAGCGGATTAATGGCTTTATAAGTCACCATATCCGTAACGGATAAAACTTTATTATTAGAAAAATTATTTTTCCCGGACGTTTGTCCAAAAACATTTACAACAATACATACAAATAAAAGAGTTAGTAGGCTTTTTTTCATTTTTAAAATTTAGGTTTAATCATTTGGGGACAATTATCTGAAATTAAAAACACAGATTGAATAGGAATATATATACTGTAAATCAACACATTGAATCAAATACACAAATCTATGCCGATGTCAAATATAGTGAAAAAATATTATAGCTTTTTCAGAAGATACAGCGTTCTAAAATACTGGCATGCAGTATTTAAAGTAAGAAGAGACTGCAATTGAGTCTCTTTTCAAATGCTATTTTTTTTACCGTTTGCACTTTATGTTTATTGCATTTTGTTATTTTTTAAAATTTAATTTTCCTTTTGAAACCAAAAGTGTTTGAAATATTTTGTTTTATTTTTATTCAAACAAAATATTTCAAACATAAAACGTTCTAAACTTAATTTTGGTTTTGGTTTTGAAACGAAAATTATATTACACTTAATTTTGGTTTTGATACAATTAAAAATGGTATAAGTAAGGTTGTTCACATCCCTATTCCCTGCTATTCAAATCTTAAGATTCAAGTATAAATAAAAAACTCCTGAATTTCTTAAGGAGTTTTAATT
>JBDTNT010000049.1:0-1858 GCA_039933615.1 Flavobacterium sp. | reverse complement strand
TCAGGGATCACAGTCGAACACCTTGTACCAATTTTAACGTTTTTTGAAACTATAAAATACACCTTTCCCCAAGTTATAATTTAGAAAACACAAAAAATTACTTAAGTTACAATCAATCAAAACCAAATATAAGTATGCTTTTAAGCTTCGGAAGCACAAGAGCTTATTACGTCCTCAAACTTACGATCATTTACTAAAGCATTTTCTAATTCTCCTCTATGATCCTCACCCCATTTTTCAATTTCTATAATTAAGGGAAGCAAACTCTGTCCCAAAGGCAATAACTCGTATTCAACTTTAGGAATCTTAGACTGAAAAGACTGTTTCCGAATAAAGCCGTGCTGTGTCAATTCTTTTAGCTGTATATCCATGACCCTTCTGTCTGCGTTAGGAATTTTCTTTTGGAGCTCAGAGGGTCTTTTGTTCCCTTCGGATATGTAATACAAGAGCATCAACTTCCATTTGCCGTTTAGCAGTTCTTTGAAAAAATGAAGGCCACAATTAAGCTGAGGAGGAATTTTCTTCTGATACATATGTAAAGTATTTGAAAAGCAAAAATACAAAAATTTAATACGCATAAATTTGTGCCGTATTGATTGGCTTTTATTTGCCTTGTAGATTTGCAGACATAAAAATATAACGTTATGCTAAAATTCACATTTTTGATTAATAAGGTACCGCATATGAGTATCGAGGAGTTTGTTGATTATCATAAAAACCATCATGCGCCGCTGTTTACATCAATTCCTGAAACGGAAAAATATGTAAGGAAATATGTAGTTTCACATCCCGTGGAAGTGGAAGGCTTCCCGAAACCGATATACGATGGTATAACGGATATCTATTTTGATTCAATGAAAGATTTCAACAGCTTTTTCTCCAGTGCAAACTATCTTGAAAAAGTAAATCCAGATGAAAGTAATTTTATCACATTAAATACTGTTGTAGCGCTAGTAAGTCATGAGACGGGAGTTATCGGCTAATTTAAAATTGTTATAGTAATTAAAGTTTTAAAAGGTGCAAAAGTCCAAAGGGAAATACACCCTTTGGACTTTTAGCTTTAGAAAATATTGTATAAATTTTAAATCCGGCAGGTTTTGGTAGTGATTCTGATTCTTGTAAAGTTAGATTCGCTCTCAAACTATAAAAAGAAAACTGCTGATTCAAGCGAACAGAATTTTATCTGTGAGATAATGATTATTCATAAAGTGCAAATTTCAAATTAACGAAAACTCAGCTATTTTGCTTAAAACGGTTAACAGTAGTTTTTTTATTTTTGAGGAAACTTGGAAGTTATTTTGCCCTTATCGTCCAAAAACAGAATTTGTCCATTTCCAAGAGAGTCAACTTTCATTTGCAATCTAACATTTCCTTTGGTATCTGACAGGTTTAATACCGCATCTTTATTTACATCCTTTCCTATAAAAACTCTATTTGCAAATGCTGGTTCAGAATTTTTAGGATATCTAATTTCTTCTAATCTCTTTTTTCTTTCAATCTCATCTGGAATTTTTTCTGCTTCTTTATATTCTTTTCTCCATTCTGCAAAATTTGGATCTTTGTGCCAGTCGTCTACATAAAGTCCTGTTTTTTTTGAGCCGTTGTCATCTAAATATTGCAGGTAAAGCACTTGGTTTTGGTCATATTGGTCAAAAGAAAAATGTCCTGATGCAAAATATTCTCCTGTTTTAATATCTTTTCTTCCTGTAAAAACAAGCCCGCCACATTCAGTTAACTCATCATTAAAGAATATTAGCCCAGGCCTTCCTCCTTCTTTTAAACCGTACGTTTTTCCATGCATTAAGTTAGCAGGTGAATTTTGAGAGTTAGCTAATACTAATCTTGTTTGTCCATTTGG
>JBDTNT010000048.1:0-6013 GCA_039933615.1 Flavobacterium sp. | reverse complement strand
TTTTCTTACTCCTCTAAATTGAGATCTAATTAACAAGCTATTTAATTTGTGTTGCGTAATAATAACAGGAATCTTTTATTAAACATTCTTCACATTTAGGTTTTGGTCTGCAGGTTTCTCTTCCTAGAAATGAAATTGCCATTCCAATCTCTGACCAAATTGATTTAGGAAGCGTGATCATTAACTCTTTCTCTACTTTTATCCCGTCTTTTGTTTCTTTAATTATTCCAATCCTTGGCGCAACCCGTATGACATGTAGATCAGCAATAATACCTTCTGCAGGTTTGTTGTTTTCTCTTAAAATTACATTAGCAGATTTTCTGCCAATTCCTTTCAAAGTTATTAGTTCTTTCATATTTAAAGGAATATTTTCATCCTTTTTAATAGTCTTTGCTATTTCTAACAACCAATTTGCTTTTGTTGGATAATTTCGAACTTTACTGATGAAAGGAATAAATGTTTCTAAGTCTATATTAGATAAACTTTTTAATGTTGGAAATCTTTCAAATAAAGCTGGTGAAATAGCATTTATATTAGCATCAGAATCCTGAGCAGACAGCAGGACCATGACAAGTAATTGATAGGTATTTTTATAGTCTAATGGATGTTTTTTTTCTTTGTATCTTTTTAATATTGGTTTGAGCTTAGTTTCCCAATCTGGCGTTTCTTCAAATAAATTCATTCTAATTTTCTTTAAAAGTGAATATTAAAAATACAACTATCACAAAATTAAACAGTTTTAATGAAATCAATAACCTTTTTTATAACATTTTGATTTCCAAGAATTTTTCTGTGACCTAAACCATCTGTCAAAAATAAAGTCCCATTTTCTAAATGTTTATGAATATGTATTCCTGCTTTTACTGATACATCAGGATCATCATTGTCGTGAATTACCAAAACAGGAATTTTTATATGGACTGCAGCTCTGTAAGCTGAGTAATTATCCATTTTAGTCTGATATTTATTTTCAAAATAATTACATAAAAGGGTGCTCATCTTTGGTTTCAGCCCTAATTTGGCAATAAAATCATCTAAAATATCCTGTACAATATCTCCACTGCCAATAATAACCGCTTTTTTAACCTTTAAATCCTCTTTAATTGCATTTAAAACTGACATACCACCTAATGAATGCCCAATTGCATATTCAAAAGGGCCATAATGTTTTTCGATTTCTAATATTGCTTCTATAAAATCAGACATAATACTTGTTTTTCCTTCTGATTTTCCGTGAGCCGGGGCATCAAAACTTATTGTTGAGTATCCATTTTTTAAAAGTTCATCAGCTATTTTAAATAATTGTGTTCCTCGCCCGGACCAGCCATGGACTAATAATATTTTTCGTTCACTTTTTCCATATTCATAAGTAATCACACTTTTATCAATAACAGGTACATATAGTGTTTTCTGGATGCTTTTACGATCCATTTCTAATTCTCTTTTGGGAACTTTATGTTTTACAGGCGTAGTAAAAAGACCTGCAGTATATTTTGTAGCTAATTTAGTAGAAAAAAAAGCACATATTTTACAGGATATAACTATAAACTGTGGTATTTTTAAAGATTGAGTAGGATTGGATGCCTTTTTTGTCATATTGATAATTTTTTTTTCAGGTCTTAGAATTGTTTATTTTTTCCTAAATTTAAAGAACATAAAAGTAGCATAATTAATAAATGTTTGCTTGAAAAAGAATCTTGAATTTTATTAATTATTTAAAAGCCTATAAATTTCTAAAATGGAAATATTTCATATCAGTGCAGAATGTTATCCTATGGTAAAAGTTGGCGGTCTAGCTGATGTTGTAGGTGCATTGCCAAAATATCAGAAAAATGCCGGTCATCAGGTTCGTGTTGTTGTCCCATGTTATGATACTAAATTTAAAAAAGAGAATAAGTTCGAATGCGTTCATTTGGGAACTATAAAATTAGGGGATTTTAATTTTCCGTTCAGTGTTCTAAAAGAAACAACAGACAAACTGGGTTTTGAACTATATCTAATTGAAATCAAAGAATTATTTGACAGACCAAATGTTTATGGATATGAAGATGATATCGAACGTTTTTTATCCTTTCAAATTGCTGCTTTAGATTGGATTTCAGCCAGGGAAATAGTTCCGGATATCATAAATTGTCATGATCACCATACAGGATTAATCCCGTTTTTGGTAAAATATGCTTATAAATATAAAAGCTTAAAAAATGTAAAAACAGTTATTACGATTCATAATGGATTGTATCAAGGATGGTTTGGTTTTGACAAGCTTCATTATTTGCCTGAGTTCGATTTAATTCATGTTGGTTTTTTAGAGTGGGATAATTCTATAAATTCTTTGGCTGTCGGAATAAAATGTGCCCACGCTGTAACAACAGTTTCACCTAGCTATCTTAACGAAATCAACTATTCTGCTAATGGACTGGAAGAATTATTCAAAACGGTTAGAAATAAATCTAAGGGTATTTTAAACGGAATTGATATCGAAATTTGGGACCCATCGACTGATAAGATGCTTTCTGAGAATTATTCAATTCAAACTTTTAATGATGGTAAGCAGAAAAATAAAGAAAAACTCTGTGAGCAATTTGATTTAGACCCTTCAAAACCATTGTTTAGTTTTATTGGACGATTGTTTGAAGAAAAAGGAGGAGATTTATTGCCTCAGGCTTCAGCTTTGAGTTTGTCTGAGAATTTTGAAAATATAAATATCCTGATTTTAGGATCGGGAAATTCAGAAATTGAGTCACAATTGACACAATTAAGGAATGATTATAATGGTAATTATAACGTTTTTATTGGTTATAATGAAGAATTAGCGCATTTGATTTATGCAGGCTCAGATTTTATTTTAATGCCATCCCGTGTTGAACCGTGTGGTTTAAATCAAATGTACGCACTGCGTTACGGAACGGTACCCATTGTCAGAAGAACAGGCGGATTACGGGATACTGTAATTGATTTTGGGGATGACGGAAATGGGATTTGTCATGATCAGGCTTCTGTAGGTGATATCTGTTATTCAATTAATCGTGCCGTAAAATTATATTCAGATAAAATTAATTTCAATAAAATAATTGAAAGAGGGATGAATACCGATCATTCCTGGGAAAGAGTATGTGAGGAATACATAGAAATATACAATTTAATAATTCAGCAAAATGAAGTTTAAAAAGAAAAATGTAGTTGCCATTATTTTAGGAGGAGGACAAGGTTCACGTTTATTCCCGTTAACAGAAACAAGATCAAAACCAGCAGTTCCGATTGGGGGGAAATACAGATTGGTTGATATTCCAATTTCAAATTGTATTAATTCTGATATTTTTAAAATATTTGTACTGACACAATTTAATTCCGCATCTTTGAATGCACATATCAAAAACACATTCAATTTCAGTATCTTCAGTCAGTCTTTTGTTGATATTTTAGCTGCTGAGCAGACTCCTGATAACCCGACATGGTTTCAGGGAACCGCTGATGCAGTTCGTCAGTGTATGTCACATTTTCAAAAACATGATTTCGAACATGCCTTGATTTTATCAGGAGATCAATTGTATCAAATGGATTTTAATGAAATGTTAGAAGCCCATATCGCAAGCAATGCAGAAATTTCTATAGCGACATTGCCTGTAAATGCTAAAGATGCTCCGGAATTTGGAATTCTTAAAACGGATCACGAAAATTGCGTAGAAGCTTTTATTGAAAAACCCGATGCTTCACTTTTGCCACAATGGGAATCAGATGTAAGTGAACAAATGCAGGCTAAAGGCAAAAAGTATCTGGCTTCAATGGGAATTTATATTTTTAATAAAAAATTGCTGGAAGATTTAATGGACAATCCTGATACGAAGGATTTTGGAAAAGAAATTATTCCTGATGCAGTTGGTAAGCATAAAATACTAAGTTATCAATATGAGGGATATTGGACAGATATCGGTAATATAGAATCCTTTTTTGAGGCAAACATTGGTTTGACAGCGGATATTCCGGAATTTAATTTGTTTGATAATGACAATAAAATTTTCACCCGCCCTAGATTACTTCCTCCATCGAAGTTTAGAAATTCTATAATCAATCAGTCCTTAATTTCTGAAGGCTGTATTATTAATGCTAAAGAAATTAAGCGTTCCGTAATCGGTATCCGATCCAGAGTTGGTGAGGGAACCGTACTTGAAAGCTGTTATGTTATGGGGAACGATTTTTATCAGGATCTGGATGAACTTAAGGATGATGCTGAGCATAATAAAATTCATATTGGAATAGGGGAGAATTGTTTTATAAAAAATGTTCTGGTTGATAAAAATGTGCGTATTGGAAACAATGTTCATATTAATGGGGGTAAACATTTAGACAATTTTACAAATGAATTATACAGTATCAAAGATGGTATTGTAGTTATTAAAAAAGGAGTTGTTCTTTCGGATAATTTTAGAATAGAATAAAACATAAAGATTAATTATTGCCATAAAAACCAAATATGAATAAAGTCCAAACACATTCTCTTTTTACTGATTTTGATATTGATTTATTCAAAGCAGGCAAACACTTCAGATTATATGAAAAATTGGGTGCACATTTAGTTGAAGTTAATGGAGTAAAAGGTGTTTATTTTGCCGTTTGGGCTCCAACAGCTCAATCTGTTTCGGTTGTTGGTGATTTCAATTATTGGACACAAGGTGAACATTTATTGCAAGTACGCTGGGATTCTTCCGGAATTTGGGAAGGTTTTATTCCGGATGTTACAAAAGGATCTCTTTATAAATATAAAATCGAATCGAGTATTAATGGAATTGTTACTGAAAAAGCAGATCCGTTTTCTTTATATTGTGAAAAACCGCCTCACACAGCTTCAGTTGTTTGGGATTTAGATTATAATTGGAAGGATGAAAACTGGATGCAGTTTCGTCAGGAAAAAAATGGTTTAGACAAACCTTATTCGGTTTATGAAGTGCATTTGGGTTCCTGGAAACGAGGTGAAAATAATCGGTTTTTGACTTATTTAGAGCTTGGCGATGATTTGGTAAATTATGTAAAAGAAACTGGTTTTACCCATGTTGAATTTATGCCCATTATGGAATATCCTTATGATCCGTCTTGGGGATATCAGTTGACAGGCTATTTTGCTCCGACTTCACGTTTTGGGAAACCACAGGATTTCATGGTTTTGGTAGATAAATTACATCAAGCCGGAATTGGAGTAATTTTAGACTGGGTTCCATCGCATTTTCCTGATGACGCACACGGTTTAGGATTCTTTGATGGTTCACATTTATATGAACATCCGGATCGTAAAAAAGGATATCATCCGGATTGGAAGAGCCTTGTTTTTAATTACGGACGCAATGAAGTTCGTGCATTTTTAATTAGTAATGCCGTTTTCTGGTTACAGCATTATCATGTTGATGGTTTACGTGTTGATGCCGTTGCCTCAATGTTATATCTTGATTATTCCAGAAATGAAGGCGAATGGGAACCTAATATTTATGGCGGAAGAGAAAATCTTGATACCATTAGTTTTCTTAAAGAATTTAATGAGGTAATCTATGCCAATTTTGATGGAGTTCAAACTATTGCAGAAGAAAGTACTTCTTTCCCGATGGTTTCCAGACCAACATTTACGGGTGGTTTAGGTTTTGGAATGAAATGGATGATGGGTTGGATGCACGATACTTTAAAGTATTTTCAGAAAGAAACTGTTTATCGAAAATACCATCAGAATGATTTGACGTTTTCAATGACTTATGCTTTTACAGAAAATTTTATGCTTCCGTTTTCGCATGATGAAGTTGTTTACGGAAAAAAATCTATTGCCAATAAAATGCCTGGTGATGAATGGCAGAAATTTGCCAATTTAAGATTATTGTATGGCTATATGTTTACACATCCCGGAACCAAATTACTTTTTATGGGTTCTGAGTTTGGGCAAAGCGATGAATGGAATTTTGAGAAAAGTTTAGATTGGCACTTATTGCAATACGATTATCATTCAGGAATTAAAAAGATTATTACAGATTTGAAT
>JBDTNT010000047.1:0-11031 GCA_039933615.1 Flavobacterium sp. | reverse complement strand
ATGCAGTTGCTGATGCAGTAAAGGACAGAGGCTGGCCACTTATGAAGAAATTCAATAGGATTTAGTCATATGTTTTTAACATTTAACCCGTTAGTTAGAATTAAAAAATACTATATTTTGACGCGGATTTTACCGATTCGTTGTCACGAAGACGCGGACAAAAACGGATTTTTTTAGATTCTATAATTTAAAATCCGTATAAATCCGCGTTTTTGCGGTAGCAAATGGGGGTCATATTATTACGTTGCATTTTAAAAATATAATTGCACCCAACGGGTTAACATTTATGTTATTAAAGGTGTTTTTTTAAGGTAAACAGAATGTTCAGGGTGTTGTAAAACAGTAAAAAAAAGATACCTAAAGCAATCGTAAAAAAAAGAAAAAATAGTTTCCGACGTATTATTTTAGTTAAAATCAGCATCATTTTTAATCCTTTTCTCTTCTTAATTGGTTTGTTTTTAACGAATATAAATTGAAAGCATACAGATATCAATTGATGGCCGGCGTTTTGAAAGTTCATTTTTACCTTTACTAAAGTTTTGCCCGCAAAAAGGAAGTATATGCTAAAAGAAGAATATTGTTTTATAAATAAATTAGCCGATAACTGTTTTTTTTGCAAGCTCGTTTCTTTTTTTAAGATAATTAATTAAAAAACTTCAATAAGATGGAAAATAATAAAGTATTGATTTATGATAATCAGCATGGTTTTTCAAGATTTTTAACTAAAATATTTGGAGAGGCTTATGACTTTGAGATTTTTAAAAAATTTGACAATAGTCTGGATTTTGACAATTTTGAGAAAGAATATTTACTGGCCTTCTTTGTGATATATTCAGAAAAAGATTTATTTGATTTTATTAAGATTTACAGAAAAGGAGTACCGCTGGTCGTTTGTAGTTATAATGAAGTGTTACTGCATCAATTGGAGAGTATCACAGATGTTAATATAATAAACACTTCAAAAAGCAAACAGGAACTGGTAAACGATTTTCAGATTTTTTTATATACGTATGTTGAAGTATAAGTATTGATAATGATATTGATGAAGACAGCATTGGTTGCATAGTTTCAAAAAAAGAAAACAAGCAATTGGATGTAAATTTTGGATGAAAATGGCGTTGAAGAAGCAATGGTCTTCATCATTACTTTTAGTTAATACGGTTTACTTTTTTATCAATAAATAGTTTTTTGGGTTGCCTGACCTTGTTTGTCGATAGCAGCATGGTCTTTTTTTTAAGGAGGATTCTCTTTATGTGATGTTGATAAAAAGTAAGTTGTGGTATTCTTACAAAATAAGTGTTGCATAAGAGGAGTCCCCCTTATAATTTTATAATAAATTTCTCTGTTCAATAGTGTTGTAGAGAATATTGATGTTATAAGGTAAAGAAAGTTTTAGAAATATAGACCTGAAATTCTGATAAGATAAAAATCAGTAGCAGATTAGATGACATAATTTGACTTATTAATTTGGTGTATTATCTAAAAAAAAACAGACTCAGGTGAGGCGTGTATAATTTCTTGTTATTCATAATTCCCTTTTTTTTTTGCCTGGGTTTGATAAAAGGGTTTGACTTTTTAATTAAAGTTGAGCCCTTTTTGAATATAAATTATAACCCGTTGGGTGCAATTCTATTTTTAAAATACAACGTAATAATTTAGAACACTGATGACACCCATTTGCTACCGCAAAAACGCGGATTTACACGGATTTTAAATGCAGAATCTAAAAAATCCGTTTTTGTCCGCGTCTTCGTGACAACGAATCGGTAAAATTCGCGTCAAAATATATTATTTTTTAAGTACACCCAATGGGTAAAAGTATAACTTTTTAATAGCTGAAAACCAGTGCCGGATTTTGATTAAGTAAGCCTGAAATTATAAATAGATTCCATTTCGAAACGCATTTTGTAGTCATTTCAAATAACAACAAAGGCTAATTTTTCTGTTTTTAATACTTTTTTAGCTTGTTTTTTCTACAGTTATAAATCGGATCCTACCGAATATTAGTTTGTTTTGCTCGAATGTATTTTTTGGCGGTTCCTTTGCAAAAAAAATAGGAGTCATGAAAAGTATCATTTTAAAACAGGCAATAAAAAAGAATAGAAAAATTTTGTTATTAATTTTTCTGGTAGTAATTAATTTTAGTATGCGTGCTCAGCAGGATCCGCAATATGCACAGTACATGTATAATACCACATATATAAATCCTGGCTATGCGGGAAGCGAAGAGTTTATGAAAGTGACAGGCAGCTACCGCACCCAATGGGTAGGTATGGATGGTGCACCAAAAACAGCATCGTTATCGGTAAATACTCCAATTAATGATAAAATCGGAATTGGGGTTTCATTGGTAAATGATAATATAGGAATATCAGATGAAAACAACCTGGCAGTAGATTTATCATATGGGTTTAAAATAAATACAGTTAAGCTTGCTTTTGGTATTAAGACTTCGTTAAATCTATTGAGTGTTGATTATTCTAAATTGTCAATTTTTGATAAAACAGATCAGGTTTTTCTAAACAATATCGAAAGTCAGTTTTCGCCTAATGTTGGTACCGGGATTTATGCCTATTCAGATAAGTTCTATGCCGGGTTGTCTGTACCACAATTGCTCGAAACAAAAGGATATAATACAAAAAGTTATGCTGTTGTTCAGAAGAAAGCGCATGCTTACCTTATCGGAGGTTACGTTTTTGACCTTGATTATAATTTAAAATTTAAACCGGCTTTTATGATGAAAGCAGTTCAGGGTGCACCGCTGCAATTAGATACATCTGCTAACTTTCTTTATGCAGAAAAATTTAGTGCCGGGATTTCATACAGGCTCAGTTCTTCTTTTAGTACACTCTTAGGGTTTCAGGTTTCAGATAAACTTTTTGTCGGGTATTCATACGATACGGAAATCACGAAACTTTCTAATTATAATTCCGGATCACACGAAATTTTTATAGGGTTTAAAATTCTTAAAGGTAAGGATGCCAAACTTTTCAATCCACGTTTCTTTTAAATTTTCGAATACTAAAACATTTTCTAATCAACATTTACAAGGTTTCATTCTGACTAATCTTAAGACGGCAATAAGGTATAGGATATAAGATTTGTGTTCCCTGTTTTGAATTAAAATACTAATTATGAAAAGTAAATTCTTTTTAATTCCGGCTATTATTTTTTTCTCCTGCAGTTGTTTTTCACAAAAGAAAACAGATATGGGAACGGCTAACAAATTATATAAAAATGATGTTTTTATTGATGCTGTCCAGATTTATAAGAGGGTAGTGGAAAAGGGATATCATTCGATGGATATCTATGAAAAACTGGGCAACTCTTATTATTTCATGGGTGATTTCTGTGAGGCAAATAAATGGTATGCTAAACTTTTTGAATACAAACGTAATATGAATTACATCAATTACTACAGATATTCAAAAGTTTTAATGGCATGTGGCGATAAAGATAAATCGGCAGAGATTTCGGAGGCCTATACTTCTAAGGTTGATTCGTTGGTGAGAAAAACTTACGCGCAGATAGATGAACAGTATTTATTAAAAATAAAAACCGAACTCAGACGATACAAACTTAAAACACTTCCGGGAATTAACAGTACCCGTTCCGATTATGGAGTGGCATTTTCAGGCAGTAAACTTGTGTTTGCCTCTTCAAGGCAGAAAAAACTGGATGAAGATTATAAAAAGAATTTTTCGAAATGGACAGATGAATCTTTTTTTGATCTGTATTATATAGAAGCTAAGGACAAAGACTTAACAATTGCTCCAATCAAATTCTCAAAAGGTCTCGATGCTGTAGAAAATAAGTCAACTCCTGCTTTTACCAAAGATGGTAATACGATGTATTTTACGGGTAATGACAGGCTTGTTGATGAAATTTCCAAAGAGAGAGGCGCTTTTCTTAAAATTTATAAAGCTGAATTTATTGGTGGTGATTGGGGAAATATTGTAGAAGTTCCATTTGATAATAGTGCTTATAATGTAGCGCATCCTGCCCTTAGTGCCGATGAAAAAGTATTGTATTTTGCATCGGATATGCCCGGAGGTCTGGGGGATTCTGATATTTACAGTGTTCAGATTGAAGGTAACAACAAATTTGGAAAGCCGGTTAATCTCGGTCCGTCAGTAAATACCAAGGGACGTGAATCATTTCCGTCGGTAGGGCCAAATGGTGATCTTTATTTTGCCTCAAATGGACGTCCCGGTTTTGGTGGTCTGGATATATTTGTTTTTCCTCTTGATAAAAAGGACAAGAATACCAATATATACAACTTAGGAAAACCTGTTAACACCCGCTTTGATGATTTTTCGATAACAATAAATCCAGACAATAAAAGTGGCTTCATGTCTTCTAACCGTAACGGTGGTGAAGGAAGTGATGATATACTAAGTTTTGAGAATACTATCGAACTGGATTTCGATAAGAATAAAGGTTTTTTTAATGGTCTGGTGGTTAACTCATCCAATAGTATTCCGTTGCCTAATGCAAAAATGTCAATGTACAATGAGGCTTACGAACATATAAAAACGGTTATGACGGATAGTATTGGTACTTTTAGTTTTGAGGTTTTAAACAATAAACCTTATTTCATTAAGACTGAGAAAGACGGATATATTTCATACGAAAAAGTGATTTCAGGTAGTGATGCTAATGGAGGATTTAAAATTGCCTTGGATGAAATAAGACCAAAAGCAGTGGTAGGGATGGACCTGTGTAAAATCTTTAATATGGGAAAAACTTATTTTGAATTAAATAATACCGCTATTACGAAGGATATGGAAGTTCAGTTTCAAAAAATTATTGAAGTAATGAAAAGCTGCCCTACTATGAAAATTGAAATCCGCACCCATACCGACAGCAGGGCATCTACAGATTATAATCAGAGATTATCGGATAAAAGGGCAGTTGTTATTTTACAATATTTTAAGTCAAAAGGCATCGACAGTGAAAGAATAGAATGTAAAGGATTTGGAGAGAGCCGTTTAGTCAATATCTGCAGGGACGGTGTTTTGTGTACTGAAGACGAACATATGTTAAACAGAAGAATTGAGGTTTTGGTTTCTTTTATTTAATAAATACTTGCTAACTAATGTTTTAGTGTTAAAAAAGTAATATATTTATGATGTTTTATGGTAAGTGTTAACATTTCAGAATATGATAGGATGTAAATATATTCTTTTTCTACTTTTTGCAGTACTTTTTTTAGTGCCTCAAAAAGGATATAGCCAGTCTGAGTTGAATTTTGCATCGATTGACAGTGTAATTGAAGGGCATCAGACCAACAGATATACCTGGTGTAAAGAGGAACTGGAGAAGCTGAAGAACAGGAACAGAGGCTATCCAAAAACAGGACAGCTTGTTTACGCAAAATCATCTCAGTTTTTAGCCTCCAGAAGATTGGACGGCCTGGCGTTGATCGAAATGAAACAGGCACTTACTATGTGTAGCGGAGAGCGCTGTTATCCGGAAAAAGGAATCGTTAATATGATCAATGCCGAATATTATTTTAAACGCGATAAAATTGTAATGGCACTGGAAATAATTCTTCAGAACAATCTGGAACTGGAGAAATGGTCGCCTTCTTCAACAGTTTTATCAGACAGTTATCTTCAGACGGCAAGATACTATAACAACCTGGATTTCTACGAAAAAGCAAAAGAATATCTAAAGAAAACAATTCAGCATTCTAAAAGAATTAAATACAGCATTAATTTATCAAAAGTCTATAATCAGTATGGAAGGATCTTGCGGCGTCAGAAAAAGAACGAAGAGGCTCTAAAGTATTTTAGGGTATCAATACGGAATGATAATCTGCATAAAAACTTTAGTTTGCATGCGGCTACTTACAACAATATGGCTTCTGCATTTGTTGGGTTGAAAAACTATGACAGCGCCTATTTTTATTTAAAGAAAGCAAAAAAATATACAGCAAAGGGCTATGTCTTAAATACGGACTTATTAAGTCTCGAAGCGAGCATTAATAAAAGGCTGGCCTTGGTTTTTATAAGAAAAAATGAGAGCGACAGTGCACTTTATTATGGTAAAAAAGCTTTGCGTTATTATCCCGGTAACAGTTATTTTATAAATGATCAGGAAAGTTTATATGGTATTTTGTCTGAGTGTCATGAACAAAAATCAGTGCATGACAGTGCTTTATATTATCGGAAATTAGAATTACGGGAACTTCAGAGTGTTCAGTTTTTAGAAAAAAAGGATTTGGTTGATAAAACCACACAGCAGGCCAAGATCAAATTTCAGGGCGAGGCCATCAAACTTTTAAATGATAAGAATAATTTAGAAAAAGAACTTTTTCAGAGTGAGCGTATCATCGTATTTGTATTGCTTTTATTGATAGCACTTATTTTATATGGGTATTACCGTAAAAAGATTTTAAGACAGGAACAGGCGGCTTTACAATTGGAACAGAAAGTATTGAGGTCTCAGATGAATCCTCATTTTATATTCAATGCTCTTGTGGCTATCCAAAATTCAATGATGGATAACAATATTTTAGAATCTGCCTCTCACGTCGCAAAATTCGCTAAGCTGATTCGCCAGAACTTCGATTTTACACAAAAGGAATATATCACTTTAGAAGAAGATCTTGATGCGCTGAAAAATTACATTGCAGTTCAGAAAATGAGATTTGGACAAAAATTTGACTGTTTCATTGAGTATGGGGAGGTGGAAACGGATACCATCTTAATTCCGCCTTTATTGTTGCAGCCTTTTGTAGAAAATGCAATTGAAAGCGGCTTTAAGGGAATTAAGGAATTTGGGATTTTAAAAATAGAAATATTTAACGTTTCTGAAAAAAGAATTGGATTCAGAATAACAGATAACGGTGTTGGTTTTAAAGTGGTCAAGGACGATAAGCTGCATTCAACAGAGATTTTTAAAGCACGGCTTTCCATACACAGTACAAATGATCTGAATAGTTTCTCAATCATTTCAAGACCAGAGTTTGACGGCACTAAAATTGAATTTAAATACACAGTAAAAAAATGTATAAAGTAGCCATTATAGAAGATGAGATTGCTGCGGCTTCCGCTCTGGAAAAGATGATTTCTATTTTAGAACCGGATTTTAAAATCTGTGCTAAAATTCCAAGCATTTTTGAAAGTCTTGTCTTTTTTAAAGACAATAGTGTTGATATCGTCTTTCTGGATGTTCAGCTGGCAGATGGGGATTGTTTTGAATTACTGTCAAAAATCCCACACATCAATTTTTCAATTATTTTCATTACTGCTTATGACAATCATGCCATAAAGGCTTTTAAATTTAATGCGATCGATTATATTTTAAAACCGGTTGATCCTGAAGATCTTGCAAAGGCTATTGTCAAAGTAAAAGAAAGAATAAACAGCCGTGCTCAGATCGAATATTTCCTAAATAACAGAAGTAAGGATAAACCGCGCCTGGCACTTAATGTCCTGAATGAAACCCTGTATGTCAATATTGAAGATATTATCAGACTCGAAGCGGACAGTGCTTATACAAAATTTGTTTTGAAGGATAAAGCTGTTATGGTTTCAAAAAACATTAAATATTATGAAGATCTGCTGAGAGAATATAATTTTATACGGATCCATAATTCACATCTGGTCGCCAAAAATGAAATCAGGTCTAAGAAAATAACTACGCTGACCATGAGTAATGGCGATGAAGTACCGATCGCGGTCAGAAAAAGATTTTTGCTGAAGTAACTGCAGCGGTTATACTTTTTACTTTCTGATTCGTACAGACAAAACAAATGCAGGCAGAGATTGATAATTTAGAAGGTAAATTTAATAAGTAGTTTTTACATGAGGTTAAATCATATTACAATAAGAACCAATGATTTGTTGGGGACTAAATCTTTTTTGGTTAAAGTTTTTGAATTAAAGGAAGCAGCATGCTCAAAAGACATCAGTGACCTGTCTGAATTTTGGTTATTTGATAAAGATGTTCCTCTTGTACACGTCATAAAAAGCATTGGTGATAATACGGATTATGTTGCTGAAACCATAGACCATGTTAGTTTTGAATTAGATGATTTTTTGAAATTTAGGGAAAAATTAGAGTTCTTAAAGATTAATTATTCGGTAGAGGAGAGAAAAGGAATGCACGAAAAACAGGTATATTTTAGAATGCCTACCGGTATTTTACTGGAAGTTGTTTTTAATTGATTAAATCTGAAAAAAGGGAAGAGAAAGTATCTCTTTTTACTGTTTTGTTGCTGTATAAAACTGTTTGAGGATTGTTTTGGATCGTTTGGTAATTTATGTTTCAGTATTGTAAAATAGTTTTTTAGTAGTTGATCGGTTTATAGTTGTCCCAAACAACACACTGTATTTAATTTCTTACTTTTTAAATACCTGCATAGTAAGTAATTCTACAGTTATAAATCGGATCCTTACGATTGTTAATTGGTTTATGCCAAATGTAGTTTTTGGTTGTTGCTTTGCAAAAAATAAATAAATACCACAACTATTATGAAAAAGATAAAACTACTCTTAAGTGTATTTTTTCTGATATCATTTGCAACTTCTGCCCAGATTACTGTTACGGCAAGTGCAACATCTTCAACGTGTAGAAACAACGGGACAATTCAAGTGATTGTTACCGGAGTTCCGGATCCCATAATTTACGGCATTGCGAAAGCACCTTACAACGAACCCGATATAATAAGCGGTCTGTCGTCGCTTTTTACAGATTTAGAACCGGGTGATTATTTCTATGGTTATTATAGTGGCGGTGCTTTTGTAAAATCGCCTAACACTGTAAAAGTAGAAAACAAATTTAACTTAGTACCGCCCACTTTAGGGATATTTGCGAGGTATTTTGCCTATTGTGAACCTACAGATCCTTTGGGTGAGCTAGGCGGGTATGCTTCTGGGGGAAATGCACCTTACTTTATTGAATTAGTAAACGCATCGAATGTTGTTGTGCAGGAGCAAAACGTTCCGGAAAATCGGTTTACTTTTAGTAATGTTGCAAGCGGTACTTACAGCGTAAGAGCTACTGATGTCTGCGGTACGGTGTTTTTTTCAAAAAATACTACCTTAAAACCAAACGTACCCTATACTGATTTTAATATGGGTACTGTTGTTTCCCCTCTTCCGAGTTACTTTGATGTTACCTATAATACAGCTAATAATGTATGTTCGGGTATTTTAAGCGCAAAAATTAAGAGTCTTGGTTTTATGGGAACCAATTTTAGTGATATTACAACCCACGGATCTGATACACCGAGTTTTTACGGAGATAAAAATCCGCTTTATAAAGTTGAAATACAAAATGAGTCAGGTGGTTTTGATGTATACGATAATCAAACACAATTACAGGTTGACGGATGGGACGGGTTGGGCTACCCTCTTCCTAATGACCGCTTAAAATGGGGGATAGTTAAGGTGTCCCTAACAATATGTGGAATTACTAAAACAAACCAATTTAATCTTGCGCAATATGAAGGTTTTAGAATTAAGCCCATTAGTTTTGTACGTTTTAATATCAGGGATGATGCAACGCCGGATCTTTGTGCAGGAATTACTCAGGTAGAAGTTAGAGCAGCTACAAATGACAATGAGATCTGTAAACCTGTTACTATTGATATTACTGAAAATGGAACTGCCAGCACGCAGCATTATATTCTGACAGATAATCTTGTGTTCAGGCTCGATATTGGTAAGACATACAGCTTTGTAATGAAAGACGGCAATGGTGTTGAGCCTCCAAGTTATTCGTATCAGAATAGTACTACTTCATCGATAAAAGACTCAGCTCCAAATTCTAGTAAATCATTATTTATAAATCCTTTATATTATACTCCTAAGCCTGTAAGAGACAAAATAAAACTTATTGTAGGCCCCAGCCCACAAAATTTTGGTAAATCAGCGTTGGTTATAAGTGATTTAAATACCTCTTTAGGTTTGGTGGGTCCGGTTCATATTCAGACCATTAGCGGGCCTTCTGTTATTGATACTACTCTGACACCCAGCCCCATTATTGGTAACTATTTAGGTCTGGGAAATAACTTAATACCCGGAACATACAAAATAAGGGTCACTGACACACAGTGTTTTCAGGCAGAATATGATTTAGAACTTCAAAGTTATTTTACGAGTGCTTCAATACAGAATGTAAAATCAACCCCTGACGGCTACACTTGTAGTTATTTTCTTGTAGAAGGTGAGATTAAAATTACAGCAGTGGGTAATCCGGCACCGGCAGTTATTGATGATGTATACGGTGGTTTTGATAGTTATATTGCTATGGGAACAATAAAAGGACCAAGTACTGACTACTATTGTTTTTGGAATGTGCCCATGCAAGGAGCTGATGTTTTTCCTTTTTCTTTTTATGTATTAGCCGGCGATTATGAATTGGCGCTGACCAGAACTGATGAAGATTTTTGTGAAAGATTATTGTTGCCTTCTGAAGTATTAGAAAATACGGCAACTGTCCCTATATCTGTATATCCCAATTTTCCTGTTTTTGATCTAAAACAATCCGGAGGGGTAATCTGTCCAGGAAATACCATCGGAACTCTCACTGTAAAAGTAGATAATAGTACCGATACAATTACTTATTTTATAAAAAAAGATACAGATCCTGATTTTCCTGCTATAGGACAAAGCAGTACAACCTTTACAGGATTAACTGCCGGTACGTATATTGTAAAAGCGAAAACGTCTTGTTTTGAAGTGATTCAGCCTTTTATTTTAAGACCTGTTGCCCAGATGGGAGATATTATTGTGGGTGACAATACCTATTGTACAGGCAGTCCTTTAAATTTATCGGTAATAGGACTAGGACCTCTAATCAGCACTCTATGGACACTGCCGGATAATTCTACTATTTCGGTTCCTGTACTTACTATTAATAATCTAACTGTAGCGAATAATGGAGAATATAAAGTTACGGTTACTACAGCTGCAGGCTGTGCACTGAGCGGAACAATTACAGTAACGGTAAACCCGGAGACAGAAGTAGGAGTGCCGGTTTTTTCCGTTGGGAGCCTTACTTCAATTTGTCAGTCCA
>JBDTNT010000046.1:0-18167 GCA_039933615.1 Flavobacterium sp. | reverse complement strand
AAATCCGAAAAGATTGGCTGCTTTACAGTATCGAGTTACTCGTGAAGATTTCTCCTCTGTCGAAATGACAAGGTTGTGGTACTTTGCGTAATTTTAATTAATCAGCTTGCTTGGCGGAAAACCAAATTGTTTTTTAAAGCATCTGCTGAAATACAATGGATCATTGAAACCAACTAAGTTTGTTACCTCCGAAACATTGTATTTTTTGGTTTTCAATAATTCTGCTGATTTCTTTAGACGTATCGTTCTGATGAATTCGTTTGGTGCCAAATCTGTTAGTTCTTTTATTTTTCTGTATAATTTAGACGAACTTACGCCTAGTTTATCGCATAAAAATTCTGTGGATAAATCTTCTTCGCCTAAATTATCGTTTATCAAAGCTGTGATTTTTTCCATGAACTCTTCATCAATTGGGGAATGCGTCAGTAAACTTATTTTACTTTCTACTTCGCCGGAGAATTTTAGTTTAAGGTCTAATCTCGATTTAATAATGTTTTCGATTACTGTTTTTAGTAATAAAGGTTCAAAAGGCTTCACCAGATAACCATCGGCTCCCATGTCAAACCCTTTTACTTTATCTACGTTTTCTGCCAGTGCGGTTAATAATACTACCGGAATATGACTGATGAATTCATCATTTTTAAGTTCTTTACAGAAATCTAATCCGTCCATAACGGGCATCATGACATCGCAGACGCATAGAATAGGTTTTATTTGTCGGCAGATTTTCAATCCTTCTTCCCCATTTTCAGCATCGTACACTTTATAATAATCGGATAAATAATCAACCAGGTATTTTCTAAGTTCTATATTGTCTTCAATAACCAGTATTTTTTCTTTCAGTTCTGTATTCTGAATGGTCTTTTTGACTGCTTTTTCAGGAATAAGCATACTTAAATTGTCATTTTTCAGAGCATATTCAAAAACTTCTTTATCGTCATAAGAAATTCGGTTTATTGGGATCTCAACGCTGAATGTACTTCCTTTTCCCGGTGTACTTTCTACTGTTATAATCCCTTTATGAAGTGCTACTAATGATTTAACCAGCGACAAACCAATCCCGGACCCTGTATTATTGGCTTTACTGTTTGTGGCCTGATAAAACCGTTTGAAGATTTTTTCCTGACTTTTTAAAGGAATCCCGATTCCATCATCGATTACCTCAATCAGTAATGTTCCTTCCTCCTGTTTAAGTCTTATCGATAAATCTATATTTCCGTTTTTATTGGTAAACTTTAAGGCATTCGACAAAAGGTTATACAGAATTTTATCATATTTATCATTGTCAACCCAGCCTGTAATATTTTCCGCGGGCGCAATAAAGTTTAATTTAATTTTCTTGTTGTACGCCATCTCCTTAAAAGATTCAAAAATATTCTGCGAATAAATCAGAATATCTGTTTTTGAAACCTTCAATTTTAATTCGCCCGACTGCGCTTTTCTAAAATCCAGTACCTGATTTACCAGATTTAGTAATCTGCTGGCATTTTGATAGATAAGGTTGTATCTGCTTTTTTCATAATCGGTTGCATTTCTGTTATTTTCATCCAATAATTGTTTTGCAGGCCCCAAAATAAGCGTTAACGGTGTTCTTAACTCGTGTGAGATATTAGTAAAAAAACGGAGCTTTTCATTATTCAGTTTTACATCATGTTCCCTGTTTACCTTTTCTGTGAGTAATTCCTGTTTTAACCTGAGGCGGTTTTTAATCTCTCTTCTTATAAAATAGAAAATACCCGTAAGCAGTAAAAGAAATAACACAAAGAAGATTGGACTTAACCAAAATGGAGGAAGAATCCTGATTTTATAGGAAACTATTTTACTCCAGTACCCGTCGCTGTTACACGATTTTATTTTGAATGTATATTTACCAGGATAAAGATTGGTATATTGAATGGTTCTTGAATTACTATTGGCAGTAATCCACTCTTTATCAAAACCTTCCAGCATATATTGAAACTTGTTCAGCTTTTCGTTGGCAAATGACGGAGTGGAAAACTGAAGTGAGAAATTTCGGTTTTTATAGTTGAGTTCTACTTCTTTTCCATAATTTAAATCTTTAAGAAGCGGTACCTGTCCATTAATTTCCATGTCTGGGAATACTTCCTCATTCTGAATTTTAAATTCGGTAATAATAGGCAATGGCGACCATTTATTCCTTTTCATTGTATGAGGCGAAAATGTAATAATACCATTTTTTCCTCCCAGATAAATAGTCGAATTGTTGAAATTAAAAAAACCGCTTGAACTAAAAACATCCAGTCTGTTCCCGCTGTTTACGTGGTAGATATTAATCTCTTTTAGATTGGCATTGACCCACGCAATACTGTTGTTATTGATGTTCAGCCAAAGATTTCCGTTAACATCCGTTACCATATCAGTAATCCATTTACCTGACAGTTCCTTAAAATTGGTGAGTGTGACAAAGGTATTTTTCTTAGCATCATACTGACACAGTCCAAAACGCGTTCCTGCCCAGATTCTTCCTTTTTTGTCTATGGCTATATCACTTACGTTATCTTCATCTACTATTCCTTTTTGTCTTTTGGAAAGTGATTTATAGATTTCTATTTTTCCTGATGCATTGCTGTATCGCACAATGCCAATTTCTGTGGCAAACCAGACATTTCCTTTGGTATCTTTTTCTATGGCATTGATCTGAAAACCGGGCAGTAATTTACCCTTAACAGATTGTACGGCAAGAGTTGTAGTGTTTAAAACAATTGCTCCTTCTCCAAAAGAACCAACCATGATCGATTGATCGTCTATTTTATTAAACGCAAATACGGGAGAATTTTCAAAACCTACATTAATTTCTTTGGAAGAATTGCTGCCGTAATTATAAACTAAAACATTCCCATCCCAGAGGCCACAATAAAATGTCTTTCCATCATCAGAATAAATGCTGGCAATATCTTTTGCTTCATTATGCAGCGGCACAAATCCTTTTACACTTGAAATAAAAAGTCCGTTATGATTGGTTATAACAATTACTTTTCCGTCGTACGTTTTAGCAAAACCTCTTATTCTGGGTGCCTGATTGCCTATATAACGCGATATATCTTTGTTGAGTGTAAACTGATTTTCGTAGGGATCGTATTTATCAAGTCCGTCTTCAGTTCCTATCCAAAGTACTCCGGAAGCATCAAAATAGAGTGCCGATACCAGATTATCCACTATCGAAGTATTATCGGACAATACAGAATAATACCACTTGTAATCTCCTTTCTGAATGTCTTCTAATTCCTTACAAACCAGTAATCCGCCTAAAGTTCCCACCCAATATTTACCATCCGGGGCTTTGGCAACCGATAAAAAATACGGGCCTAAACTTCCTCTGATTTCTTTGTTTTCAATGTATAAATTGATGAATTGATCGTTTGCCTTATCTAATTTATAAAGTCCTTCACGGGTTCCTATAAAAATGTCTGATTTGGCATCTTCATAAATAAAATTAATGTATGGATTTTTTACATTAGAATTCGGAACAGAGAGTGTGTAATTGTTTATTTTTACTATTGTTCCTTTGACATCTAGAGTGATTTTTGCCACAGATCCCTTTTCGTAACTACCTACCCAGATATTGCCTTTTTTGTCCTCGAAGATTTCTTTTACGTAATCAAAACCTTTTATTGGAATTTTTTCGAATCGATTTTCATCCAAAAAAAACATATAAATCCCCTGCGTTTTGGTTCCAACCCAAACTCTTTTGAATTTATCGACGTGAACGGATCGAATCTCTTCTTCGGGCAGACTATTGGGGTTGTTTTTTTGTTTTAGAAAGGTCACAAAAACATGCGTATCCATTTTAAAAAGGGTTAAACCTTTTCTGGTACCTATCCATAAATGGTTGGATGCTTCGTCTAATTCTAAAGCGGTTATATCGTCATTGTATAATTTATTGTTGCCAACGGCTGTACTCGAATAATTTTTAAATTGATAACCGTCAAAACGATTTAGTCCCGAAAAGGTGCCAAACCACATAAAACCTTTTTTATCCTGAACAATATGCCGAACCGAATTATGCGACAAACCATTGTTGTCGTTATAATGCGCAAACTTTATATTCTGTGAATGGGAATAATAAAATGTGAGCAGACAAAAGAAGAATATAAAGGGATTCGGTTTCATGAAATAAATTATAACTGCAATTTACTGTTTTTGATTTAATAAATATCAAATATTTTTAACAGAAATTCTCTCAATTTTACTGGATTTTAAGTTAATTTTAAAATGGTCTGCAGGTTGACCTTTACTGGTTTTAAGGAATATTGCAGCCCATAAAACCCAATTTTTATCTTTAGATTTTTCCAACTGTTTACAGACCAGTTCATATTGTTTCAATCTCTTGAAACCTATTTCCGGAATCGCCAATTCGTCTGCGCTTTTTAATCGGTAAAAATCAAAAATCATATCAAAACCTGTCCAGGATTCAAAATCCTGAATCGTTAAAGAATTAGCTTTTAATCCTTTGTCAACTTCTGCAGTATTTTTATTGATTTGTAATAAATCTTTACCCGATAGTTTTTCGATTGATTTTAGGAATACAGCTGGAAAATCTTCCGGCAAAAACCTCAGACGTACTAATTCTTTTAGATGCCACTGAGTGAATTCTTTATAATCATTGGCTTTCAGAATGTCTTTATTCCAGATATCTGAGCTTTTTATATTTTGTAAATGTGCATATTCTTCTTCGTAAAAAGGAAATAAACTGTTGTATTTATTAACTTTTCCGACTACAATAGTTTCTACTTCTAATACGGAATCAGAATGGATCGTCAATATTTTATACGCCGGCATATACGCAGCCAAAGAGGGCGTTTGAATATTAAATATCGTATTCCCTTTTGCTGTAATCCGTACGCCCGTATCGTTGATGTGCATATGACCGCCAAAATGAATCTGAATTCCTGCATCTGCAAATAATTGGGCGACTTCTTCATTTGGAACCCGCTGCAATTGCATTTTATCGGCACCAAAAAGGAGTTTTAATTCCGGTGTGGCACCATCATTAAAATCAACCATTGGATAATGACTGAAAGCAATCAATAATTTTCCTTTTTGTCTGGCTTCATCTGCCACTTTTTTAACCCAGTTTATCAAATGGCTTTTATAAAGCAGCACATTGTTATAGCCTGTATTGGCCCCGGAATAATCATGCGGATTATCTGCCAGCCCTGATAATTTCTGATTGGGAACATACGCATTGGCATCTATTGCCAAAAGCCAGATTCCTTTTATGGGTTCTACCAGATAACTGGCATCGGGAAGGAATAAACCGGTGTTTTTTACGGCGTAAGTTCTTTTTTCTAATGCCGCTTCTTTTAAGGCTGTATCAAAATTATAATTTTCATAGCTGTAAGATGAAAATGGAGTTTCCCAATACAGATCCTTTTTCTTCGGATAAAATCCAAAACCTGCCATTTCCTGAAGCGTTTCTTTATAGCCCCAGTTTTTTATATCGGATGTTATTATGGGTTCTGACTGATTTTCTTTTTTAATTGTATTCGTTATTCTGCTGCTGATAATTTGCTCTTTTCCGTCTTCGCCTAAAAAATCGGTTTTTTCGGCATCTTGTGCAAAAGGTCTTACGGCATCATGATTTCCAGTTGTTACAAAAAATGATATTCCGTATTTCTTTGAATATTCATCTAATATTTTTCTCAGTCCTTTTACATGAATGGGCTGTCCGTCATCGCTAAAATCACCGGGAAGCACGACTTCTTTGATTCCTCTTTTGGCAATATCGTTCAAGGCTTCTATAAAGGCAAAATAGTTTTCATTGAAAATCCGTGTTGAATGCAATTGTGAACGCATCGTTCTGATATTCGCATATTCGCCCGTCACTGGATTTTTAACGCCCTGATAGTTATTATCGCCAAATTTCCCGAAAATATCCTGCAAATGAACATCGGCAATAAAAGCAATTTTTACATTTTTTACGCCCGAATGCTGTTCTGTTTTACAAGAAAACAAAAGGAACAAAAGCATTATAAATGGAAAAATCTTTTTGAATAGCATTTTGTTAATAGTGGATTGTTTTATTATTTCTTTAGATTAATTTGAAACTTAACCAATAGTCATTTTATGTCTAAACGGCGTAAATCCTGTTATATAAACGTGTTCTCCCTTGGTTCTGAGACTTCCCTGATGATAGGTGTATTCTTCGCTATCCAGGTTTTCTACATTCAGATGTTCGCATTTTCCCGGGCCAAATTGTATTTTATCATTTACTGTAACAAGTTCTCCTGTTCCTGATTTTAAAAAATAGTTCTTTTTTTCGTCTGTAAGAGCACCAGTAACGGTATTTCCTTCTTTAAAACACATTTCTATTGTCACTTCTACATTTGGCGGGCCATCTACTTTAAAATCTAAACTCAGTAATCCGTTATTTTCTATGATTTCGATTGTGGTTGTCTGCTTTTTTACATTGCTTTTTGTTCTCGAATCAAAATCCATTTTGTTCCAAAATCTTCCGTCTGGTGCTTGAGTTAGTTTGTAATCTCCGTCACTTTTACGGTATTCTTCGGCAAGAGGCTGGTAATAATCGGCTTCTTTGGTTTCAGTCAATGTATATTTGTTTCCCTCTTTTACAATACCATCGCTGCTAAAATAGCCCATTTTGAAAAATGAAGTAGACAATCGCATGTATTTTAATATCGCTTCTCCTTTTCTGTACTGTAAAAAATCAGGACTGGATGATCTTCCTGAAACAATCATTATGGGTTTATCATTTCCTCCAAATAAAGTTACGGACGTTTTGCCTCTTCTTATTCTTGCGAGATTTGAAATTGCAAAAAACTTTTCGAAATCAGCCGGAACTTTCCCTTCGACTGAAATTGGTTCTCGAAGCTCTTTGTTTTCCATAAAGAAACCTAAAGAATCTGATAGAATATCGTTGGTGAATTCCGGCAAATTTTCTATCGTATTGACCATATAGGCAAACATTGGATTTTTGGTTTTAATGGCCATATATCGATACGACAGGTAAAACTTTGTAACCTTCAAATTCATAAACTGATCCTGTCTTTTGGAATCAATGGTTACTAAATCGCCGTTGGGTTCCGTGTAATAAAAATAGGTGGTGAGGTTTTTGCCTGCAATTTCTAATAATTCCGGCCTGTTTAATAATCTCGCCATCGTGATTAGTGCTTTGTCTATAACGACAGAATAAATGCCACTGCGCTCTGAATAGTGACCGTCTTCATTGCTATAAATACCTTCAGCAAGCCATTGATCAATTCTTTGTACGTAAACCGCATTAGGATAAAGAAAATTAATATTGGCCAGAGCGGCACAAATAACCCATCTGTGATTGGGTGTATGCACGCCTCCTGTAACCATTGCTTTGCCTGCATTTACTATAAACTTTTTGAGTTTGTCTTTTAATACCGCTAAATCTTGCTGTTTATTATCGTTTAATAGTGCCGCTGCGGGGCACATGTATTCTAAAATAAAGGCTGTATCCGGCGGCGATTGCCTGTTTCCTCCTGCATCTAATGTTCCATCGGCATATTGGCTGGTCAGCATGATGTCTATTTGCTCGTTGAGTTTTTCTATTACCGGTTTGGATTTATAATATACAGATCCGGCATTAGATACAGAAGCAGTCATAACCAGTATATTTCCCGCTATACCACGAAAATTATTCAATCTTATATTAGGAGCAAGAGGAACTGCATTTAATAATGTTTTGACTTTTGCATCATTATTTAAAATCAGTTTATTCATTAATTGGATATCTTCTTTTGAGGTATCATTATCTGAAAACATATCATTGGCAAAAAGGATATTGCTTACTAAAACACCTCCCAATGATAAACCTCCTAATCTGAGAAATTCTCCACGGCTGATTTGCTGTTTCATAATTCTGATCTTTTTGCTGATTCAACTTAAGAAATTGGTTTTTATTCTTTGAGCGTAATTATTTGTAAACTATTTTTACCAAAGTAAAATTTATACCTAAAGGATTTTTAGTGATTTTACAGATTAAAGGAAAATCGGGCTTTTTTACAATCCATATTTCAGTTTGGTCTATCTGTGCTTTTACGTGTAGTGTTTCTATTAATTTTCCATCTACAGTAACTGTATTTTCAGCTGCATTCTGATCTAAAACATAGGTTGTATTGTTATAAATAAACTTGTTGTTTTTTACCAAATCCTGATAGGCTGACTGCGAAATCATAAAAAAAGTCTCGTTTGGTTTTAAGTATAAAACCGGTGCATATTCTCCCTGGTTAAAACTTAATGCATTTCCGTTTTTTAAGGCTTGTTGCGGGATTACAATACTGCTTCTCACACCTCTTGTCTCGAGATTTAAGACCAGTGTATCGCTGGTTATTTTGGTGGTCAGCGTTAGGGTTCTGGTCTGGCCGTGCAGCTTGCAGACATAATTTAATTCCGTATTATTTTTAATGGCGGGAATAATGTTTTGTGACATTCCTGTTTGATATATGGCACAAATTAGAAAGGCTAAAATTGTATTTTTCATCTGCTGCTTCTTTTATTTTGCTGGTGGTAAAATAGTAGTTCCCCAAGCCGAGGGTTTCGAATCCATTTCGAAAATCAATTCGCCTCCATTGGCAATATCATCGTGTAAAATCCATGCTTTATTGTAGGGTTTTCCGTTTAACAAAGCTGCTTTTATGTATCTGTTTTTATCACTCATTTTGTTTGCTGTGATTTTAAACGATTTCCCGTTTTCTAACTGCAGCGTGGTTTCTTTTATGAGTGGTGTATTCAATAAATAATATGGCTGTCCTGCATTGGGATACAAGCCCATCATGTGGAACGCCAGCCACGAAGACATGGCCCCGGAATCGTCATTGCCTGGTAGCCCTTCACGGGAAGTATTGAAATTCTTTTTGATAATTTCTCTTATTCTGTCGCTGCTTAAATATGGCTTTCCTACCCAATGGTACAAACAAGGCGTTAGAAAAGAAGGTTCATTGGCTACATTATATTCGGTTTTAAAAAAGGTATCTAATCTGTTTGTAAAGGCTTTTTCTCCTCCCGACCTGCGAACAAGTTCCGGAACATCATGCGGAATACTTAATGAATACTCCCAGGAATTGCCTTCATAAAAGAATACGCACCAATGGCAGACATACCAAGGGGATTCAATAATAACAGGTGTATATTTAAAGGTTGGTTTCTGAATTTTTGACTCTCCAAAAACAACATCGTCTAACCAATTTCCGTTGCCATCTTTTGGCATAATAAATCCTGTTGCTCCGTTATTAACATAATCGGAACGCCATAAGTTCTGCCAGTTGTCGGCTTGTTTGATGTAGTGGTTGTAGAGGTCTGTTTTGTGGAGTCCTTTGGCTACAACGGCAATATTATAATCGTTGTACGAGTAATCTATTGTTCGGTTTCCTGCCCGGTCTGTTCCGTATGGCACGTAGCCTAATTTTAGATAATCCAACAAACCGCCTCTTCCCTCTTTTTCTTCATTTCCTCCGGGCGGTACTGTGGCATCTTTTAGCATCGCTTGCAGTGCCAGTTCATAATCTATTCCTTTTAAATTTTTCACAAAAGCATCCGCCAGGACAACGGCAGCATTAGAACCGCCCTGGGTTCGTCCGTTGTCGTTACCGCTTCTTCCTTCCGGGAGATAGCCTTCACGTTTGTAAATATTGAGCATCGCGTTGACAATTTCAACCTGACGTTTGGTGTCTATCAAGGTGATTAAGGGACTTGAACTTCTAAAGGTATCCCAAATACAATAAAAATCATCGTAATAAGGCTCATCATTCGTCCATAACGGATTTTCTCCTGTCCGGTCTACCGGCATTATCATAGTATGATATAAACCGGTGTAAAACATTTTTTTATAATCGTCTGAAGTATCTGATGAAAGTTTGATACGACCTAATAACTGCTCCCATTTATTTTCTAAAGATGTCAAAACGGTATTAAAATCCCAATGCGGAATTTCGACTTCAATATTGTTTTTTGCTTTTAATTCACTTAAAAAAGAGATTCCAATTTTAATATTTACTTCTTGTTTTCCCTCTTTTCCAAAAGAAACTAAGGCTCCTGTTTTTTTCCCCGAGTCGAATTGAGTTGGCTGATTATTGTACAATTTTCCCTCTTTCCAAGTCACATATTTTGCAATTGGCTGATCGAAAACGGCCCAAAAATATACGGTATAGGCACGACCGTTATTCCATCCGCCTCTAATTCTGCTGTAACCTCTAATTTCTTTATCTGAAACGATTTCTATCTGAGAACCCACAAACTGCTGTGCTTCCCTACCGTCTGGTACAGCTTCTTCACCTAAGAAAAAACCGGGATCTATTTTTAAATCTCTGGATGTATTTTTAGGATAGGTTATGCGATAAAAGGAAACTTTATCGGCTGTTGTTATTTCGGTTTTTATCTGATTTTCCTGAAAAACACTTTCATAATAGCCCAATTTTACATTTTCTTCAGATCTGTGTGAAGTCTGATCTAACTTGTCTAAATTACCCGAAAAAGGCATGATTTGTATGTTCCCGTATTTTGGACCACCACCGGTTCCGCTCACATGAACCTGACTGAATCCTGTTACTTCTTTTGGCAATGGAAGCCAGCCGCTATTTGGACTTACCGTACAGTCCGGACTTGGTTTTACCATTCCGTAAGGAGACGATGGCCCGATAAATACCCTGCCAACTCCTTCTGATCCTATCATGGGGTCAACATACGTATGAACCTGGTTTTGTGCGTTTATATTGGTAAGGAATAAGAATGTTCCTAAAAAAAGGAGAACCTTCGTATGTATTTTCATTTCCATATTCTATTTCTTTAGTAACGGTTTCGACTGATTTTAAAGGTACTGAATAGTATTACTTTGTTTTATCAGACATTTCTAATTCCAGTTCTCCTCCGTTTGTAATTGCATCCTGAGAAATACTGAATTTTTCTACGGGTGCATTATTGTACCTGATTTCCTTTATATAAATATTTTCAGCGGTGTTATTATGGGCTTTAATGACAAACATTTTTCCTTTATAATAATCCGGATTGAGTTGAATTGATATTTTATTAAAAACAGGGCTTCCGATCTGATATTGAGGATTTTTCTCTGTTCCTCCATTCATTTGAAATAAACCAATTTTAAGCAATACATTTAAACTTCCCATTAATCCCTGGTCTTCGTCTCCATTGTAACCTGTGTTTGGCGATAAGCCGCTAAAGGTTTCCTTGATTACGTTTCTTGTCCAATACTGCGTTAAATCGGGCCTGTCTAATAAATTAAAAATGAAAGAAGTCTGAATAGAAGGCTGATTCCCAAAATTGATCGGAATACGGCTAAACTCCGGATGTAATTCTGCATCGTGCGAAGTTCCTGAAGTAAATTTCAGTTTTTGAGAGGCTTCAAATTGAGTATTTAATTTTTCGACCGCTTTTTCTTTTCCTCCCATCAAAGCCACTAAACCATCAATATCATGGGGTACAAACCAGGTTGACTGTGCAGCGTTAGATTCTATAAATCCATTTTCATATTGATAGGGATCAAATTTTTCAAGCCATTTTCCTTCTGCGTTTTTAGGACGCATCCATCCTGTCGATTTATCAAAGACGTTTTGGTAATTTTTAGCTCTTGCCATAAAATAGTTATAATCATTTTCATGGTTTAATTTTTTAGCTAATTGTGCCAAAGTCCAGTCCTGATAGGCATATTCTAAGGTTTGGCTGGCTCCGTCTTGATGGCTTCCAAATTCGCCGTCGGGGTTTGGATACGGAACATAGCCTTTATCTAAATAATATTTTAATCCGCCGCCACTATTTGTCTTATGTTCATATCCTGCTTTTCCCATGATACCATTGAGCATATGGTTCTTTTTAAGTGCGATATAAATACCTTCTAAATCTTCTTTTATTATCCCTTTTTGAATGGCACTTACAATAAAAGGAGTACTTGAAGCTCCCGTCATGACATAAGTATCATTACCTCCGGATGGGCCACGCGGAATCATGCCGCCATCTTTGTAATATTGCATTAATGATTCTACAAATTCGCCCATTATTTCAGGATATACAAGTCCCCAAAGTGTATTTATTGTCCATTGTGCGCCCCAAAAAGCATCTGAATTATAATGGTTGAATTTGGGCTTTCCATTTTTATCAAGTGGTAATTGTCCTATTCTGAATTTTTCTCCGGTATTGTCAGGGTAGGCGCCATTCAGGTCATTAATCATCTTGCGTCCCTGGAGACCGTGCCACAGATCGGTATAAAATCTTCTTTGATCGGTTGCTGTTCCTCCTTCAATCTTAATTCGGCCTAATAGGTTATTCCATTCGTTTTTGGAGTCTTTTACTATTTGATCAAAATTCCAATCTGGCAATTCTCCCTGAATATTAATCGCCGCATTTTCTATTGATGTATAGGAAATACCGACTTTCATTAATACTTGTTTCTCTGCTTTACCAAAATTTACCAAATAATTCCCTGTACTATTATCGTGCTCTATTGACGTAACCGGCTCATTGGTTTTAACTTTAAAGTATACGGTTAATGGTTTCGGACGTCTGAAATTAGTACTTAGTACTAATGATCCTGAAAGCTCATAATCATTATTTTTTTCTAATACTCCTTTGGTATTATCGCAGGGTCCTAATACAGTATTTAGATTGAATAATATGGCTTTCTGCGCATTGGCAGGAAACGTATATCTATGAAAACCTACTCTTTTTGTACTGGTTAATTCTGCCGTGATCTGGTATCTGTCTAATAATACAGAATGATAACCCGGTGTTATTTTTTCGGTTGTATGACTGAATTTAGAATAAAAATCAGTAAAAATATTTTTTTTGTTCTCTTTTGAAATGGCTACAGGCATTACGGAAACGCCAGACATCTGCCATTCGTGAATATGACTAAAGCTTTTTATGGTATCTGTAGTATATTTGTATCCGCCTCCCCAATCTCCGTTGATTTCTGTGTCCGGATTTAGATTGACCATACCGAAAGGACGACTTGCAGAAGAAAAGAAAAACCATCTTGAATTTTCGGTATCCAGCAACGGATACACCAAATCTACCGGTGTGTGTTTTTCAAAAGAAATATTTTTTTCTGTTTTACATGACACTAAAAAAATAAGGGAAATACTTACTCCAATACGTCCTGTTTTATAAATTTTATCTAGCTTCATTTATTCTGATTATATTGGCGGGGCTGCCTGTTGTTTATGCTGAATGAGTTTTATACGAATCAATTCTAAAAGATATTTTACTTAGGGATTGCTTCAGGAATATTTTCTCTTTATTAGTTGAAAAAAAACGAGCATAAAAAATATCTCTGTATCCGAAGTTTAGAATAGGTGACTTTATTAAAATCAACTTCATAAATAAAAAAGGAGAAGAAACTTAATCTTCTTCTCCTTTTAAAAATTAAAAGCTATTGGAATCTGTATTATAAATTTTCAATCTAATATCCTGTAGTCTGAACTAAAGCAGGATTTAAAACTAAGGCATTGGTAGGAATTGGGAAAACACGACGATAAACGTCTGCATTTGTCTTGTATCCCCATTTTCCTTCATATTTTCCGAATCGGATCATATCATTTCTATGCCATGCTTCTTGTGCAAATTCACGGCTTCTTTCTTTGTAAAGATCTTCCAGCGATACAGCTCCCAATGCGGCAGATGTAGTACGGTTGGAACGAACCATATTTACCAATGAAACTGCCGTCTGGCCTAAAGTGGCATTACCACCGCGAAGAATCGCTTCTGCTTTCATTAAAATAATATCCGAATAACGTAAAAATGGTACGTCATTGTTTTGGTTACGATTGGTTGAAGTAGCATCCGGATAAAATTTAATATTTCTATATCCCATGTTCCAGGCAATTTCATCATTTCCACAGTCAAACAAAGTTTCACTCTGACGAAGAAGAATATCCGGCGTCAGATTTACCTGATAAGTGTAAGCTGAACCACCATCTGAACCTGTATAAAACTGATCATATCCTTTTTTTGTTGTAGTAACCATTACCGGTGTTACACCGTCATTCATAAATTGCAGACCTGTTAACCATTGCTTATTACGAATATCATTAGCATCATCAAAATTAGCGTAGAATTCAGGTATGGTACTTCTGGGTGCACTAGGGGTGAAATTAAGACCGAATTTTGCTCTTTCAGAACGTGGTACATCGTAACGGGAATGATACATTTGTCCATTGAAACCAACACTCGAAGATGTAGGATCGTAGGGAACTGCAAAAATAAACTCTTTCATCTGCGGTCCGTTATTTGGATAAAACATTTGAAGATAAGTCGCTCTTGGCTCAATAGTATACAAACCTGAATTAATTACCTGATCACAAGCTGTAATAGCATCATTATAACGCTGCGTTCCGGTATAAACTTCTGCATTCAGATACAATTTGGCAAGCAAAGCGTTAGCGGTTTGTTTGTTTGGTCTTCCGTAAGTGGTGATTCCAGATGCCGGATTTAAATTAGGAATGGCTTTCTTTAATTCTCTCTCGATAAAATTGAAAACTTCTACTCTGCTGGATTTAGCATGGGAAGTAAAATCTCCGTAAACAGTGTCTAATGGTACAGCTCCGTAACTATCCATTAACATATAATAAGAAATCGCACGCATGGTCTTTAATTCGGAGATTAAAGTTGCTTTTTCCGAACCTTCCGGCATTGTTTGATCCAAAATGGAAACGGCCTGATTACTAGCCCCTATTACTTTAGACGTCCAGTCCCAAAGACTGCTTATAATTCCGTTATCTACTGTCCAGTCGTGATAATGCATGGCAATATAGTTTCTGTTATCGAACCAGTTCCCACCTCTTGCAGGCATAATGGCTTCATCGGTAGACAATGATTGTGACCACCACCAGGCGAATGAGAATTCTCCTCTAAAAGCGGCATAAACAGGACCCGTCGTCTGAATGTACTGTGCTGAGTTCTGAGGAAATACCTCAGGAGTCAGTTGCGTTGTAATAGGTACATCTAAATCTTCACAAGACCAAAACAAACCAACCGTAAGTATTGGAAGCGCTATATATTTTAATATCTTTTTCATAATTTTTACAATTTAATTTTTAGAATATAACGTTTAAACCGAACAGGAACGTTCTGGTTTTTGGATAGAAGTTATTCGAATCTACACCTGGAGCGGTACCTCCCTGTTCTACTTCCGGATCAATCCCTTTATATTTAGTGATAACAAACAGATTATTTACAGTCTCATAAATACGTATACTGTGTATGTACCTGCCTACTTTGCCAAAATTGTAACCCAATGTCATATTATCCAGCCTCAAGTAACTTCCATCTTCTATAAAGCGGGAAGAATATTTATAAGAGTTTAGGTCATTTATTGATTCATCTTGTGCATCAACCAGAATATTATTGGTCATTGCTGTAGTTGGCCTGAATAAATCAGCGCGGGTCGCATTGAAAATTTTATTACCAAATACACCTCTGAAGAAAATACTCAAATCAAATTTCTTGTATTGAAAATTATTTCCCCATCCTAATAATAATTTAGGCTGAGCACTTCCCATATAATGATAATCTGTACCATTAGCCGGTGTAGTTGTCAAGTTTCCATTTTTATCATAATATTGAGAAACACCATTAGCATTTTTTCCTGCATATTTAAGGGTAAAGAATTGGCCAAGCGGCTTTCCTTCTTTAAAAATCTGCAAGGTACTTCCGGTTTGTCCTCCGCCATCTGGCTGTACTCTTCGAATAGAATCACCACCAATAAAGAAAGGATTAGTCAGTTTTACGATCTCGTTTTTGTTGCTTGCCAAATTCAAATTGCTTGACCAGCTAAAGTTTTCCGTTTTTATAATTGTTGCGCCCAAACTTACCTCAATACCTTTATTGGACATTGTTCCGCCATTGGCTACAATTGTACCTACCGGCACAAGTACCGGATTTACTGAATAATTAAAAATCATATCAGTTGTTTTCTTGTCGTATACATCAACAGAACCTGTAATTCTTCCTTTTAAGATTGCAAAATCAACTCCAATGTTTGCTGTCGCCGTTTTTTCCCATTTCAAATTCGGGTTTGCTGCCTGATTAGGACCGTAAGCCCCAATTTGCTGCCCATTATAATAAAAAGTACCTAAAGTTCCTGAAATAAACTGCGCTGTGTAGGCATTAAATCCGGAAGAGTTTCCTGTTACTCCATAACTTCCACGGAATTTCAAATCACTGAAAAGTCCCTGATTTTGCATAAAGTTTTCTTTGTCTACCCTCCATGCACCCCCTACAGAAGGAAAATACCCCCAGCGGTTATTGATTCCAAATACAGATCCTCCGTCTCTTCTGATGGTTCCCTGCAAAAGGTATTTGTCTTTGTAATTATAGTTTAAACGTCCAAAATCTGAAATCAGACGTGTTTTCTGATACGCTCTGCTGTCTCCAAAATTTACTACATAACCATTAACCGAAGTATAGTTGCTTAAAGCTAAATTATTATATCCCACATTGTCTACAGGAAAGTTGGTTGATGTTGCCTGGAATCCGTCTCCTAAAGTGTTTTCCTGCCAAGAATACCCTATAACAGCTTTTATCTTGTGGTTCCCTATTGCTTTATCCCATGTTAAGAAACTCTCGATAATATTATTCGTATTTTCATACGAGTTTCTTAATGCCGAACCATTAACACCAAAATTGACCAAAGTTTTAGTTTGAGGCGGATCTGGGTTATTGTAGAAATTGGCACTATTATACTGTGAATAATAGCTGTCATAAAATTCTCCGTGTGCTGTAGTTAACTTTTGATATGCAAGGTTTAAGTTGTATGTAAATCCAAAAGGGAGTTTTAGCTCTGCCGTAAGATTACCTACAAGGTTGTTTGTTTTTGTTTCATCTGTTCCATGCTCAATTAAAGCTACTGGGTTAAAATATCCCGGACTAACAAAGTTTTCGTAAAAAGTCCCGTTAGGATTTCTTACCGGTGAAACCGGAAGATAACTTACAGATTGTAAAAGCGCTGTGTTACGCTGGGGAACATTCGTATAGACACTATTAGCGTTGGTTACATTCAAACCAAATTTAACTTTATCATCAAAAGCAAATTGTTCAACAGATAAATGGGCAATAACGCGGGAGAAATCACTTTTTAGAAGTACTCCTTCCTTTTTAAGAGAAGTTATACTTGCACTATAATTACCATGTTCCCCACCTCCGCTCATCGATATGTTATGACTGCTGGAAAGTGCTTTTCCGGATCTTAAAATTTCTTTCTGCCAGTCTGTATTTGCTCCTTTATCATTTTCCGGAGTAAAATTCAGGTTATTTTTGGTCGTGAATGCTCTTAGCTGATCTGCATTCATCATATCAAGCTGATTAGAAACTTCTTCAAAACCAACATAACCATTATATGCAATTTGAGTTTTATCTTTACTGCCTTTTTTTGTAGTCACCATAATAACTCCATTAGCAGCACGGTTACCGTAAATTGCCGTTGCAGCAGCATCCTTCAATACATCTATAGTTGCGATGTCATCTGGTGAAATAACCGAAATATCAACACCGGGAATTCCATCTACCACATAAAATGGTCCCTGAGAACTGTTTAGTGTTGAAACCCCTCTTAAAACTACAGAAGCTGTTCTTGTAGGGTCGCCGCTTGAGGAAATGTTCAATCCTGAAACTTTACCCTGCAATAACTGTCCTACATCACTAATTGCTCCTTTATTTAAATCATCACCTTTTATAGAAGTTACAGAAGTAGTCAGGTTTTTACGGGATCCTTTTCCGTAACCCACCACTACAACTTGTTCCAGATTATTGGTGCCGGAAATTAATTTAATTGAATAATTGGTTTTGGATCCGTCTAACTTTACATTTTGTGAATCAAATCCAAGAAAAGAGATGATTAATGTAGCATTGCTGTTTGAAGCTGAAAATCTAAATTTCCCATCAAAATCTGTTACGACACTATTAGTCGTACCTTTTTCTAAAATAGTCGCAGCCGGTAAAGGAATTCCTTTATCATCTAAAACTACACCGGTCACTTCTGTTTTTTGTGCCCATGTGTTAATGGATAAGCCAAGAAAAAAGGCTAATAATAAAAGTTTAAGTTTTTCCATGTTTTATTGGTTAATTGGTTAAAATAGTATTGACGAAATTAGTATTAATGAAATGTTAAGAAATGGACAAGTTATTCATAAACATGGATAATTTTAATAAAGCCA
>JBDTNT010000045.1:0-9479 GCA_039933615.1 Flavobacterium sp. | reverse complement strand
ATGCATTAGTACTTCTATTATCAAAATAATTCAATATAGTTTGGTAGTGATTTATTCTAGAAAGTATTTTGGAATCCATAGGCAAATTTTATCCCAACAACTTAATGATGTGTTTTTATTTTGTTAACGAAAACATGATAAGAGTTTGTTGGGAAGGATATAATTTCGCAAAATAAAATCAAATTTATTATTCTTAAAAAAACAAATAATGATAATTTGTTACAATTGGCACAGTCTACTTCACTATTTACAATAAACAGCTAAATGTCTTTAAATAAGCTAAATGATGAGATTATTACTTCTTTTGCCAACGGTGATAAGGAGGCTTTTATAGCCGTTTATAATAATTATCAGCAAATAGTGTTTAACAATGTCGCACGGCTTATTACACAAACCGATGTTGTTGAAGATGTATTGCAGGAAGTTTTTTTGAAGCTTTGGGAAAACAAACACAAATTCCAAGACGAGCACGCAGTAGCTTCGTGGTTATTCTCTGTCAGTTACAATCAGTCTATTTCCCATATCAGAAAATTGATTAGAGAAAGAAAGTATCTGGAATCCATGAAAACAGATGTCAATTTTGAATACGATCCCGAAAACGAAGTCGAAATAGAAAACATCAAAGAGAATATTTTGACGGAAGCTATTAATCAGTTACCGTTGCGAAAAAAACAGGCCTTTGAACTTTGTAAATTACAAGGGAAAACCTATGCCGAGGCTGCAGAAATTATGAATATATCTTCAGAAACGGTAAAAGAGCATATTACCCTTGCCCTAAAATTTGTACATACCTATACAGTAAATCGCTACGAAAAAGAGTCAGCGATATCTTTATTTATCATTGGTTTATACTTCCGTACTTAGTCTGTTTACAGTCAGATCTTAGTATTTACAATTAATCCTTCTTTTGTTAATAATTACTTAACCTTCACGGTACCCCCCATTTTTGGAAGTCTTGCGTTTTTAGAATAGTTGCGGTATGACAGATACCTCTTCTTATTTTAAGGACAAGACATTTCAATATATATTATGAGTAAAAAAATTCAATCACTTATCGAAAAATTGTGGAAAGGAACTATAAGTCCCGAAGAAATCACAATATTAGAAGATGCTTTTAAAAATGTAAATGACGAAGAAAGTAATCAAGTCAAGAATCATTTTAGAAAATTATATGAGCAGGATGATGCCCCTGATCAAAACAATAAAAACAAGGCAATACTTTTAAAGCGCATTTTGAAATCTATTGACGATAGCGAAATGCGTCAACCAAAACGATTGACTCTTAGTTCAAGATATATCTGGTGGGCTGCGGCAACTATTGTTGGTATTTGTACTTTATTTCTTTTTCAAATAAATGATCACTCTCTGGATAAAGCAGATAACAAAATTGTACAAGTAATTCAAAATTTGAAAATAATTAAAAATAAGCAACAACATAATATAAATGTTGATTTACCTGATGGATCTGCAATTGTTTTATTTCCTAAAAGTGCAATTTCTTATAATCAGGAATTTAATAAAAAAGACAGGATAATCAACCTTAAAGGAAAAGCAATATTTAAAGTTGCCAAAGATAAGGCAAGACCTTTCAGTGTACTTTCTGAGAGATTTTCTACCACCGCCTTGGGAACACAATTCTTAGTAAATACCACTAAAGAGAATCAGATTGAGGTAAAACTTTTTGAAGGGCACGTAAGGGTGCGAGATACACATAGCAAGGGCAAAAACATTCCGGACATCTATCTAAAACCCGGACAATTGCTGACTTTGAACAAGCTAAGTCCTAAATACGAAATAAGCACATTTAGATTAAACGAAAATACACTGGTAACTACAGCTAAAATTACTCCTAAAAATCAGATAGTGAAAAATAATGGCTCTCTGAATTTTAATAATGCACCACTTAATATAGTGCTACAGAAACTAAGTGAAAAATATAAAACGGCTATAGACTATGATAAGGAAACTGTTGAAGGGCTTTATTTTACTGGAAGGGTTGAACAAACAGACAGACTCAACACTGTATTATCAATAATAACAAAAATGAATGACTTAAAATTAAAAGAAGAGCAAGGAAAACTCATTATAACAAAGTACAACAATTAAAATTTAACGATTAAAACAAAAAAAGAAAATGAATCTATTATTAATGCCCAAAAAAAGAAAGTGGCTGTTATTTGTCTACCCTTTACTGTTTATTGTCACGCAAGCCATTGCACAAACACAAAACCCAATTGTATCGGGTACAGTAATATCCGAAAATGGCGAGGCTCTTCCGGGAGTAACCGTGCAAATTGAAAACAATGATCATAAAATAGTGGACTCAAGTATTACCGACGAAAAAGGGTTATTTACAACTTCTGCCCTAAAATTAGGAGAAATCTATGACTTCTCTTTTTCTTCTGTGGGTTATCAATCTACTCAAATAAAATCATTTGCAGTAAAAGCGGGTACTAACACGCTTTTGGCAAGGCTAAAAGATAACAACGAGAAATTAAACGAAGTAGTGGTAGTTGGTTATGGTACCCAACAAAAGCGTTTTGTTACGGGTTCTGTAACAAAAGTGAGTGCGGAGCAACTATCTAATTATAGCGGAAGTAACTTTGCCCAACAATTGAGCGGTAAAGCAGCCGGTATTCAAATTAACGAAGCCTCCGGACAACCAGGTTCAAACCCTCAAATTATCATTCGCGGTATTGGTACACTGACTGCAGGACGCAGCCCTTTGGTTGTAGTAGATGGTTTCCCTCTAACAGAAGGAACTTCTTTCAATTACATCAATCCAAATGATATAGAAAGTCTTGAAGTATTGAAAGATCCCGCATCAGCATCTATATATGGTTCCAGAGCGGCAAACGGCGTAATTCTTATCACCACCAAAAAAAGTAAGGCTGACACGTTTAATGTAACTATAGACGCTTATACCGGATTTCAACAACGATCAGATAAAGTAGAATATGTTAATGCTCATGATGCAGCTATTTTTTTTACTGAAGCAAGAGATCAGGGATATATATCTAAAGATCCTGCAAACAGAAGCATAACTGATGACCGTGCGACCAGAGTTGCAAAAGGAGCTTCGTTGAGAGAATTACGTCTAAATTATCTGGATCCTTACCTGAACAACCAAACTGGTTTGACAGATACAAACTGGGCGAATGAAATATTCCGTACAGCACCTATAAGTAATATAAATGTGGCTTTGAGCGGCGGGAACGGAAAAACATCTTATTATACCTCATTCAATGCCTTCAATCAGGAAGGTTTAGTGGTCGAAAACGGACTAAAACGTTACAGTGCCAGTATAAAACTAAACAATAAAATATCAGATAAGGCTGAATTTGGCATAAGCCTTAATCCTTCTTATACAACACAACGGTATTATGATGCCAATGGTAGTTTTGACGAACCAATTGGTGCAATAGCAGTGATGTATCCTTTCTTCAAACCGTATAATGATGACGGTACTTTGGCTATTAGTCAACAAATAAAAGCCAATCAGCCCGAGGATGGTGCCTTGGTAGAAAATCCTATTGCTTATCTTAAAATGGTAAAAAACAACCGTACTTTCTTCAAACTTTATGGGAATGCTTTTATCAACTATTCTATAATAAAAGGGTTAAAATATAAATTTACTTTAGGTGGAGATTTTTCGCAAAGTATGTTTGATCTTTATAACCCGTCTAATCTGGGAGCTTATCGTACACCTGCGCCTAAGCCGGCAACTGCCTCAGAGACTGACGGATCATTAACGAATTACTTATTAGAACATACTTTAACTTATTCTAAAAAAATTGGCAAACACGATTTTACACTTTTGTCAGGCTACAGTTACCAGAAAGAAAATTCATTCTCAACGATCATAACCGGAGCAAATATTGCCGATGATAATATAGATAACATTGGTGGAGCCAGTTCTTTTGCCGTAAACGCTAACAGATACAGATGGGTGCAAATCTCTTATTTTTCAAGATTGCAATATATTTTTGCAGACAAGTATATTGCCTCATTCTCTTATAGAATGGATGGTTCTTCAAGATTTGGAGCAGATAACAGATGGGGGAAATTTCCATCAGTAACAGCAGGTTGGATTTTCAGTAAAGAAGGATTCTTCCCTGAGCAAGATGTGGTTAGCTTTGGAAAATTGAGAGCGACCTGGGGACGTTCGGGCAATAATCAAATTGGTTCTTATGGTTCATTAGGTATTGTAACAGGAGGTAATGCCGCCAACAATTATATATGGGGTAATACGCCTGCGTCGGGCTTTAGTGCTTCAACAACACCAAATATTAACCTTTCGTGGGAAACCAATACTTCTTATAATTTAGGTCTGGATTTGCAATTATTTAGAAAAATTGACATTACTGCCGAATATTATAATGCTACTACTTCTAATTTATTACTGGATGTACCTGTTCCGCAACAATCGGGCTTTAGTAGCTCCTTACAAAATATTGGAAAAGTTCAAAATAAAGGTCTAGACTTTAGCATATCAGCCAGTGATATCAAATTAGGCCAGGTAAAATGGAATCCTGGTGCGAATATCTCTTTCAATAAAAATGAAGTATTGGCTTTAGCACCAGGTCAGACACAAATAATTGCGGGTGATATAGGTAGTATTATTACAAAAGTGGGTGGTCCTATAGCAGAGTTTTACGGTTATCAGGTTATGGGTGTATATAAAACACAAGATCAGTTCAATGATCCAAGCAAACCAAAATTACCAGGTACGCAAATGGGAGATTATATTGTAAAAGATGTAAATGGAGATGGCGTAATTGACACCAAAGACTGGACACCAATGGGGACTTATTCTCCAAAATTCACTTATGGATTCTCCAATTCTTTTGCTTACAAAAACTTTTCATTAACCTTTTCATTAACGGGTGTTGAGGGCCGTAAGGTATATGAATCAAATTTGGCCTCAAGAGGAGAAGCCGGAGAAGGATTTGCTCTGCCAACAAAATATTATTTTGAAAACAGATACCATCCTATAGATAATCCGAATGGATTTTTTGCTCAACCCAATTTAGGAAATTTTTCTGCAGCCCGTAGAGCTACAAAAGCATCAAATTTGTATATCCTTGATGCCGATTATTTAAGGCTTCGTGATGTACAATTGGCCTATACGCTTCCTTCATATATAGTAAAAAGAGCCAAAATAGCGAACATGAAAATTTATGTAGGCGGAAACAATTTGTTTACCATTACAAAATACAGAGGAACTAATCCAGAAGCAACTACAGGCTCTGCTTTAACAAACGGGCAGGCAACATCCAACTATCCTGTAGCCAGAACCATTATTTTTGGTACTAATATCACCCTTTAACAACTAAAACGTATACAATGAAAAAAATATTTTTTGCAATAATTGGTGCTGTCTCTCTTGTTTCATGTACCAACGACCTGGATCAACATCCTATAACCGATAAAGAGTCAGGTAAGTTTTTGACCACCGAAACCGAGGTAGAAGAATATGTAGTGGCAACTTATGCCTCATTACAGGCAAATGGATTGTATGGATTGTATTTGCCTGCCATGGGCGAAGTACCTTCTGACAATACTTATGAAGAAGTACCGGCAAATGACGGTGCAATGTATGGAGATTTAGAAGAATTTAAAACCGTTCCGGCAAATGGAATGCTTGCCGATAACTGGAAAGCCAGCTATGTTACCATACAACGCTGTAATGTGATATTGAACAGAATAGCCGGAGTAGCCTACAAAGCAGATGCTGTAAAAAACTCCAGAATTGGAGAGATGAAGTTCATAAGAGCATTAATTTACTTTAATATGGTACAGTTTTATGGTGATGTTCCTTTGACAACTGACGAGACCAAAGATCCAAATGTTTATTTTGGTAAAGGTCGCCAACCGGCAGCCGATGTTTATAAGCAAATTATTCAAGACCTTACAGATGCGATTTCGACTTTACCTACATCAACAACACAACAGGGACGTGTAATAAAAACAGCAGCTCAGACTTTACTGGGAAAGGTTTATCTTGTACAAAAAGATTATGCTAACGCAAAAATCCAAATTGATGCTGTTGTAAATTCTGGTGCACACGCGCTATTCAACGATCCAACGACACTTTTTGATTTGGCAAACGAAAATGTAAGTGAATTCATTTTTTCGGTGCAATTTGGTTCAGGTATAAACAGCAATACAGAAGGCAGCACTATGGTTCAACAGTTTTCCCCTTCGGGTGTAATAAGTGGTGCCAAAGGACATAGCTTGCCTACCAAAGAATTGTACAGCAAATATATTGCCGGGGATAAAAGAAAAGACAACTATGTTAAACTTTCTTCTGCTGGTACTCCATACAATAATAAGCTCAAAAAACCTGTATCTCCAACACCTCCTGCAGATGGCGGAAGCAATACAGTGGTACTTCGTTATGCTGACGTATTATTGATGCAGGCAGAAATTGAAAACGAATTGGGTAATACACTTACAACGGCAAAACCAGCATTAGATAAAGTGAGAAACAGAGCCGGACTTGCTCCTTCAACTGCCCTTACACAAGCTGATTTGCGTGATGCCATTGAACTCGAAAGACGTTTAGAATTGATAGGAGAAGGTTATCGTTGGCTGGATTTACTAAGAACCGGAAAAGCAATAAGTACGATGAACGCCTGGTTTATTTCCCAAAACAAACCTACGACCGTGACTCCTCAATTCCTTTTAATGCCTATACCGCAAAATCAAAGAGATGCTGATCCTACCATAACACAAAATAAGGATTATCAATAGGAATAAGTACAGAATCGCTATGCTTCATCATCACAATTTGATACTGAAACATGGCGATTTTATTTTTATAAAAAACGAATTCATACACAGATGAAAAAGCTATCAATAGCATTGTTCACTTTTTTTATTTACACTTTTGCAATAGCACAAGAAAATAATGATACCATCAGCATTCTTTGGAAAGAAGGCTACATGGACATACACCATATCAACACTGGTCGGGGTGTCTGTACGTTTTTTATATTGCCGGACGGAACAACCATGATGGTTGATGCCGGTGATATGGACGATACCTTTTATGCAGGACCCAATTCCAGAAGTTGGCCATTGACGGTAACACCTGCCTATCCTGATAATAGTAAAAATTCAGGCGAATGGATTGTTGATTATATGAAACAGGTTTATCCGCAGGTAAAACAAATTGATTATGCTCTTATTACCCATTTCCATACAGATCACATGGGAGTCATTCGACCAGATAGCAAAACAGCTTTGCAAGGCGGATACAAACTTACGGGAATTACGCAGGTTGGTGATTTGGTTCCCATCAAAAAACTGATTGACCGTAGTGCTCCTAATTACAATTTCCCTCTTGATTTGAATAAATATTATACCGAAGAAAACAGTATTTTCCTTAATTATCAAAAATTCATTGCAGAAAATAAAACAAAAGGCTTGAAAGCAGAAGGTCTTAGTGTGGGAAATTCGAATCAATTGGTGCTTATAAAAAACACAAAAAAGTACCCGGATTTTCGCATAACCGGAGTTAAGAGCAGCGGTACCATTTGGACCGGTGTTGGCAATCAAACACAGGAATACATTACAGCCGACAGTAGTATCGTTAAAAAAGGAAAATTCAACGAAAATCCCTTGAGCCTTGCCATAAAACTTAGTTATGGGAAATTTGATTACTTCACCGGTGGTGATAACACCGGATTGCAAGGCTATGGTTTACCCAAATGGTTTGACACAGAAACCCCCATGGCAAAAGCTGTAGGCAAAGTAGAAGTAACAACCTTAGATCATCATGGTAATCGTGATGGTACCAACGAAAATTTTCTTTCGTATTTGCAACCACAGGTTGTGGTAGAGCAAACCTGGTGCAGCGACCATCCCGGTCAGGAAGTAATGCACAGACTTTTATCAGACCATATTTATAAGGGAGAAAAAAATATTTTTGCGACCAATATTCAAGAAGTAACAAAGCACACCTTAGGTTATTGGTTTACCAAAGGATATAAAAGTATGTTTGGACACGTAATTGTTCGGGTTTTACCCGGAGGCAATTCGTTTTATGTTCTTATTGCCGAGACAGTAAACGGTAAGATTCAAATAAAAAAATCATTCGGGCCCTACAATTCTAATTAATTTTAAAACAAAAAATACTATGTATAATAAATATTTAACCCTTTTTCTTCTAACAACTCTTTTTTGTTATCAGGCAGAGGCTCAAAAAAAGGGAAAGCCGCTTTCGCCACAACAAAAACTAGAGCAATTGTTTAATCCAAAAAATAACGAAATATTGGTTACCGCTCACCGGGGCGATTGGAGAAATGCTCCGGAAAACTCTTTATTAGCATTAAAATATTGCATCGATATGGGTGTTGATATTATGGAACTGGATTTGAAAAGAACCAAAGACGGTCAGTTAATTGTAATGCATGACAGAACCATTGATCGTACCACTAACGGCAAAGGAAAACCGGAAGATTATACTTTGGAAGAGATTCAGAAATTTAAACTTAAAAATGGTTTAGGCAGACCTACTTTACATCAAATTCCAACATTTGAAGAAATGCTTATTACCGCAAAAGGCAAAATATTGATTGACGTAGACAAAGGTTACGAATATTTTGGCGAGGTGACAGCACTCATCAAAAAGCATAATATGTTTGATCAGACATTCATCAATATTGATGAGAACACCAATTTAGAAAGTGTGGAATCCAAATATGGAAAGGTAGATCCGGAAGCAGTATTAATGCCGGTTATTCGCTATACAGACAGTCATGCCGAAGAGATTGTAAGCAGCTACATGACTCATAAAAAAACTGTTTTCCAGCCTGTTTTTGACACCGATACAATCAAAACAATTAATGATTTACCAATACTAAAAAACAAAGGTTATGGTATTTGGATTAACAGTCTTTGGGCATCTTTAAACGGTGGCCATGATGATGATACTGCGGTGGATGAGAGCAAACCTGATCAATCCTGGGGATGGATAATAAAAAAAGGAGCTAATGTAATTCAAACTGACAGACCAAAAGAATTACTGGAATATTTAAAAAATAAAAAATTACATCAATAACCATGACAATAGAAAAGTGGAGTTCATACTTTTTTTCCACAAAAAGTTAAGGCTATCTCTTTTTACTTTAAGTAAAAATTATTCAATTACATTTTGTACCAAAATAATATAAAATACTAAATACATTTTTGCTTGAATCCCCAACAGCACATCTAAACCAAATTTCTAGTGTCATTGAAAGACAGTCTCTACTTGTAGTAAGCCAATCTCTTCAAATTGTCCATAAAATTTATAGAAATTTGTCCCGTAGAGGTCACTACAGCCAAAAGGCGCCAATTGAAGACAATTGGCGCCTTTTTTTACATATACCAACCAATGAGTTTGAGTCAATTTTAGGATCATGCGCAAAAGTTGGGGATTAAGCAAAAAGATTAGACAATCTGAATAAAAAGAAATCTATATTTCTCACTCC
>JBDTNT010000044.1:0-9179 GCA_039933615.1 Flavobacterium sp. | reverse complement strand
AAAGATTTGAAAGTTATGCCGCCAATTTACAGAATGATTTGAACATACTTATCCCTGGATTAATCATCTGATTTTTCCTCACCATGTGCACAACTTCAATTCCACCCAGGGTTCTTTTGGCAGATTCAAAACTTTTGAAACCCAAACTATTTTGTATTCTCCACTTAATGAAGCGATGATCCTGCTCAACGATATTGTTAAGATATTTGCATTGTCGAATCTTTATCTTCGAAAAAGAACGCTTGTTGTAAACTCTTATTGCGTTGGTGTTTGAACCGCTTTTATCTATACTTATTACCCTTGGCCGGGAGTTATATTTATTGCTTTAATTAGAAATGAGTAGGAACTCATTCTCTGTCTTCTTCTAGTAAGAAGAAAATCAACTGTATTACCATATTTATCAACAGCCCTATATTAATAACACCAAATACCTTTAATTTTTATATAAGTTTCATCCATTCTCCAGCTGACTCCTACTCTACTCTTTCTCTTTTTCATCTGTGATTCAATCATTGGAGCAAATTTAAATACCCAGCGTTGAATCGTAGCATAGTCAACCGCCATTCCACGCATTTTCATTATTTCCTCAACATCCCCTGTAACTCAATGTAAATCTCAATTTGAAATACACCGCCTGAAGAATAATAGCTTTGGGATAACAATGACCTTTGGTATTCATTTATATTTTTTTGAATCTCTAAAGATAACAACTTATGCAGAGATGCGACAAAGCCATAAAAAGGTTATTTATTAAACTTTAGGTTGATTTGCATTATAAAGTTCAGAATAATGAATAGTTAAATCTTCAAGCGAAAATCCTCGATTCAAACCGCTTGGATTGGGTAAAACCCAAACTTTCAATTCTAAAAAATTTTCAGATTGCAATCCCCACTCAATCAGCTTTTTTCCTGAAAACGTTTTGTAAGCAACTTTCCCTAAAAATGCGATATATTTTGGCTGAAATTTCTTCATTTTAGTCTTAAAAAATTCAAGAGATTCATCAAAATCTTCTTTTGAAAGTTCGTCTGCTCTTGAAGTCGCTCTAGCTACAGCGGTTGTTAAGCCACATCCAAAGTTTAAGATCTCAGTATCATTTTCGGCTTCGATTTGATAATCTGTGAAACCCGATAAATGAAGAGCTTTCCAAAAACGGTTGCTTTTTCCTGAAAAATGATGTCCGTCTTCGGCAGATTTTAAACCGGGGTTAATTCCAACGAAAATAACATCAAGATTTTTACTGATAATATCTGTTAACATGGTAGAAACGAATTTATGATTAAATATTTTTGAATGTATTCAAACGAATTTTAAATATTCTTTGAGTTTTAAAAGTCATCATTTTTTTATTGACTGGAGGGATTATTATAATTAAAAACGCCACAAATATCAATGCAATTCCGAATATCATAAATATTGCCCGATTGGTCAATAACTGACTTTGTTGTGCCACATTTTGTGCAATTGCTGAATTCGCCAATGCAACAGCCTGCTCCTGTAAAAACCCTTTCGAAATATATAAATTTTTATAGAAATTCACTCGGTCAATTGTATTTTGATTTTCGGTTGTAATGTATTCTAAAAACCCTTCCTTAAAATGTTGATTAAAGTACAATTGAAGATTATAAAATCCTGCAAACGAATTCAAAGTTGCTGTAAAACGCGTGTAAGCAGCAATAATCAAACCTGTTGTTCCTGTATGAATCGGAGCGGACGACAATACATAAATCATGATAGGTACAAACAAAAGTCCCGAAGCTGCACCCTGCAAAAACACAGGCAAAAACAAATCTGTAAAAGATAAATCAGGTGTTAAGAAAAAAGACATCCACAAATTAAACGCCCCCAACAAAGCAAATCCCGGAGAAAAAAAAGCAGTCACAGAAATCTTTTTTACAACAATCAAGCGAATGGAAAAAACCAGGAAAATAACTATTCCTGATAAATTAGAGGCAGTCAGCAAAATAACATCCAAAGTGCTCCATTTTAGAATTCCTCCTGCGTAATTGTAGATGAGGTTCATGCTGTCTTTTCCGCCATAATAAATCGCCAGAAGACAAAGTCCGATAAGAAAATTGCGTGATTTAAAAACATCTAAATGCACGACAGGTCTTTTTGCAATGTGTTGTCTGTAAATAAATAACAGGAATCCAATGAGTCCGAAAAAAGCACTCCAACAAATTCGGGAATCATTGAACCAATAATATTTCGAACCGTAAAGAACCGTATAAGCCACAGAAATTGAGGTGAATGCAAAGATGATCATTCCAGCCCAATCGATTTGATATAAAGGATATTTTTTAATTCCTGATTTGCGTTTTAATAATATTAAGACCAAAACGAGCATGAAAACCTGAAATAAAATCAGACAATAATAGGTGAATTTCCAGTCGAATGATTCCACAACAACGCCTGAAACCAAAGCAATCAGAACGGTATTGCTAAGCATTGTTCCATAAAAAACGGCTGAGCCAACAGCTCTTACACGTTCAGGAGCTAACGATGAAAAGACCAACGTCAATGTACAGACAATCACATTTCCTGCAAAAATTCCCTGAAAGAATCTGATCACAAAAAATAAAAAAATATCCTGGCAATAAAAACAGACCATATTAAGGACAATCGTCATCACAATATTAAGCAACAGATAACTTCTTGTCTCAAAATATCTCAAAAATCGAAATTGTATCGGCAAAATCGTGATAATTCCGGCATAGGTTGCCATTACCGCAAACCAAATGTCTTCGGGTTGAGCACCCAAATACGAAACGAGATAATTTTGAGTGAATACAAACATTCCCAATTGCACCAATCCCGATAACAATAAGAAAAACAAGGTGATACGAGTTGCCCATTTCCAACCTGTCGTCCAGTCTTTAAAATAAATGGATTTCATAATTAAGATCTTTTTTTAACGGAAACCGTTACATTCATACCTGCAACAATTCTCTCTGTATTTTTATCTGAAAATTCAATTTTCACAGGTACTCGCTGAATGATTTTTACAAAATTTCCCGTGGAATTGTCAGCAGGTAACAGTGAAAATCGGGATCCTGTAGAACCTGCAATCGCAACAATTTTTCCTTTAAAAATTTTACCGTTTATCGCATCCAGTTTTATTTCGGCAGGTTGTCCGATGTACATTTCCGAGACTTGGGTTTCTTTAAAATTTGCCGTAATCCATTTTTCCTTTTCATTAATAATACTCACCAATGGCTGTCCCGACTGTATTTGTTGACCCTCCAAAATAGTTTTACGTCCCAATCTTCCGGAATACGGTGCTTTGATGATGGTGTAGGATAAATTAAGTCTGGCTAATTTCAACGCAGCTTCTTTTCTTTTAATATCTGCCTGAAGAATGGCAAAATGAGTTCTCAATTCAGCGATTTTGGCTTCATTGGTTTTAAGACCATTTTGTGCAGCACTGTAATCACTTTCTGAGACATCATAGCGAGCTTTTACTTGCTCAAGCTCTGCTCCTGTTGCGGCTTCTTCGTTTACCAGATTTTCATAACGTCTGATATCCTGTTGCTGCTGCACATATTTTGCGTGAGCTCCTTTTATCTGATCCCGATTTATCTGCGTACCTGATTGAGCCGAATGAATAGTCGCCGAAAGTACAGCCAATTGACTGTGAGCATCATCAAAAGAAGCTTCGGCCGATTGCAATTGAGCGAGATATTCGCTGTTATCTAATATGACTAATGTGTCGCCTTTTTTTACGAATTGATGTTCGTTAAAAAGAACTTTCTCAATATATCCGCCTGCTCTTGCTGAAACTGGATTGATATAGGATTCTACCTGTGCGTCATTCGTTTCTTCGTGATTTTTACTCAATTTTAAATAATTGAAGAAATAAACTGCACTTACAATGATGAGAACTATAGCTGCAATTTTGATAATAATATTGCCGATATCTCTTTTATAATCATTTTTTTTCATGTCTTTTATTTTTAATTTTTTTCTCTTTTATAAATTTCCACTTGTATATAAAATGTGATAATAAATGGTCAGCGCGTCAGTTTGCGCTTTTACCAGATTTAATCTTGATTCCTGATAAAGATTGTCTGCGTCTAATAAATCTGTCAGTAAAGCCAATTGATTTAAGTATTTGGTATTTACTATTTTGTAATTCACTTTTGCCTGTTCTACAGATTTTTCATTGACTGAAATTCTGTTGAGTGCTTCTTCATATTTAATGTAATAGGCTTTAATCTGCGAATTGATAATGTGAGTGTTTTCTTTCTGAATTAATTCTGATTCTTTTACCCGCATTTTGGCTGCAGTGAGTTTATTTTTATTCTGATAAATTGATGAAATATTATATTGCATTTTTAAACCTACAAAGCCAATAGAATAGGCCTGATCCACCGGAGGAAAGAATAAATAATTAGGATAATTCAATCCATAAGCACTGAAAAAACTGATATTTGGCATATTATTACTTTGAACAATTTTAACTTTTGTACGTTGTAATTCTATCTTTTCTGTTGATTTTTGTATACTGAAAGAAGAATTTTCTGTTCTTTCAATGAGAGGTAAAAGCGAATTGATTTCCGGTTTTGAAATTCCAGCAGAATCGATGGGAGATAGTTGTACAGAATCAGGGAGATTCATTAAAACAATCAATTTTTGATTCGTAATGCCAATATCATTTTGATTTTGCTGTAAAGAAAGTTCGACATTCGACAAGATAACTTGCGCACGAAGAACATCACTTTTAGTCACTTTTTGATTTTTGTATAGTGAATTAATGTTTTCCAATCTTACCTGAGCTCTTTTAAGCTGATCCAAAATAAATTTCTGCAATTCATTAAGTCTCAATAATTCAAGATATTCACTCGCTGTTTGAAAAGCTACGTTTCCGGAGGTGTCCAATGTATTTAATTTGGCTAATTTTAAACGTGAGTTTTGTTCGTTTTGTAAAGCTTTCTGCTTTCCACCATTATAAATATTGAAGGATACATCAACTCCTAGATTGGCAGAATTTGGACTAGGTTTTCTTGACCCAGAAGTCGAATGATTCAGTCCCTCTGTAAATAAGCTAAGATTTGAAAAACGTTGATAAGAACTTCCCGCGTTGATTGTGGGTAAAGCACTTTTATAAACATCTTTACGGTCTTCATCAACTGCAGTTTCTTCAATATTTGCGGCCTGAACCGATTGGTTTTGATGTTTTGCTAATCGTATGGCTTCAGAAAGAGTAAGCTGATACTTTTCCTCCGTATTATTTTGGGCAACTGTCGTTATTGGAAATAACAAAAAAGCAAAGATCCAAAAAGCGAAAACAAATGAAGATGTTTTTTTGTTATCAATTTGTCTCTTCTCAAGCGACAAACTGTAGAAAATTGATTTTGTCATGATTCAAATTTTTATTTAAATTTTCATTAGACAAAATTCCCACAAAATTCCCCGTTAAAGTCGACTGTTTACCCTTGATATTCGTCGGAATGGCTTATTTTTGAAAAAACAGAATTATTTCAGTTGAGTCTTTTTCTGTATTCTACAGGCGAAACATCAGTATTCGCACGGAAAAATTTTCCAAATACGGATTGATCGGAAAAATTAAGGAGATCGCTGACTTGAGAGACAGTCAATGTTTTGTTTTGAAGTAAAACTTTAGCTTCTAGAATAACAGCATCGTCAATCCATTTTCCTGCGGATCTTCCTGTGTATTTTTTAATAGCAGCAGAGAAAGATTTTGGGGTCATATAAAGCTGTTTTGCGTAAAAATCAAGTTTATGTTCAACCATATAATGTTTACTGAGCAGTCGCCTGAATTTTGTAAAAAGAGGATGTTGCCCATTGAGCGACGAAATTTCTGAACCTAATAGTCTGTAATACGTATCAATTTCATAAACTAAGGCAAAAATGTAGTTTCGGACAAGCTCACTTCCATGATAATCATTTTCCAGCTGTGTCAATTGAATCAGTTCAAAAATTTTATTGATTTTATTGAAGCAGGATTCTTTTAATGGCAAGACATGAAGTCCATTATTTCCGAAAAAATCATATTTAAAAAGAAAAAAAAGATCAGGATGGCGCTCCAACAAAAAAGTATCTTTAAAGAAAATAACATCCATATTTAAAAGATCACTGGTTTTCGTAAAATATCTGATGACGGAAGGTCCCAGAGTGATAATGGATGGTCCTTCGACCGTCCATGAAGACAGACCTGCATTTAATTTTACCGTTCCTTCTTTGATGTACGCAATAGCATAGCTTTCCGCACGGTATGGTTCTTCATGATACGGCTGATTTGAAGATCCTACGAAAAGGTAATCTTTTTTACTCTCGGGAACAGAGAAAAGTTTGCTGTGCGTTGAAAGGGAAAAGGTTTTCATCTGATTTGATATTAATTACAGAAATTTATACTCTTAATTCATCTATTTTCTTAACAAAGATAGAAAAGTTTCATATTTGATTTTGAGATTAATATTATGTTCTTGAAGGATTTAATACATCAATTCTGCTCCAATAATTGGAAACAGAATTGAAAATTACAATAATAAAAATGATAAAATTTTTAATTTTCTTAATCGAAAAAATTTTGAGGAATAAAACCTGGTGATCCTGTTTTTACCACCTGATTATAACGTTGTCTCGTCGTAATATTATTAATTTTCTCCATTGCTTCTTCTGAAAGATTGGGAATATTGAAATTTTCCTTTGCTCGTTCTTCCGTTTTAGGTGTTGTCAGCAAAGCTGTCCCGCGTTGTACTGCCCATGCCAAAAGAACTTGAGCCGGAGTTTTTTGAATACTGTCAGCAATCTCTATAATCACGGAATTTTCAAGCAAACCTGGTCTTATCCCGTGTCCTAGTGGTGCGAATGCTAAAAATATAATTCCTTTTTCCTTACAAAATTCCAGAAGTTCTGTTTCCGGAAGGTAAGGGTGAGATTCTACCTGTACGACAGATGGTTTAATTCTTGCTGATTCATAAATCTCTTTCAGTTGCTCTACATTCACATCAGAAAGTCCGATTGCTTTGGTTTTTCCTTGATCTACCAAGCTTTCCATTGCTTTCCAGGTATCGTATAAACTTACATCCTGATCATAAATTATATTCCCGTTTTCGTCTTGAGGATCTTGTTCTTCTCCTGCTTGAAATGCAAACGGAGTGTGAATTAAATATAAGTCAAGATAATCAAGTTGAAGTCTGTCAAGACTTGTATTAAATGCGACTTCAACACGGTCAGGTCGATGGTTGGTATTCCATAATTTTGTGGTAACAAAGATGTCTTCTCGAGCGATGCCATTTACAGCCATTCCTAATTTCAAGGCTTCACCCACTTCACTTTCGTTTCTATAACGTTCTGCAGCATCGAAATGTCTAAATCCTGCTTCTAATGCATACGTAACTGCATTTATTGTAGTAGCTGCGTCGGGGATCAACGTACCAACTCCTAGAATTGGCATATTTAAAATATTATTTTTTTGATTCATAATAGATTGCTTTTAATTGTGTTGTAATAAATGTTCTGTTTTTTTAGATTAAAAAACCTTTACAAATTTCCAATTAAAAAGTAATTATAAATTAGATGAAATGGCTCGTTTGTTCGTCAAAATAGCCTATTGATTATTAGAAATAATCGAAAATGATGGTTAATAAGCAGAGATTCCTCTTGATGTGCGTTGACACCGTCTCGAATATTGGTATAAGAATCTATTTCTAACAGGTCCAATAATACAGCACATCCCTTTTTAATCTCATGAGAAAAGGAAGAATTAGGTAATGTATCAGATGTGTTGGTAAAATTAAAAACATGATAAAATATGGGAAAACAAAATCTGGTAATCAAAGATATATTTGCAGACCTTGTAAGAAAACACGAGTTGAAAGTTATAGTTATCAAGCATACAAGCCTGATATTGATAAAAGTATGCTTCAGTTCACAAAAGAGGGCTTAGGAATAAGAAGCACTGCAAGAATATTGAAAATATCAACCACACATCATTAAAAAGGATTGTTTCAAATGTCAGAAGTATTGTCAAGCCAATTATAAGCAGATGAAAAACTTATGAAGTCGATGAGCTGTGTACATAATTTAGGCAAAAGAAAAATTATATCTGGCTGTTTTAAAGATTTACTTCTGGATTTGAGCTTTTTAAGTTTAAAATACTTCTCATAATCCACACCACTGAAATTTAGATTAAAAAATGAGATAAAATCTGACAAAGCTATATCTATTGTTTAAAAAAAGTTATAGCCATTTAATAGATAATTTTTATAAAATTACCATATACATAAAACAAAAAAGGCATCTGCCCAATGCAGATGCCTTTTATAAGTTAACCGTTATAGTATATTATGCTATCACTACGTTTACTGCGTTTGGACCTCTTCGGCCTTCTTCAATGTCATAACGTACTTCATCGTTTTCACGAATGTTTTCCGATAGACCTGAAACATGAACAAAAACTTCGTTTCCTCCATTACTTGGAGTTATGAATCCGAATCCTTTTTCTTCATTGAAAAATTTTACTGTACCTTCTTGCATTTTAATTTATTTAATTGGTCAAATGTACCGCTTTAAAATGAGAAGTTACTAAAATTGAGATTTTTATTTTACAATACTATAATTCTGCATCTCAAAGGCACCCTCATTGTAGAAAAAAATTTGAGGTTTAAAAGATCTTTAATAGTAAAAGAGAATGGTATTGGGCGACGCCTGATCCAACAATAAGGATAAAAGCGTCTAATTATAATACGCAAAAAGAAATTCTATAATTTAATCCTTGTGAGAAATATTCTTTTCAGAAACAAAAAATATATTTTTAACGGGATTCATTAAAGCTTTTGTCCAATGGAGAATGAATACTTTTTTCAGAATCAGAATAAAGCCGGTAAAAGAACTTGGTTTTTGTATATACAGGTTTGCTCCGTTGTTAAAGGTCTCTTCAATATCTTTAGGGTTATTGGAAGTGGAGAGCATAACTGCAGGAATCTCTTTAAGTTCCTGATCGCTCTTTATTTCTGCAAGTGCCTCCTTGCCTCCTTTAACAGGCATATTTATATCTATAAAAACAATATCAGGTTTTGGTTCAGCCGGATCTTTCAAGGTATTAACCAATTCCTCCCCGTTTTCTACCGTAATAACTTCAGATGGGACTTTTGCTGCATTAAGCGCTTCCATAAATAATTCCTGATCATCCTTATCATCTTCAGCCAATATAATTT
>JBDTNT010000043.1:0-5981 GCA_039933615.1 Flavobacterium sp. | reverse complement strand
GATTCACTATTTTATTATTTATCTTCTTAAAGATGGATGCTAATAAAGTAAATGAATGGTAGGTAATTTTTAAACAATTATTAAAATTCCAAAAGCCAATTTAGAAGAAAAACAATAAAAGTACCTGATTAAGTTTAAAGCAAAAAACCAGCTTTTAGTTATTCAATGGACTTGAAGATTACTTTAAAAAGAAGCCTTCTTAAATTCAATAAAATCATTTCTGAACATAAAAAAAGTCCGAAGTTTTAAGCTTCGGACTTTTTTATAATTATATTTTTTCGCTTGGTCTTTTCTTCAAAAGTTTAAGTAAGACCGGAAATGTAGAGATGATTACAATGATAATAATAATATACTCAATATGCTCTTTTAAATTTATTCCTTGTTTTAGAAAAACGCCATATAAATAGTGTCCTGAAAAGATCAATAAAAAGGACCAGAGAAATGAACTTAAGATATTATAGAACATGAATTTCTTTTTATCCATAGAAACTATTCCGGCTATAATTGGTGCAAAAGTTCTAAAGATCGGAAGAAAACGTGCATAGATAATTGCCTTACCTCCGTACTTCTCAAAGAAATCTTTTGATTGTAATAAATACTTCTTTTTGAACCAGAATGAATCTTCTTTTTTAAACAAATAATAACCGCTTTTAGCTCCAAACCAGTATCCGGTCATATTACCTAAAACCCCCATTATGGCAACCAAAAATGAAAGCAAAAATACATTTATAAAATCACTTGGGATATTGACAACATTTTGAATCAAGTCACGACTATAAATACCAGCTAAAAACAGCAAACTGTCTCCCGGTAGAAAAAAGCCTGCAAAAAGTCCTGTCTCAGCAAATACTATAAACAAAACAATATATAACCCAATTTGAAAACCTCCAATACTTAAAGTAATATAAAATTCAGGGTTTATTAATTGAGTCCAATCAAAATTATTCATAAAAGCTTGGTTATATTTATAAGTTCGTGAAAGTAACAATAATTTAGTTCAACCACAATAAAATGCAGTATTTTAAAGATAAATTAACGATTCAAAAAAGCCCGGGTTTGAACTCGGGCCTTGTTATTATTTAATTTCTTTCGTACTTACAACAACTATGAAGATTATCATAATCTGCCTGAGTTGCTTTTGCCTCCTGCGTATCATGTCCAACTTTTGCAATTGCTTTATTCAAATCTGCAGGCGAAGATTTTTCTTCATTTAAAATTACGGTTAGCTGGTGTGAACTAATATCCCAATTAGCAGTCTTTACGCCCGGTACGCCAAAAGCTGCTTTTTCGATACGTTTTTTGCATTGTTCACAATTACCATTTACTTCGGTAGTGTATTTTAAATTCTTATTTTTCTTAGTCTGAGCCTGTGCTGAAAATCCTAAAAAGGTAACTAATGCCATTAAAATTATATGTTTCATTTTGTTCAATATTAAAGTTTATAAATTTATTATTTTATTTTAAATCGCAATCCCGCATAATACATTTGTCCAAAAATTGGTGCGTATGCGACTGAAGCATCAAAGTTAGGGCCAAAAGGATCGTCAGCCCCTAAAATTGCTTTTTCCTGCTTGTAATTTCCAATGTTCTCTCCACCAATATAAACTTCAAAAACAGCAGAAAAAACTCTTGTCACCTGCATATTCATCACTGCATAAGAAGGCGAAAAATCAGGAAACTGATCTGCTGTAGGATTTGATGCTGTATAAGGCAACTGCTGTTTTCCAGACCAGTTAAAAGTGTAATCAAATTTCCATTGTTTGTCGTCACTCAAATTGGTTTCGTATTCAAGATTTCCCAAAAAACGATGTTTTGCCTGAAGCGGTCTTTGAAAAGTTCCTCTTAAATAATCCGTCTGGATATCGTAATATTTATAAGCTGTTCTCAGATTAAGGTTATGAATCAGCTCATAATTGAATTCCACCTGTAAGCTGTTTGCAAATGAATTACCTTTCAAATTATAAAACAAAACTTCCTGAGGACTCTGCATCAAATCAACTACGGCCTGATTTTGAAAATCGGTTCGGTAAAAATCAAAACCGGCTTCTGCATTCTTATTGAAAAGTTTGAATTTTTGAGAAAAACTCACGCCATAATTCCATGCAATTTCAGGATTCAGTCCGTAAACTTTTCCATTATTGTCTAAAATTGAAAATGTTCTTGAACTCGCAAAAAGCTGCTGGCTTTCTGCAAAGATATTAGCCGAACGCTTCCCCCTGCCTGCTGAAAAACGAAGTACTCCATCTTTCCACGGGTTATATCGCATGTGCAGACGTGGTGTCACAAAAAATCCTAATCTGTTATGACTATCAACTCTTCCGCCTAAGATCAGACTGAAATTATCTGTATTGTCGTAGGTATATTCAAAAAATGCCCCAACCGAATTATCAATCCTGCTGTAATCATTTACATTGACAAACTCCTGATACTGATCGTACGAAAAATTCAGACCTGTTGTAAATTTGTGCATCGTATTACTTATAATCGAATTGAAAATCAAATTCGAATAATAACTGTTTTGTTTGATATTATATTGATTCAAACCAAAGTAAGATTCCTGATTATGACTATTGAAAGCATTCTGAAAACCAATACTCTGATAAGGCATATCCGGAAACACATACCCAATTTTAGTTGAAACCTCAAAACGTTCCGTATTGATTTCCGAGCCCCAATAGTTCGTTGTTCCTTTATCCCTGTCTTTATCAAAATTAACCTCACCAGTTTGCTTTTTATCATTCATATACCTGAAATTGATAAAACTCACCAAACCACTTTCGGCATTATAATACTGGTATCGGTTTAAAATATTGATTTGCTTTCCCAATGGATTATCCAGAAAACCGTCATTATTCATATCGTTTTTTGCAACACGGGTATTTCCATGTAGAAACAGGCTCGTCGCCCATTTATCGGATAATTTTTTATTGAAATGTGTATTCAACTCAAAACGCGAATCGGTAGATCCATAAGCATTTAGAAAAAACGGAACGTCATTTAAAGGTTTTAAAAGTTCGGTATTAATTTGTCCGGAGATACTTTCGTAACCATTAATAACACTTCCGGCACCTTTGGTAATTTGCACACTTTCGATCCAGGTACCAGGTGTAAATGATAATCCGTAAGCTTGGGAAGCTCCACGGACAGAAGGTATATTTTCTTCCGTAATCATTAAATACGGACTTGTTAAGCCCAGCATTTTTATTTGTTTAGTCCCCGTTAAAGCATCAGAAAAATTCACATCAATAGATGGGTTTGTTTCGAAACTTTCGGCAAGATTGCAACAAGCGGCCTTTAATAATTCTTTACTTGTAATAACAGACGTATTGGCGGTAAGCGTATAGGATTTTTTAATTCCTTTTTGCTTTTTTGTAATTTTCACTTCTTCTAAATCTTCTTGCGAAAACACAGAAACGGAAAGCAAAAATGCTACAAAAAGCATTATATTTTTTTGCATAAAAAATGATTTTAATTATTTAGAAAATTCTGTTTTTGAAGTTTTCAGGAAACACAAAAACAGTACAATACAAGCCCTGAGAGACTTGATTCTAAATATTAAAATCAGGAGTAAAAAATATATTGATTGTATAATTTAAATAATGGGGGCGCATTCGCATCAGAATAATACGAAATAATCTGATTGTTTTTAAAAATTGGAACAGCAAGAAAAGCAATCGGTTTGAATTCGGGAATTACTGCAGGAAAAGCAACCTGAAAAAAGAATGCCTTCAGTGTAGCATTATCAGATTTTTTCTCAAAATGAACCACTTTGTCTTTACAACAAGATGATTTTTTCTCAGCCGATCCACAACATTTCTTTTCAGGAGAAACAGAAACTGTTGTATTTAAAGAAACTGAAGCAATTTTCCCTCCACAATAATGCACATCAAAAGCAAACCCGACGTTGGAAACCAACAACAGGAACGCTAAAAATAATCCGGTGCATTTCTTTAAATTCATAAGTGCAAAAATATTCAAAAGAGCTTAGAAAAAAAAACAATAAAATGTTATTTTTTAAAACTCTGCATCTGATAATAAAACGCCGGAATAAAAAGCAATACAAATATGGGCTGAATAATAAATCTTCTGATGTAAAAAAGCAGCCAGTTTCCCGCAGGAAAAAAATTAAGAATAACAAAAAACAGCACGAAAAGAATTATCAGAAAACAGCCGTACAGAAATGCACTAAACTTAAGTATTTCAACATCCTGAAAGAGCAAATAAATAAGCATCAGCGATAAAACAGAGTTTAGAAAATACCGCAGTAAAAGTCCGCAAAAAAGTTTAAAAGTATCAACTTCAGGAAATGGCAATCCTTTAAAATCAGAATCAAAATAGACTAAAAAAGGATCATAGAACAATGAATTTTCAAAAGCCCTTATCAGGCCAAAACATAATATTATAATAACTGCAATCAGGATTTTAACCTTATGATCTTTTATTTTATTTAGCATACTTCGAAAATTTGTTCACCCAAAAAACCCATAAACAAAAAACCAGTCCATAAATTATTAAGGGAAAAAGAACACCGTGAAGAATATGTTCATTTTGAGGAAAATGAAACAACAATACCGCCAATAATCCGATTCTGATGACATTCATAACATAAATCAAAAAAATGCCAAAAAGAATAAAGAACAAAGTTGTCTTAAACTTTCCCGAAAAGGCTATTATAAAGGAAACAAACAGAATGATAACACTTACAGCATTACATCCTTCGACAATTCTAATGGTAAACCTATTATTATACCAAACCTCTAAGTCAGGGACTGAAAGGCTCTTAAGAATTTTAACATGACTATTAAACAATTGCATCAGCTGTTCTACATTATGCCCAATGAGAGTTGTTATTCCATCAACAGCATTTGCTTCAAAACTGTTTAAATAAAACTTATAAACTAATGTAAGTCCAATGTAAGCAGCAAAAAAAGTGCCTATAAAAATCAGGAAAGGTTTAAATTGAAGTAAATATTTTTTCAACGGAAATTTTTAACAAATTTATGTATTTTTTAAATTGAGTATTAAATACTTTTGCATAAAATTTTTGCATTATGACATTTCAGGAATTACAACCAAAAATAAGTGCTATTGTAGCCGATACAAATACTGTTAGAGACGAAAAATTATTATCTATCTGTCAATTATTAAACGAAAACGTTGAATATTACAATTGGGTTGGATTTTATTTTGCGAACCACGAAAACAAAACCCTTCATTTAGGACCCTATGTAGGAGCAGAAACGGATCACACCGTAATTCCTTTTGGAAAAGGAATATGTGGGCAGGTTGCAGAGAGCAATGCCAATTTTGTTGTGCCGAACGTCGCTGCACAAGACAATTATATTGCATGCAGTTTTACGGTAAAGTCAGAAATCGTAGTTCCATTATTTGTTAACGGACAAAACATCGGTCAGATTGATATTGACAGTCATGTTATCGATCCGTTTACAGCAGCTGACGAAAGATTTTTAGAATTTGTAAATCAGGAAGTTTCTAAATTATTTTAAAATTTGCAGGCTTAAAGAATTACCAAAATGGTATTTTTTTGCCTAATTTATTGAAACTTTAAATTTTTCAGTCTTTAAATTTATTTTTTCGAAAAAAATATGTAATTTTGCACCCGTCTTACAAAAGATGTATGACATACATAAAAATCATTAAATAATATTGGAATGTATTTAACTAAAGAAAAGAAGGAAGAGATTTTTGCACAACACGGTGAAGCAACAAACACTGGAAAAGCAGAAGGTCAGATTGCATTGTTCACTTACAGAATTTCACACTTAACTGAGCACTTGAAAAAAAATCGTCACGATTACAACACTGAGCGTTCACTTGTACTACTAGTAGGTAAAAGAAGATCGTTGTTAGATTACTTGAAAAAGAAAGAGATCAACAGATATCGTGAGATTATCAAAGTATTGAATATCAGAAAATAATCAATATAGAAAAGAGGTGCGAAAGTGCCTCTTTTTGTTTTT
>JBDTNT010000042.1:0-11656 GCA_039933615.1 Flavobacterium sp. | reverse complement strand
AACGAGATGCAATTAGGAATGATTGCTGCCAATCGTGTTTTTGATATTATTGATACACAGGATCATATTCAGGATACGGGAACGCTTGAAGCGCCAATTTTTGATGGAACGATTGAGTTTAAAGAAGTCCGTTTCAGTTACATTCCGGAGGAAGAAGTCATAAAAGGAATTGATTTGTCGGTCGCTTCGGGACAAACCATCGCGATTGTAGGGTCGACCGGTGCCGGAAAATCAACCATTATTAATTTACTGAATCGTTTTTACGAAATTAACAGTGGAACGATTTATATTGACGGTGAAAATATTGAGAACTACACGCTGGCTTCCTTACGTAAACAAATTGCTGTGGTTTTGCAGGATGTCTTTTTGTTTGCCGATACGATTTACAACAATATCACTTTACACAATCCGGAGATTACCCGCGAACAGGTTTTGGATGCTGCCAAAAAAATTGGTGTCCATGACTTTATCATGACTTTACCGGACAATTATGACTTTGATGTTAAAGAACGTGGCGTGATGCTTTCTTCAGGCCAACGACAATTGATTGCTTTTTTACGTTCGTATGTGAGCAATCCGAGTATTTTGATTCTGGATGAAGCAACTTCATCTATCGATACGTATTCTGAGGAATTGATTCAGCGTGCGACTGAAACAATTACAAAAGGAAGAACTTCGATTATTATTGCACACCGACTGGCAACAATCGTCAACGCAGACAAAATTGTAGTGATGGACAAAGGATTGATTGTTGAGCAGGGAACGCATCAGGAACTGCTTAACAAAACCGATGGTTATTATAAAAACCTGTACGATTCACAATTTTCGGTAGCAAATTAGATTTTTAACTTATAGATACTTCATTGAAATTTAAATTAAAAAAAATAACATCACAACGGGCATTTGTCATCTATTTGATCGTCTCTATCTTAATCACTGTTTTTTCTGTTTTTATACTTAGTAATCTGATTACTGAGCTCACGGAAAAATCAAATGAGGAGATGGCGCAGCGTAATTTTATTAAAAAACAGGAATTTCTATCGCAGGAATTTTCGAAATTCCTGGAACAGGAAAACACGATTAAGCACACTTTAGCGATTAGCAATCTTAATAATTTAAAATCCAATCTGCAGATCCTGACTTCACTGCAGGCTACTAATACACTGATCTCAAATAATTGGTTCAAAATCAATGATACTGAAATTGAATTTGGAAATGATTCTATTTCAGAGGAAATAAAAAATGAGATCAACGATTTTATTCTCAAAAATAAAAAGACAACCTATGTAAGTATCATTATTCCGCAAGGGAAAGAATGGGTCTGGCGGGTTTACTTTAAAATTATTTCCAAAAACTACACCACCATATTATATGGTTATGACATCAATTTAAAAAAGCTTCATGATTACTTTTCTACAATTGATAAAACGGCTTCCAACTATGCTTTTGTTTTTGATAAAAAAGGAAAATGTATTTATCATCCGGAATCGGACTTTATTGGTAAAAACATATACGATATTTCTTCACTTCAGCCATCAGACACCACATTCACGAAAAAATTTGATTATGTAAAAAGAACTACAATGTCTGAATTCTTAAAACTGGATGTCATTCGTTTTACAAAAAAACTGGATATAAAAGGTTCCAGATGGTTTGTATGCGTCAGCTTTCCGAAAATATTTGTAGATGAAAATGTAGATTTGATCAGAAAATATACAACCTGGATTTATTCGATTACAACAGTAATGCTGCTCCTTATCTTTTATTTGTTTTCTTATGCAAGCAGACGGGCATATAAAGAGAAAGGAATAGCAATCAAAGAAAAAAATAAGCTACTGGTCGAGAATGAAAAGATCATTAAAGAAAAAGCGCTGATTCAGTTACAACAATTAAAGGAACAGATCAATCCGCATTTTTTATTCAACTCGCTTAACTCCCTTTATATGTTAGTGGGCAGTGATGTAAAAACGGCACAAAAGTTTACTTTGAATTTATCCCGTATTTACCGTTATCTGATTGATCCGCCGGAAAAAAACATAGTGACGCTGCAGGAAGAATTATTATTTATCGAGAAATACATATTTCTCCAACAAACCCGTTTTAAGGAAGAATTGTTTTTTTCTATTGAAATTGAGGACGAATCGGCCCTGACAAAAAGTGTTCCTTATCTTGCCTTTCAGATTGTAATAGAAAATGCTATAAAACATAATATGGCAACTCAGGAAATTCCGTTGCATACGAAAATTGTAATTAAAACTCAGACTGTTATTATTTCTAATAATCTGCAGCCCAAACAAAACTCTGAACCAAGTACTAAATTTGGGTTAAATTATCTGGAGAGCATTTACAGTCATTATTCTAAAACTGATTTTAAAGCTTCAGAAAAAGATGGCAATTTTGTATGTATTTTGCCTTTAATTGACATTCACTCCTGAAAAAAAGCCATTCACTCCTTTTCCTTTTTTTTTTGACCGAATAACAAATATTTTCGAGCAAAAATTAACCTAAAATTAACACCACAATGAGGAAAAAGGCAATCCTGTGTAACTTAAAAGTAATCGTCGCATTAGTTTTATTTTTATTAGGCCCTATTTCTGTTTTTTCACAAAAGAATAAGAAAAAAGAAAATAATACTGAAACGGCAAAAGATACTACCTCTTCTAAAAAAGCTAAAAAATATAGTGACCTGATCAAAAAGGGAACCGTAAAAAAAGGGTTGTTCAATATTATACAGGTTAAAACTGATGTTTATTTCGAAATTCAGGACAGCTTATTCGAAAGAGAATTTTTAGTAGTAAACAAATTATCTCAGGTTCCTTTTCAGGTTAATGATGCCGGATTAAACAAAGGAATGAATTACGAAAACAAAGTAATCAGTTTTTATAAAGATACAATTGCAAAAAAAGTCTGGGTTAAATCCTATGTTCCTAAAGTTTCTTCTCCAAAAGAGGACGCAATAACAGCATCGGTAAAAGATAATTTTTCAGAATCTATTATTGAAGTATTTGATATTGAAACTAAAAACAATGATTCAACTTCAATTGTTATAAAAGTAAATAAGATTTTTGACGGAAAACAAAAAAGTTTCAATGACGTTTTAAGCAACATCAGCTTTGGAGGTTCTGTAAAGTCGGAGTTGTCTTATATTGAAAGTTTAAAATCATTCCCGAAAAATGTAGTGGTAAAATCGCAGTTAACGACTTCTGTAAGTGAAGGCGGTCCTGCATTATCTGTAACCCTTGGGGTAACAAGTAATATCGTTTTACTGGATAAAGTCCCGATGAAACCCCGCTTTTCTGATAACCGCATTGGTTATTTCACAGAAAAACACTGGTATTTTGCCGATGCCCAACAGGCAATGGTTGAAAAAGAATTGATTACCCGTTGGAAATTAGAACCTAAAAAAGCCGATGAAGAAAGATATTTGAAAGGTGAATTGGTCGAACCAAAAAAACCTATCGTTTATTATATCGATCCTTCAACTCCAAAACAATGGAGAAAATATATTATTGACGGTGTTCATGACTGGCAGGTTGCTTTTGAAAAAGCCGGATTTAAAAATGCTATAATTGCCAAAGAGCCTACAGAAGCTGATTTGGATTTTGATATTGACGATGTACGTTATTCTGTTATTACTTATGCTGCTTCGCAAAAATCAAATGCGATGGGACCATCGGTTGTTGACCCAAGAAGTGGTGAAATTATTGAAGCCGATATCATCTGGTGGCATAATGTAATGACCTCCCTGCAAAGCTGGATGCGTATTCAGACGGGACCAATTGATCCGAAAGCGAGAGGAAATACCTTTAGTGATGAACATATGGGAGAAGCGATTCGTTTTGTATCGTCTCACGAAGTTGGTCACACTTTTGGACTAAAACACAATATGGGTTCTTCTTTTGCTTATGATGTTGAATCTTTGCGTTCTAAAGATTTCACGGCAAAAATGGGCGGAACGGCTCCTTCTATAATGGATTATGCACGTTACAATTATGTAGCACAACCGGAAGATAATGTTACTGCTATTACTCCAAAAATCGGGGAATACGATAAGTACGCTATCGAATGGGGTTACAGATGGTATGCTGCCAATGATAATGAGAAATTAAAACTGAATAGCTTGATTTCTTCTCATCAGGATGATCCAATTTATTTTTATGGAGAACAACAAGACGGAAGCAATTTAATTGACCCGCGTTCTCAATCGGAAGATTTAGGAAATGATGCTGTAAAAGCAAGTGAGTATGGGTTGAAAAACTTAAAACGCGTAGTTGATAATATTTTAGACTGGACGTACGATAAAGATCAGTCTTATTATGAAACAGCCAAATTATACATCGGGACTATTGGTCAGTGGCAATTGTACAACCGTCACGTTCTAAACAATATTGGTGGAGTTTACCTGAATGTTACTGTTCATGGAGACAACAAAGAAAGTTACATCCCGGTTCCTGCTTTAATGCAGAAGAGAGCAACGGATTATTTGATCAAGAATGTGATTACGATTCCACAATGGTTGTTTTTCAACTCCATCTTAGACAAGACAAATCCATTGAAAGATTCTCCGCTGGGGCCCTATGAATATACACCATATACCTTGTCAAGAGAATTACAATACGCAATAATATATGATTTGTTTAGCGATGATCGTTTGTTAAGAATGACTGAAAATGAATTGTATCAGCGTAACGAAACCAAAGAAAAGGTATTTACCGTAAATGAATTATTTAGAAAAATGCACCAGCAGGTTTTTGCTCCAACAATCTTAAATAAATCATTATCGATTCTGGAGCGTATGACACAAAAAAATTATGTAGATGTTTTAATTGTTTCGACAAATAAATTATTTGAAAAAACAGATTCTAAAAAAACAGTTGATTTACAGCAGACCTTAAGCATGCCCCATTTATGTAATTATATGCATGAAGGCGAAATAATGGTAAGAAACATTAATCAATCGTCTTTGAAAAGAGTTACAGAAGTTACTTCTGACAAAAAAGGAGAACTTGGGAAAGTGCTTCAACTCTTAAAAAGTAAAAAGAATACCGGAGACCAGTCGACTCAGAACCATTATACAGATTTAATACAAAGAATCGAAAAAGCATTAAGTAACACAACCTTTTAATAAATAACCCCCAAACATGAAAAAAATTTTACATGCATTACTGCTTCTCCTGGCCATCGCAGGATACTCGCAGGAAACCCGAACTATTACGGGAATAATTCTAGACGAAGCTGATTTGTCGCCAGTACCTGGTGCTTCTATTTTTGTCGAAAACAATTCGATTTCCAACCAAACTTCAACGGCTGGTATCATTCAGAGTTCATCAATTGGAACTACTTCAGATTTTGATGGTAAATTTCATTTAAAAATAGCAAAAGACGTTACTTCCCTTAGGGTTACTTTCATGGGATATAAATCATACACCCTTGAAGTAGATGCACAAAAAGATTATACTATAACCTTAAAATCTGAAACTGCAAAACTTCAGGAAGTAGTGGTAACAGGTTACCAAAAAATTGAGAAAAGAAAGCTAACTGCTGCAATTACCAAAATCGATATGGCTGCTATCCAGCAGACTGGGGTTTCCAGTATTGACCAATTATTGGTAGGACAGATTGCGGGGGTTGCTGTTAGTACTCCATCCGGAGCACCCGGAGCACCGGCAAAAATCAGGATTAGGGGTACTGCTTCCCTTAATGCTACACAAGATCCTTTATGGGTACTTGACGGATTACCATTAGAGAACAATGAAGTTCCTAAAAACTATGATAAAGACAATATTGACAACCTTGCTAATTATTCTATTGCAGGTTTAAACCCTGATGATATTAAAGATATTACTGTTCTGAAAGATGCTGCTGCAACAGCAATTTATGGTGCCCGTGCTGCAAACGGTGTTATTGTTATTACAACAAAAAAAGGTAGAGCTGGTAAAATGGTAGTAAGTTTCAATACGAATACCTTTATTACACAAAGACCTGAGTTTTCTAAGTTAAACTTAATGAACTCAAGCGAGAAAGTTGATTTGGAACTTGGCATGGCTAGCCGTTCTGATTTGACATACAGAGACACCGGTGGTGATATAGCTCGTATCCTTAACGGATCGAATGAATTAGCTGCATACAGAGCCGGTGGCTTCTCTTCTCTGAGCCCGGAAACACAACAATCTATCAACAGTTTGAGAGGTAACAATACAAACTGGGGTAACTTATTGTACCAAACGGCAATTAATACACAACACGGTTTAAGTTTATCTGGTGGTGGTGAAAAATCTGATTACTATTTCTCTTTAGGATACTATGATGAAAAAGGTACCACTATTGGAACGGGTTTCAAACGTTACAACATTACCTTAAAAAACAACTACGAAATAACAGACAAATTTAAAGTTGGTGTTGGTATTTTTGGTGCAGAAAACAAAACTGAATCTTACTTAACAGATTCAGGTGCATTTACAAACCCTGCAAACTATTCAAGAAACGTAAATCCATATTTAACTCCATACAATGCTGATGGGTCTTATAAATATGATCAGGATATTACTGGTTTCTCAGACCGTTATGTACCATTTAACTTCCTGGAAGAAAGAGCCAATACATCTTACGATTTAAAAACAAGATCTGTAAAAGCATTATTGGATGCTGAATACAAACTAACTAAAGATATTAGAGTAACTTCTCAGCTAGGTTTACAATTAGACAATACATCGAGTGAAAAATTCGCTGACAAAGACACGTATTATACAAGAAATCAAAAAGAAAAATCCCGTTATTTCAGTAATGGATCTTACAAGTATTTTCTTCCTGAAGGTGGTGTTATCCAAAATTCAAACACTGACTTCTTCCAGTATAACCTGAAAACAATGGTGAACTACACGAAACGTTTCGGAGAAAAACACGAAATTGAGGCAATGGTTGGTAATGAGTTAAGAAGAAATACCAATACAACTGTTTCTACAAAAGGTTTTGGTTATGATAAAAATAACTTAACTACGCAGCAAATTGTTTTCCCTAATCCAGGGGATGCTACTGAATCTACTTACCAAACCTATTCAAAATCTAAAAAAGAAAATGCTTTTGCTTCTTTCTTCGCTACAGCTTCGTACACATACGATAGAAAATACAGTATCTTTGGAAGTGTTAGATACGATGGTTCTGACTTATTTGGTGTAGATCCTAAATATAAATATTTACCACTTTGGTCAACATCTGCTTCATGGGCAGTATCTGAAGAAGATTTCTTAAAAGACAACTTGATACTATCTAACTTAAGACTTCGTGCTTCTTATGGTTTACAAGGTAATATTGATAAAAACACCTCTCCTTATGTAGTAGGTAAAAACGAAACAGCGATTATCCTTCCGGGTCAGACAGAACCAACAATCGTAGTTGAAAGTCCACCAAATGACAAATTACGCTGGGAAAAAACGACCAATACCAACATTGGTGCTGATATTGGATTGTTTAATAACCGTATCAGCATCGTAACAGATATTTACGGAAGAAAAAGTACTGACTTAATTGGTTCAAAAGCACTTCCATTAGAAAATGGTTTTGAATACACCAATATGAACTGGGCACAAGTAAGTAACAAAGGTTACGAAATCACATTGTCTACAAAAAATATTGACCATGAGAACTTTAAATGGAATACAAGTATTAACTTTTCTCATAACAAAAGTAATATTGACCGTTTAGAAGTAAGAGATAACAGCTACCTGCCAAATCAGGAAGGTCATGCAGTAAATGCTATTTTTGGATTTAAAACTAACGGAATTGACGAAAACGGATATCCTTTATTTGTGAATAAAAAAGGAGAAACTGTGAATACACAAAAATTCTTTGATTTATATGACCCATATGCTGATTTCTTTCCTGGTTTATTGACACAATCACGTTTAAATCCAGATCAGTTTAGAGATTTGTTTACCTATTTAGGTGATAGAGATCCTAAATTTACAGGTGGTATCACAAATACATTCAAAGTAAGTAATTTCGATCTTGCTATTGCTGCATCTTTTAATATAAAACAGACTGTAGTTAGAAATCCTCCTTACAACGGAACTCAGGTTGACAGAGGACAAAACTACAGCAGAGACCTTTTGAATGCCTGGTCACCAACCAACACTTCATCTAATTTACCTGGAATTACAAGTCAGGATGGCGGTACAGGAGATTCTTATATGTCATACTTATGGTATTCTGGAGGAAACCAAATCCCAACTTATAATTATTTAGATACATGGGTTAGCGAAATGAGTTATATGAGATTAAGCAGTGTACGTTTAGGATATACATTCCCAAAAGCGTTTACAGATATGATTAATATTCAAAGCATCAGATTCAATGTTGAGGCAAGAAACTTATTTGTAATCAGTTCTGATTACAAAGGCTACTTTGACCCGGAAACTTTCGGAAACATTTATGCACAACCAGTTCCTAAGTCATTTACTTTAGGATGTAATGTAACTTTCTAATAAAAATAAAGATGAAAAAATTCTCAAAATATATACTACTTTTTGTTGCTGCAGCTGCAGTAACAAGTTGCGATGATTATCTGGACATTACGCCTGTTGGTGTTGTTATCCCAGAAACATTAGAACAATATCGTGCTGTTTTAACAACAGGATATGATATTTACCCGGAACACAAATCATTGACAGCAGTTCGTACTGACGAATTAACAATGAATGAGTTTAGTGATGAGATTAACGTTTATAAAGATATTTATATCTGGAAAGATGCCAATCCGGATCGTTTTACAGCTACTATTCCATATCAGAATTTATACACCGTAATTTTTTATACCAACGTAATAATCAATGATGCGCAACAAAAGTTAACTGAATCACCAGAAAAAACACAACTGGTTGGAGAAGCTTATGCTTTAAGAGCAATGGCATACTTTGATTTGATTAATCTTTTTGGAAAACCTTACAATACTGCAACTGCAACTACAGATAAGGGAGTGCCTTTGGCTTTAGAAATTGATTTAGAGCAGGTTTTTGTACCACAAAGTGTTGAAGTAATTTACAATCAGATTATTTCTGATATGAGTCAAGCTGAAAAGTTGATCAATGTAAATGTACAAACCAAAGGTATTAATTATCGTTTCTCTACTGTTGCTTTATACGCATTCGAAAGCCGTGTTTATTTGTACCAACAACAATGGCAGAAATCATTTGATGCTGCCAACAAAGCTTTGGCAATCAACAATGCTTTGGTTGACTTAAAAGCAACTCCGGTTTTTGCTACTAAGTACGATTCAAAAGAATCAATCCTGGCACTTGAAGACGGATATACAAATGGCCTTAAAGGGGCTTCATACGCTTCACCAGATTTAATTGCTGCTTACAGTAAAACTACTGATTTACGTTTTCCTCTTTACTTTTTAGCAAGCGGAAGCCGTTTCAGAATTCAAAAAGGTGGTAATGACGATCAAAAATGTTCTTTCAGAACTTCTGAATTGTATTTAACAAAAGCAGAGACTTCATTAAAATTGAATAATCTTCCTGATGCTAAAACTACAATTTTAAACTTTATTGTAAACAGATATACAACAGCTGGCTATACACAACTTGCAACTGATATCGCAGCAATGAATGCAACAGATTTAACTAACTTCATCTTAGAAGAGAGACGTCGTGAATTCCCTGTTGAAGGACAGCGTTGGAATGATTTGAGAAGAACAAATCAGAAAGCCATCGTTCACACATTTGACGGTGATGTCTACAATTTGATACAAAACGATCCGCGTTATACCATTATTTTCCCGGCAAACGCGAGATTAAACAATCCCAATCTATAATACCTATTGTTTTTTTTTAAAGAGGTCCAGTTTCACAACTGGGCCTCTTTTTGTTTATAATTGGATGTAATAAATAGGCATCACTTCATTTAAATATCACCACATTAAGCAAAATCTCTTCAGAATTTGAATAAAAAACATTTCAACATCATTAATTATAAAGCTTAACTAATATATTTGCAGCGTCAAATAACAGCTTTATTTTAATTATTGAAGCTTTACACCATTCAAAAGAAGATGAAAATTGCCATTGTTGAAGATGAATATCTGGCTTCGAGTTATCTGAAATCTATTTTAGAGCAGCAAAATATTGTACCCATAGCAGAAATCACAGTTTTAAAATCGGTAAAAGAAGCAGTTGCTTTTTTTGTCGAAAACAATGTTGACCTGGCTTTTATGGACATTCATCTTGGTGACGGAAAGAGTCTTGAAATTTTTGAAAAAGCCACTATCTCCTGCCCTGTCATTTTCGTTACGGCTTATGATTCTTATGCTATTACGGTTTTCAAACACTTTACAATCGACTATCTCCTAAAACCATTTGAAGAGCAGGAACTGTTTGAAGCCCTGGAAAAATTCAAAAAAATAAAAAACACGTTCAATAGTGATTTAACTATTCAAACATTAGTTGCAATTGAAAATCCTGAAACCAGCAAAATTCAACGTCACTTTTTGGTCAATCACGGTTACAAAATGATTTCGATCAACGAAAATGACATTACCTATTTTGTGGCTTCCGGCAAGCATCTTTTTATTTATGTCACTTCAGGAAACAGTTATTTGTACGATAATACACTGACAGATATTATTCACAATCTGGATCCGGTTATTTTCTTTAAAGTCAACAGGAAATATATTGTCAGCAGAAATATCATTAAGGAAGTTGTCAAACATTCTAATCAGAAAGTCGAACTGAAACTTACCGTTCCTCCTGTCGAAACGGATCCTATAATTATCAGCAAAAAGGAAATAAACAATTTCAAAAATTGGCTTGATCAGTAACAGGTCTCCAATTTTTTATCTTTTTTCATCAACTGTTTTTTGGATTGTTACCTTTTACTGCTGAAACAAAATTAATTTATTTTAAATTTGTTTCAAGAACTAAAACAAATTTTTATTTTTATTTATTTGTTTCAAAAACTAAAACAAATTTTTATTCTTATTTATTTGTTTCAAAAACTAAGGGAAATTTAATTTTACTTTTCAGTTTAACAACATAAATAGCAGTGCCTTATCTGTGTTCTTTTTTATTATCAACTTCGTACTTATTATCTCATATAACCCGTTGCGTACAATTATATTTTAAAAATGCAACGTATATAATGTAGAACGCTGATGACACAGATTTGCTGCCGCAAAAACGCAGATTTATACTGATTTTAATATAGGATCTAAAAAAAATCCGTTTTTATTAGCGTTTTCGTGATAACGAATCAGTCAAATCCGCGTCAAAATATATTATTCTTTAATTACACCCAACGGGTTCATATAGTATTTATATGTAAAATATCCTAATGCCTTTTTGTTTTACCTCTTTTCGAAGCCTTTTTCTTTTATCAGTTTTCCTGCCTCGTATCCTGCCCAAAATTTTGTCGCGAAGGCTATTGTATTTTTTTTTATAGCAGAAGATTTAAAATTCAAAAACGAAGTTCCCTTCTTTAATGGGATAATCCATTCATGAAACAGCTATATTATCTTACAAATAAAAGGTGTTTTAATGAATATTATTTTATCTTTGAAACGCACACTTTTTAATACAAATGGCTTTATCTTTGAACCACTACAAAATTTTATGCATTATGGAACAAAAAATACATCAGGGCAGAAACGTAAAACGCTTCAGGG
>JBDTNT010000041.1:0-3552 GCA_039933615.1 Flavobacterium sp. | reverse complement strand
ATAACAGTACTAAAGCCACTAAACTAATCTGTATGCATAAATTTTACTACTCCACAGGTTTTAGGATTGACCCTTTTCTCTTCTGTCCCATTTCCTAATGCTTAATCTCTTCTTTAAGAATTAGTTTATTAAAGTTTAGTCCTTAATAAAATACAAAAACCTTTTTCTTTACTCAAAATGATAAATGTTTTCATTTTGTTAAAAAAGTATTAAATAAATAAAAAATTATCTTTTATATTCGTTAAAAAATATAGATAACTTTTATTTGTTACTAAGACTACATCTTTAAATTATGAGTGAAAATTCTACAAAAGGCATTTGGAAAGTAATTTCAGCTTCCTCAATGGGAACTATGATTGAATGGTATGATTTCTATATTTTTGGCAGTCTGGCTGTCGTAATTTCAACCAAATTCTTTCCGACAGATAATCCAACCGCAGCTTTTCTATCTACTTTAGCCACTTTTGCAGCAGGATTTGTGGTGCGTCCGTTTGGTGCTTTGTTTTTTGGAAGACTTGGTGACATCATTGGCCGAAAATATACTTTTATGGCTACTTTATTATTAATGGGCGGCTCGACGTTCTTAATCGGATGCATTCCAAGTTATGAAACCATAGGCTTTTTAGCGCCTTTACTGGTTTTAATTCTACGTTTGCTGCAAGGACTTGCACTTGGCGGTGAATATGGAGGAGCAGCTACTTATGTGGCAGAGCACGCCCCTGAAGGACAAAAAGGATATTGGACATCGTGGATTCAAACCACAGCAACTGTTGGATTATTTATCTCTTTGATGGTTATTCTGGCAACAAAAAATATTCTTTCCGCTGCAGATTTTGATTCCTGGGGATGGCGCGTACCATTTTGGGTTTCAATCGTTATGGTCGGAGTGTCTTATCTGATTAGAAAAAATATGGATGAGTCTCCGGTTTTTGCAAAAGCAAAAAAAGAAGGAACCACCAGCACCAATCCTTTAAAAGAAAGTTTTGGAAACCGATATAATTTAAAGTTTGTATTACTCGCTTTATTTGGCGCCACCATGGGACAGGGAGTTGTTTGGTACACCGGACAATTTTATGCCATGAGTTTTATGAAAACCGTTATGAATATTGATTCCTCACAAGTTGATGGTTTATTAGGGATTGCTCTGTTAATAGGAACACCTTTCTTTATTGTTTTCGGATGGCTAAGTGACAAGATTGGACGAAAATACATTATGATGGGCGGAATGCTGCTGGCTATTTTGTTTTACAGACCTATTTACAAAATGATGTATAATACAACTGACCTGAGTCATAAAACTGAAATTGTTGCAAACACAAAAGAAACTGTTGCAAAAACTGATAACGGAGGTTCGATAACTACAATACAAAAATACTATTCAGATGGCACAACCGCTTTAGAGAAAAAAACGTATGTTCCTAAAAAAGAGACATTATCAAGTATTTCAATTACAATAAATTCAGGTGATGAATGGACTTTAATTTTTCTGGTTTTCATTCAGGTATTATTTGTTACTATGGTGTATGGACCGATTGCAGCCTTTTTGGTAGAAATGTTTCCAACCAAAATCAGGTACACGTCGATGTCCTTGCCCTATCATGTCGGAAATGGAATTTTTGGAGGTTTGCTTCCTGCCATATCCACTTATTTTGTAATACATGCCAAAGAATCAGGAAAGCCTGATTTTTATCTGGACGGATTATGGTATCCTATTATTATTGCTTCGGTATGCTTTGTAATTGGAATGATATATATTGATAATAAAAACAAAATTAATCACCTTTAAATTTAAAAAAATGAATACAATCAAACAGGTTTTAGGTATTTTATGGGTGATACTGGCAATTGCAGCTGCCTATTTTTGCGTTTTTGAATTTGGTTTACCAAAACTGCTGTCTGAAAAACAGGATGATCTTGTATTTGGGATTATAATCCTTTTTATCCTGACTCCACTAATTGTTTTGGGCCTGGGAACTTTTGGCTATTTTGCTGTTATTGGCGAATACAACGAAAAGAAATAAATTAAAAATAATACAAAATAAAAGGCTGCCTTTTTACAGACAGCCTTTTTGCATTACTGGCAAACTATTATTTTTTGATGAATTTCATCACTTGTGTGTTATTGTTTTCATCAGCTGCCTTAACAAGATACAATCCTGTTTTCAGGTCACTTACTGTAAACTGAAAATCTGAATTTCCGTTAGTAACAAAACTTTTTACTAATTGACCTGAAACGGAATAAATCTGAACTTTTGTTGCAGTTACATTTAAAGTAAAATAATCTGCAACCGGATTTGGATAAAGATTTACTGTATTCCCTTTTTCAAAATCAGCTATTGCAAGACTTGCCGTTTTGTTACCGTAAATTCGGTATTCTCCGGCCGGAATATTTATTGGGGCTGCAGCATCAGTAACATTAATAGTTGTATTATCCATTAAATTATACCAGATTCCTGTGTATTGAAAACCTGTAGGAACATTTTGAGCCGTAAGTCCAAAATTGGCAATGATCAATACATCTTTCAGTTGTGTTGCAGCTAAATTTCCATTGGTAATTTTTATGTTGACATTTAATGAACTTGCATTTGCAATTGTTGGTGTTCCTAAAAATACCGGTTCAGTGGTTTTCAGCGTAATCATTTTAGCCCAATCGTTGTAAATTTTATTTCTGTTTGAATCTCCCTGCCAATTTTCAACCCATTGAGGCTGTGGTTTCGTATCTAATTTACAATCTCCGGATATCGTTCCTGAAGCGTCATTTACCGAACCATTGTTACAGGTAAAAATAGAATCATCCCATCCGAGTTCTCCAAAATGCCAAATCATTTTTGGGCCCGGTACTAATAAAGAAACGGCTCCTATAGCAGACATTCTTGATAAAGCTGTATTTAATGTTTTTACATTATAAGTACCGTTTGAATTTCCGTATTGTACATTTTTATACATCAGACGTTCTTCATCATGACTTTCTGCATAACCCATTAATCGATTTGCAGTAAATCCGTGACTGGCACTTGTCATTCTTGAAATATTACTAACATATCCCATTGACAGCTCATTGTAAGGATCTGTCATTTTTCCCCACATCATAATTCCTTTGCCCGGCGTTTCGGCAATTCTGTAATTGGCCCACTGCTGCTCTTCTGAATCTGAACCTAAATGTTCGAAAATTGTATAATGTGTAGGGTCAAGACTCCAGGAATAATCAGCATATTTTCTCAAAATATCAACTCTGTCCTGCTGATACGCATTTGTACATGACTCATCACTAGCTGTACATGCCTGTGTAAATCCTTTGGTCAGATCCCAGCGGAAACCGTCAATTTTATATTCTTCGATCCATTGTTTAATGACACGGTCAACATAATTCTGCGTTTTTAAGGACTGATGATTAAAATCCTCTCCAACACTGTAACTATGCCTGGCCACAGTATTAAAATATGGATTTTCGGTTGTTGGCGAACCAAAACCGTCACCGTCAGGATCATTCATCCACATCCTTACCATAGGATTTCTTCCGAAGGCATGATTAAGCGCCACATCAAGAATAAC
>JBDTNT010000040.1:0-5249 GCA_039933615.1 Flavobacterium sp. | reverse complement strand
AACATGGGAATAAGATAAACTTTCAAAGAAATCCAGAAAAATAAATCCTCCAATTTTGTTTAAATTTGAGAGTAACTGTAAAATTGAGACCTGTGAAAAACCAAAATATATTTTCAAAATCATGGAATTTGTTAAAAGATACCTTTTTAGAATTCAACGACGATAATGCCATCAAATTAAGTGCTGCATTATCGTATTATACGATATTTGCCTTGCCGCCTTTATTGATCATCATCATTACCATCTGCGGCTTCTTTTTTGGAGAAGAAGCGGTAACCGGAAAGCTTTACGGACAAATAAATGAGTTAGTAGGAAATGAAGCGGCTATTCAGATTCAGGAGGCCATAAAAAACGTAAAATTGTCTGACAGTAATATTTTTGTAACTATTTTTGGAGTGGTGATGCTGCTGATTGGGGCATCCGGGGTTTTTGCGGAAATTCAGAGTTCAATAAACTTTATTTGGGGACTTAGGGCAAAACCGAACAAAGGAGTCAAAAAATTTATTCAAAACAGAATGATGTCTTTTTCAATGATTGTTTCTGTTGGGTTTTTAATGTTGGTCAGTTTAATGTTAAACGCCACTCTGGATATTCTGAGCACCAGACTAAAATTATATTTCCCCGAAAGTACCGTATATCTTTTCTATGTTGTCAATTTATTTATTGTTCTGGCCAGTATCACTTTGCTGTTTGCGATTATCTTCAGAACATTGCCGGATGGTATAATAAAATGGAAAGATGCTTTTATAGGCGCTTCCTGTACCGCAGTTTTATTTATGATTGGTAAATTTGCAATCGGATTCTATTTGGGAAGTTCAACTATCGCCAGTTTGTACGGTGCAGCGGGATCTGTTATTATTATTCTGGTTTGGGTCTATTATTCGGCTATAATTTTATACTTTGGTGCCGAATTTACAAAAGTTTATGCCCGTTCATATGGAGGGAAGATTTCTCCAAATGAATATTCAGTCGAAATCAAAAAAGAAATCTTTGAGGTTGAAAAGAGCAACAGGGATAAAGCAGAAAAAGATTAAGTAAAAAATATACATATGAAAATTATAGCCTTTGGAGGAAGTAACAGCCAGCATTCTATCAATAAAAAATTAGCGGCTTACGCAGCAGGATTATTTGAAAATGCTGAAGTCGAAGTTTTGGATTTAAATGATTACGCCATGCCTTTATTCAGTGTTGATCTTGAAAAAGAAATAGGGCAGCACGAAACCGCAAAAGCATTTCTTGATAAATTGGAAAGTGCTGATGTTTTGGTTATTTCATTGGCAGAAAACAACGGGAATTATTCTACAGCATTCAAGAATATTTTCGATTGGTCTTCCAGAATTACCAAAGAAGTTTTTCAGCAGAAACCAATGTTATTACTGGCAACTTCACCCGGAGCAAGAGGTGGTGCATCAGTTTTAGAAATTGCCAATAATGCTTTACCAAGGTATGGTGCCCAGATAAAAGCAACGTTTTCGTTACCGGCATTCAATGCTAATTTTGATGTTGAGAAAAAGCAAATTTCTAATGTAGAGTTAGATAAAGAATTAAAAGATAGTATAAAAGCCAGTTTCTAGTCCATCATGTTAAAAAATAATACAATTAAAGGTCTTGTTCTAAGCATCATTTTTTTGCAGGCCTCTTATTCACAAAAAACAAATGCGGTTGACAATACTGTTTTGAAATACCCAAAACAATTCAGTACTACCGAAAAATTAGCAGCAAGAATTAAAAAGGATTTTACTTCCGATTATGATAAAGCGAGAGCCATTTACAGCTGGATGGCGTTCAATATAAAATACGATTTAGATACTTATCTGAATCCGCCACAGTCAATAGGTTTTAGCTATTCTACAGAGGAGGAGAAACAAAAGAAAATCCAGGAGATAAATGATGCGGAGATTCAAAAAGTATTTAAATCTCAAGAAGCAGTTTGTGAAGGTTTTACAATTTTGTACAGTCATTTGGCAGCTTTAGTTGGTTTAAAAAGCGAAGTTGTCCGTGGAGATTCTAAAACCAGACTCAGTGATATTGGAAAAAAAAATACGGCTTCAAACCATACATGGAACATTGTTTTAATTGATGGGAAATGGCGATTGGTAGATGTAACGTGGGGAGAAGGTTATTACGATCAAAGCAGAGGGAAGTTAACGAAAAATTTTACTTCTATTTACTTTGATGCAGAACCCGGTTATTTTTTTGCTAAGCATTTTCCTGATTCAGGAACTTTTGACGGTCGTAAATTAAACAAGGATGATTTTCTGAACGGTCCACTGATTTACAATGTAACAATCGAAGGGGATCATCAAATTATGCAGCCCAGTTCCGGTATTATTGAAGCTAAAAAAGGAGAAAATGTTACTTTTAGAATCAAAAATATTTCAAAAACGGCCCAGTTTTTTTATGTGAATAAAAGCAATATGGCTGTCAGGATTGAAAATGCAAAAGAGAGAAAAGACGGTTTGGAATTTCAAATCACATTTGATAAAAGTATAGGCGAGTATCTTACTTTTTATCTTGGTGAAAATAGTATCGCTTCTTTTAAAGTTATAATGAAGTAATTAATAGTATCTCAATTTTCTTCTTTTACTGAATTGGCGTACCTTAGCAAGGAACGATTTAAAGAATTTATACAGTAAACAGAATATGGAAACGACATTTCTGAAATCAATTTTAGACAATGATTTCTATAAATTTACGATGCAGCATGCCGTAATCAAGCTTTTTCCAAAAGCAAAAGTCCGTTATGCATTTATCAATCGTGGAAAACATGTTTTTCCGCCGGGCTTTGCCGAATTACTTCGGAAATCGGTAGATTCCATGGCCGATTTGCGATTGACAAAAGAAGAAAAACGGTATCTCAGCCATCACTGTCATTACCTCGATCCGACTTATTTGGATTTTTTGCAGGGTTACAGTTATGATCCGTCTGAAGTTGAAATCACACAGGAAGGATCGGAAATAAAAGTTACCATTGAAGGATTTTGGTACCGCACCATTTTATGGGAAGTCCCGCTGATGGCTTTGATTTCGGAACTATTTTATAAAGCCGGCCATTTAATCCGTTTAAATGATGAAGCGATCAAAAGTGTCACGAAAGAGAAAATCGACAACTATAATAAACTCGGTGTTTCTGTTTTGGAATTCGGTACCAGACGCCGTCATTCTTATGATGTTCATGTTTTGGTCAATGAAACTTTAAATAGTTTTGGACATGAAAGTTTTATCGGAACAAGTAACGTACATTTTGCAATGGTCAACAATAAACGTCCGCTGGGTACGCATGCACACGAGTGGTTTATGTTTCATGCCGCTCAATATGGCTTTAAAATGGCTAATTTTATGAGCCTCGAACATTGGACACAGGTTTACGGCGGAGACCTCGGAATTGCCCTTACAGATACGTATACGACAGATATATTTTTCAATCAGTTTGATAAAAAATACTCTAAACTTTTTGATGGCGTTCGGCACGACAGCGGAGATCCGGTAGAATTTGCTAGAAAAGTAATTGCACATTATACCAAAATGGGAATCGACCCAAAATCAAAAAGTATTGTCTTTTCGGATTCACTCAATTTCGATAAAGTAAAAAACATATCCGATTATTGTAAAGATAAAATCAGGATGTCTTTCGGAATCGGAACTAACTTTACCAATGATGTTGGTCTGCCGGCTATGAATATGGTCATAAAATTAACCGAAACCAAGCCGGACAATGTACATTGGCAGGGAGTGGTGAAACTGTCCGACGAAAAAAATAAAAATACAGGAACGGCCGAAATGATTGCTTTGGCAAAAGAAGTATTGACAATCAAATAGTACTTTTTTTGTTGAAAAGCTGATTTTTTATAATTTTAGCGGCCGTATTATTTTAAAATTAATTTAAATAGTTTTCAAAGCTGTTTTTATTGATAACTTTAAAATAATACGCTTTTATTTTTTACCTAGAAATGGTACATTAGCCAAAAATCCTAATTCATTTATGCTAGAGCAAAATCAATATAACGAAGATAATATTCGATCACTCGACTGGAAAGAACATATCCGTATGCGTCCGGGAATGTACATCGGAAAATTAGGGGATGGATCTTCACCTGATGATGGTATTTATATTCTTTTAAAAGAGGTTTTAGACAACTGTATCGATGAGTTCGTTATGGGTGCGGGAAAAACTATTGAGGTGACTATCAAGGATAAAACGGTTTCTGTTCGCGATTACGGACGTGGAATCCCGTTAGGGAAAGTGGTTGATGTAGTTTCGAAAATGAATACGGGAGGAAAATACGATTCTAAGGCTTTCCAGAAATCTGTTGGTCTGAACGGGGTAGGTACAAAAGCGGTAAATGCTTTGTCGAGCAGTTTTCGTGTCGAGTCAGTTCGTGATGAAAAACAAAAAGCAGCAGAATTTTCAGGTGGAAACCTGGTTTTAGAAGAAGATGTAATTGAGACCACGAAACGAAAAGGAACAAAAGTTTCTTTTACGCCGGACGAAACGATTTTTAAGAATTACAAATTCCGTATGGAATATGTAATCAAAATGGTCAAAAATTATTGTTATCTGAACAATGGCCTGACGATTATATTCAATGGCGAAAAATACCTTTCTGAAAATGGTCTTAGGGATTTATTGGAAGAAACCATCAGTGAAGAAGATCTGGAATATCCGATCATTCATTTGAAGGACCATGATATCGAGATTGCCTTAACGCACAGTAAAACACAATACAGTGAGGAATACCACTCTTTTGTAAATGGTCAGAATACCACACAGGGAGGAACGCACTTAGTAGCATACAGGGAAGCGATTGTAAAAACGATCAGAGAATTTTACAACAAAAGTTTTGAAGCATCAGATGTTCGTAAATCCATTGTGAGTGCAATCAGTATCAAAGTAATGGAGCCCGTTTTTGAATCTCAGACGAAAACGAAATTAGGTTCGATGGATATGGGATCTGATGACGGAACGCCTGCAGTTTCGGTTCGTACTTTTGTAAATGACTTTATCAAAACGAAACTGGATAATTATTTACATAAAAACCCTCCGACAGCAGAAGCCTTATTACGCAAGATTTTGCAGGCTGAAAGAGAACGTAAAGAACTGTCGGGAATTAGAAAACTGGCAACCGACCGCGCTAAAAAAGCGAATCTTCACAATAAAAAATTAAGAGACTGCCGGGCACATCTTCCCGATACCAAAAACCCAAGAAACTTAGAAAGTACGCTTTTTATTACCGAGGGAGATTCGGCTT
>JBDTNT010000039.1:0-10110 GCA_039933615.1 Flavobacterium sp. | reverse complement strand
CCAGACGCATATCGCTTACAGGATGCATAAAAAACGGAATAGAATAACGTGAAGTGCCCCATAATTCCCTTGGCGGGTTTACAACCTGGTGAATAGTCGATTTCAATTTGTTATTGGTATGTCTTGACAACATATCCCCGACATTAATTACCAACTCATCATCCTGGGCGATAGCATCAATCCATTGACCATCGTGATTCTGAACCTGTAATCCTTTACCCTGAGCCCCCATTAAAAGTGTAATCAGGTTAATATCTCCGTGAGCCGCAGCACGAATGGCATTTTCCGGCTCAGAAGTAATTGGCGGGTAATGAATTGGTCTTAAAATAGAGTTTCCTTCTTTTGCATACTGATCAAAATAAAACTCATCCAAACCTAAATGCAAAGCCAGGGCTCTTAATACATAAACCCCCGTTTTCTCTAACATCTGGTAAGCTTCTTTACCAACTACATTAAAACGCGGCAACTCTTCAACATCTACATTATCCGGATATTCTGAAGCGTATTTGGAATCTTTGTCAACGTATTGACCAAAATGCCAGAATTCTTTTAAATCTCCCTCTTTTCGCCCTTTGGCATGTTCTTTTCCAAAAGAAACATAACCTCTCTGACCGCCAATTCCGGGAATTTCATAATTATGCTTGGTTTCTACTGGCAAAGCGAAAAATTTTCTTATTTCGCCATAAAGTTCGTCTACCAGCTGATCATCTAAGAAATGACCTTTTAGGGCTACGAAGCCAATGTTTTCAAATGCACTGCCGATTTCATTTACAAATTTTTGTTTACGTTCCGGGTCGTCCGAAAGGAAATCACGTAAGTCTACACTAGGAATGTTTTGCATACTTTACATTTTTTATTTAAGATAAAAGACATAGAAAAGTCTTTCAATAACAAAGGTAGATAATATTTTATATCTGAATTTTAAATTTTAAGATAAAATTCATTTTTTTCCTTACAATTTAGCCCAAAAACAGCAAAGTCAGTTTTTGATTATAACTCAATTTAAGAGCAATTATGATACGTAAAGATATTAATAATCCTGAAAAACGTCCTGTTTACTAATTAAAAATTCTATTTTTATAAAACAATACGCAATTATATTTTAAAAATGAAGCGTATATAATTTTAGAACGCTGATGACACTGATTTGCTACCGCAAAAACGCGGATTTATACTCATTTTAAATACAGAATCTAAAAAATCCGTTTTTGTTCGCGTCTTCGTGATAACGAATCGGTTAAATCCGCGTCTTTTTAAGTACACTCAATAGGTTATTTTTTAGTATTAATTTGTTGATTATGAAGAAAATTATACTTTTAGAAACAAAATGAATTTATCAATAATTAAATTTTCTATTTTTATTTCTGCTAACCGAAAAAAATTTAAATATTTAATTATTTAACAAATACTATTAAAAATGTTATATTTTTATATATTTGAAGACTATAAAAAAACAACCTAAAATGATCTTTTACAGACAAAACCTAACCGACTCCCAACTTTTAGATTTATATAAAAAAATACTAAAACCCCGACTAATAGAAGAGAAGATGCTCATCTTGATCCGACAGGGAAAAGTATCAAAATGGTTTTCCGGAATTGGACAGGAAGCAATAGCAGTAGGAGTTACCGCTGTTTTAGACGAATCAGAATATGTATTGCCAATGCACCGGAATCTTGGAGTTTTTACCACAAGAAATATACCGTTGTACCGACTTTTTTCGCAATGGCAGGGTAAGGCAAACGGTTTTACAAAAGGAAGGGACCGAAGTTTTCACTTTGGAACCCAGGAATACAATATCATTGGTATGATTTCGCATCTGGGTCCACAGTTAGGAATTGCAGACGGAATCGCTTTGGCTGACGTCCTTCAGGATAACAAAAAAATTACAGCTGTTTTTACCGGTGAAGGCGCTACGAGTGAAGGGGATTTCCACGAAGCTTTAAATATTGCCGCTGTCTGGAAATTGCCTGTAATGTTTATCATTGAAAATAATGGCTACGGTCTTTCTACACCAACAAACGAACAATATCTTTGTAAAAACCTTGCCGATAAAGGCATTGGTTATGGTATTGAAAGTTATATTATTGACGGAAATAATATTCTGGAAGTATTCAATAAATTGACACAATTGAAAGCGGATATGATTGAAAATCCGCATCCTGTCTTATTAGAATTTAAAACCTTCAGAATGCGTGGCCATGAAGAGGCGAGTGGTACCAAATACGTTCCGCAGGAATTAATGGAAGAATGGGCTGCTAAAGATCCTGTTGCCAATTACAGAAATTATTTAACAGATCAAGGTATTCTGACAGCTGAATCAGATGAAGCTTTACACGGTGAAATAAAAAAGGAAATAGATGAAAATTTAGCCATTGCAAATGCAGAACCTGAAATTGCACCAACTTACAGTGGAGAATTAGATGATGTTTATAAACCCTATCAGCATGAAGAGATTAACCCTTCTTCATCATCAGAAAACATCCGTTTTATAGATGCTATCCGCAACAGTTTAAACCAGTCTATGCAGCGTCATAAAAATCTCGTTATCATGGGTCAGGATATCGCTGAATATGGCGGGGCTTTTAAAATAACCGATGGATTTGTAGAACTATATGGTAAAGGCCGTATTCGTAATACTCCGATTTGCGAAAGCGCGGTGGTTTCTGCCGCAATGGGATTATCTATTAATGGATATAAAGCAATTGTAGAAATGCAGTTTGCTGATTTTGTTTCAACTGGATTCAATCCAATTGTTAACTTGCTGGCAAAATCACATTACCGCTGGGGAGAAAATGCCGATGTTGTGGTTCGTATGCCTTGTGGAGGCGGAACTCAGGCCGGACCATTTCATTCACAGACTAATGAAGCCTGGTTTACCAAAACTCCGGGATTAAAAGTGGTTTATCCTGCTTTCCCTTACGACGCCAAAGGTTTGTTAAACACTTCGATAAATGATCCGAATCCAGTTTTGTTTTTTGAACATAAACAATTGTATCGCAGCGTTTATCAGGATGTTCCGGAAGATTATTATACAATTCCGCTAGGAAAAGCAGCTTTATTAAAAGAAGGAAAAGCAGTGACCATTATTGCATTCGGAGCTCCCGTACACTGGGCCCTGAATACTTTGGCTAAAAACCCGGAGATAGAAGCCGATCTGATTGATTTGAGAACTTTACAGCCTTTGGATACCGAAACTATTTTTGCTTCGGTTAAAAAAACCGGAAAAGTAATTATTTATCAGGAAGATACTTTATTTGGCGGAATCGCCAGTGATATTTCGGCTATGATTATGGAGGAATGTTTTGAATATCTGGATGCTCCGGTAAAAAGAGTTGCCAGTCTGGATTCTCCAATTCCTTTTACAAAAGCACTTGAAGATCAGTTTCTTCCTAAAAACCGCTTTGAGGAAGTGCTATTGGAATTAATAAAATATTAAACGTATTTTACTTCACATAAAAACCCTTAGTCTAAATAAATAGTAAATTATGAAAAAACTGTTGATTTCAATTTGTACAGCCACATTACTGGTTTCCTGTAATAAAAGCACAAAAAGTACTGACGATAATTCCTTAGATAAAAAATTTGATCAATATAAAGCCGGTTTCGTTACAGCATTATGGGAAGTATATCCAGGATGGGCATCCGGTGTTGGCTACCATAAATCAGATAATGTCCTGGTAATTCCAGATGATAAAGACGAAAAAAAACAGCTTGATTTCGCTGCTGCACAATTAGATTCACTAAAACAATATAAAATCGACGATTTATCAGATAAGAATAAAACCGATTTTTATATGATAAAAAATCAAATGGACGGTATTATTTTCAGTGCCAAAGAAATGAAATCTTCACAGTGGAATCCTTCTGAATATAATGTTTGCGGTTCTTTTGCAGAAATTCTGAACGGAAGTTATGATAGCCTGGAAGTTCGCTTGAAAGCTTTCAATACTAAAATGAATGGAATTCCTGCCTATTATGAAGCTGCGAAAAAAAATATCAAAAACCCAACGATAGAGCATACCGAACTTGCAATAGCACAAAACTTAGGCGGATCATCTGTTTTTGAAGGAGAATTAACCGCTGCTTTAGAAAAAAGTAAATTGACAGCCACTGAGAAAAAAGAAATACTGGAGAAAGCCAAAGTATCCGTAAAAGCAATTGCAGATTATGCCGATTGGTTAAAGAAATTGCCCAACAAAACACCACGTTCTTTTAGATTAGGAGCCAAATTGTATGCTGAAAAATTTGATTTAGACATTCAATCCGGTTATAATGTGGATCAAATCTATAAAATAGCCATAGATCATAAAAATGACCTGCATGAAAAAATGTTCGTTCTTGCAGACAAACTGTGGACTAAATACAACGGAACGGCTCCAAAACCAACTGATAAATTAGACGTAATCAAACAGGTTATCGATAAGATTTCATTGCAGCATACTACTCCTGAAAAGTTTCAATCTGAAATAGAAAAACAAATCCCGGAACTCACAGCTTATGTAAAAGCAAAAGACCTGTTGTATATCGATCCATCAAAACCTCTAGTGGTACGCAAAGAACCGGCCTATATGGCTGGAGTGGCAGGAGCTTCTATATCTGCACCGGGGCCATATGATAAAAATGCAAACACATACTATAATGTTGGCAGCATGTCAGGCTGGACGGCTGAAAATTCGGAAAGTTATTTACGGGAATACAATGATTATATCCTTCAGATCTTAAATATTCATGAAGCAATTCCAGGGCATTATACCCAATTGGTTTACAGCAATCAGTCGCCAAGTATTATAAAATCAATTTTAGGAAATGGTGCCATGATTGAAGGATGGGCTGTTTATGCTGAAAAAATGATGCTGGAAAGCGGTTACAAGAATTCGGATGAAATGTGGCTGATGTATTATAAATGGAATTTAAGAACTACCTGCAACACTATTTTGGATATCAGCGTTCACACTAAAAATATGTCCAAAGCAGCTGCCCTGGATTTACTGACCAAAGAAGCCTTTCAGCAGCAAGCTGAAGCTGACGGTAAATGGAAACGTGTAACCTTATCTCAGGTTCAGCTGTGTTCTTATTTTACTGGTTACACTGAAATCTACAATTTAAGAGAAGAGCTTAAAAAACAACAGGGGAAAGATTTTAACCTGAAAAAATTTCACGAAAAATTCTTAAGTTTTGGAAGCGCTCCGGTAAAATATATCAAAGAATTGATGTTATCTAAAGAATAACTCATAAAAAAAGAAGCTTTTTCATTTATAGAAAAAGCTTCTTTTTTTTATTAAGGTAGTCTCCGTTTACAGTCTAACTTGAAATCTTAAACTTGAAACAGAAAAACTTCCCTTTCCTATTGTAATCTAGTTTGATTGCAATTCAAACAGCTGTACCTGGTTTTTCAGACGGTCAATCAATAAATTCATCATTCTTTTGTTTAGACTTGAAGAATTTTGGATATACGTATTGTATTCATCAACAGTAAAAAGTGCGATTACCATTCCTTTTAGAGCATTTCTGAATTTAATGTCTTTTTGAATGGAATTTTCAATGGTCTGTAATTTCTTTTCAACGGTGTACGAATAAAAATCAGCTTTGTTTTTATTGGCATAGTTGATGAAAGCAGCGATGAAAAGATCATTTTGGAGTTTTAAAACCGGTCTGATGGTCTGATTCTGGAACAACTCATCTGCTGAAGATTGAGCACTTACAGTTCCTAAAGTTTCGCCTCTGAATTCTTTTAAAAAAGTATCTCTATCTGTCATGTTTTTTCTTTAAAATTAAAGAAAAAATCCCATAGTAAAAACCTATTTTTGTTTTTATAAAAGAAAATTATGCGATTTCATACCAGAAAGTGGGTTAAACCTCAGGACTTAAATCCAAACGGAACTTTGTTTGGCGGACATTTATTGTCCTGGATTGATGAAGAGCTGGCCTTGTACAGTATCATTCAATTACAAAATCAAAAAGTGGTTACCAAATACATGTCCGAAATCAATTTTAAAAGTTCTGCCAGACAAGGTGATATTGTTGAAATTGGAATTGACGTTGTTAAATTTGGCAATACTTCTTTAGTTTTAAAATGTGCTGTAAGAAATATGATGACCCGTGAAATCATTATCACAATCGACAATGCAATAATGGTCAATTTAGATGAAAACGGTAAACCACTGGCGCACGGAAAAACGCAAATCGAATTTGTAAAAGACCGGATGTAATTCTGAATCATAAAATTTCAGCTAAACTTATTTCAATACTATAATACAGAAAACAAAAATGCAAATAGCTCTTAAAATTGTTCTTTCATTGGCATTTGTCATTGTGTTATTTTCCTGTAATTCAAAAGAAGAAAAAGAAAAGTACAATAAAGCTTTATATCGTGCCGTAAACAACAAAGACACTGCCGTTTTAGTAATTAAAATGAATAATAAACGATTCTTTGGCCGATATGAAATTTCGCATTATAGAGTAGGGAAGGACTCCGGAGATGTAAGAGGGGATATAAAAGGAGATACGTTACGGGGAGATTATCATTATCTGACTTTTGGAGGTAGCTGGAAAAGAGTCCCTTTGGCTTTGCTAAAAAAAGACAATAAATTATTTTTAGGAACCGGAGTAATAGGGACTTATTTTAATCTCCCGTGTTTTGTACCCGGTGTTCCGATAGATTATAAAAATTCACCTTTTGTTTTCCAGGAAATAAAAACAGAAGAAAAATAAAATTAAGCCATACAAAGAATTAAGGTTAGACTTAAATCGCTTGTATGGTTTAATTTTTAAGACTTTTAATCAAAAGGTCCAATTTGTGATGGCAATTCAAATATTTCAAGATCGAAATAGATTACAGAAGCCATAACATGATCAAAAATATCTGCCATGATATATTCGTAATTTGCCCAGCGTTTATCACTCGAAAAAGCATAAATTTCCAATGGTACTCCATGCGCTGTAGATTGCAACTGACGGCACATCATGTGCATATCTTTGTTTAATCCGGGATGCGTAATTAAATACTGCATGATATATTTTCGAAACATACCCAGATTGGTCATGTTTCGGCCATTTAGAGCAAACGTTTTATCAATACCGCGTAAGTCATTGTATTTTTCAATTTCAGCCTGTCTGGTTTCAACATAGGAAGTAATAAGCTGAATTTTTTTCATATGCTCTAAATCCTGATCATTTAAGAAACGAATACTGCTGCTCTTTATCAAAATGTGTCTTTTAATACGTCTTCCGTCTGATTTTTGCATACCACGCCAGTTCTGAAAAGAATCTGAACTTAAGGCATAAGTTGGAATTGTGGTAATCGTATTGTCAAAATTTCGGACTTTTACAGTCGTCAGGTTAATTTCGATAACATCTCCGTCAGCACCAAATTTATCCATTGTAATCCAGTCGCCAATGCGAACCATATCATTTATCGCAACCTGCACACTTGATACAAAACCAAGAATAGTATCCCTGAAAATCAGGATAATAATAGCTGAAAGTGTTCCTAGAATAGTTAATAACTCGCCTTGTCTTATACCGAACAATTTCGAAATAATAATGGCAACCCCAAATATCCAAAGGATAATCATGATAACCTGAACAAAACTATCAATCGGTTTATCGCTGTATTCGGGCTTTTGTTTTAAATAATCGCGTAACGAATTAAAAATAGTACGCACAATCCATAATCCAAGTAGGACGATATAAATACCGACTATTTTACCGAACATCAACTCCCAATACTCATATTTATCCAGAATTACCGGAACCGCTTTATAAATAAAGAAAAACGGAATTAGATATGCTGTATATCTTGTGGTTTTATTCTGAATCAGATAATCATCAAATTTTGTTTTGGTTTTTTGTGCAAAAATTGCAGTTAAAGTTACCAGAAGAAATTTGGCTGCATAATAGATAATATAGGCCAGAGCCACTAAAATAATGATATTTAAGATCAGGCTGATATAAGACGCAAAGTTACGGCTCATTCCCCAATCCCTGAAAACAGGATATAAACAGTTAAATATTTTATCCAAAAGCTTATGCATTATTTTCTAAGTATTTTTTCTCAATATAAAAAGTCCCAAACGGAATAAGAGAAGCAATCAAAATAATTCCAAAGGTTTTTAAATCCCAATTCTGAGATTTTTTCAATAAAAAAGCCAATATAATATACCCAATAAACAATACGCCGTGAGTCATTCCTAAAGGGCGTAAAATAGTGTGATAAAGTTCCGGATTGTTTGTTTTAATAATAAGCATGTTAGCAAATAAAACTAAATAGGAGATCCCTTCTAAAATTGCTGTAACTTTAAAAATCTTAAGCATGTATTTATTTTTTGAGTTTATGCAGGCAAAATTAAGTATTATCGACGGCATTTTGAGTATGAATGCTAAAAGTAATTTACTTTTGTAATCTTAAACTTTGATAATGAGTAAGCGCGATTTAAAAAAATATTTAGCCGAATTAAATAAAGAACAGCTCGAAGAACAAATTATCGAATTGTATGAGAAGTTTAGTCCCGTAAAAGTCTATTATGATTTTGCATTTAATCCGAAAGAAGATAAACTTTTACAGGAATGCAAAGTTAAAATTTCGCAGGAATATTTCCCCATCAAAAAGCCCAACGCAAAATGGCGTCCAAAAGCAAAAATGCGTCGTTCCGTAGCACAAAAATATATAAAGCATTTTATTTCACTTGGAGTAGATCCTTTTGTGATTGCCGATGTAATGTTGTTTAACATTGAAATTGCCCAGACCTTTTCATCCCAAAACTTTGTAAAGCAGGAATTATTCTACAAAAGTATACTGAATTCTTTTGAACAGGTTGTGAATTTTGTCATTTCAAATGGAATATTGAATGAATTTAAGGAAAGAATTGCAGCGGTCGAACAACAAACAATTCAACAAAAATGGAAAAACAGGTATGATTTTGAGACAATTTTAGATAAAATCGACATATAAAAACACTTCCCATAAAAAATCTTATTAAAAAGAATCATTTATTTTAGATTAAAATAAGATGAATAACTGTTTTTTAGGTGTACTTTTGCAAAAATCCAAAAATTTACAATGTCTCAAAACACTTTAGAAATAGAAAGAGAAGAGAAAAAAGAACTTTATGCATACCAAAAAGGCGATATTGACGCCATTTTTGATCGTTTAGACAATGCTCCTGCTCAACATCATTTATTATATCAACTACCAACCGGTGGAGGAAAAACTGTTATTTTTTCTGAAATCGTACGTCGTTATTTAGCTAATAATGACAAAAAAGTAGTGGTATTGACACACCGTATCGAACTTTGCAAGCAAACTTCAAAAATGTTGAAAGGCTTTGGTGTTTCTAATAAAATTATCAATAGTAAAGTAAAAGAATTACCCGATCAAAACGAGTTTTCATGCTTCGTGGCGATGGTTGAAACCTTAAAAAATCGTATCAATGATGAGAAATTACATCTTGATAATATCGGTTTGGTTATTATTGATGAGGCACATTACAATTCATTCCGTAAATTATTGAATTCATTCAAAAATGCATTTATTCTTGGAGTAACAGCAACACCTTTGAGTTCAAATATAAAATTACCAATGCACCAAAGTTATGACGAACTTATTGTGGGTGACACGATTAGCTCATTGATTGACAAAGGATTTTTGGCGCGCGCTACAACTTATAGCTATGATGTTGGTCTGACATCTCTAAAAGTTGGTATTAATGGAGATTATACCGTTAAATCATCAGATGATTTATATACAAATACCATCATGCAGGAAAAACTGCTGCATGCCTATACCGAGCGTTCATTAGGTAAAAAGACCCTGATTTTCAATAATGGTATCCATACATCCTTATATGTATATGAAACTTTCAGAGAAGCAGGTTACGATATCAGACACCTTGACAACACAAGCAGTTCTGAGGAACGTAAAGATATTTTGGCATGGTTCAAAAAGACTCCGGATGCTATTTTAACATCTGTAGGAATCTTAACCACAGGTTTTGATGAACCTACAGTTGAAACGATTATTTTAAACAGAGCAACAAAATCACTTACTTTATATTACCAAATGATTGGTCGTGGATCTCGTAAATTACCTGGTAAAGACGAGTTTACAG
>JBDTNT010000038.1:0-17681 GCA_039933615.1 Flavobacterium sp. | reverse complement strand
CTAATACAGGTTGGGCTGTTTTAGATAATAAAATATACAAAACTACAAATGGCGGTACTGCCTGGACTTTAGACTATACACACGACCAGGCTATTGTAAATATTTCATATAAAAACAATGTTGTTTGGGCTTTTTCTAAAGATAAGATAATCAAACGCTATTTGTAATTTTTTAGCAGTAGAAATTCTATATAATCTAAAAAACATTACAGCTTTAAAAAGCTGTAATGTTTTAAAATAAACGGAATGAAAAAAACTTTACTCTTACTCTTATTTATTGTTATTACTTCTTGTTATCAGGAAACTGCTATAGCCATAGAGGGTGATTTTACGACTTCGTTTGCTAACCAGGACGAATCAATACCTGTTATAGTTAAAATAAATAACAATATTACCGGCGCAGATAAATATGAATGGATATTTGAGGGAGGTAATCCGTCAACTTCATCGTTAAAAAATCCGGGTGAAATATTGTACAATAAACAGGGAAGTTATACTATAACATTAATAGCTACAAACGTAGACGGTGAGCGTAATGAAATTAGTAAAACGGTAGTAATAAAAGAAGGAATTCAAATTGAGTTTACGCATGAAATTATTAAAAGCAATTATTCTCCTGTTGAAATAGCTTTAAAGAACACTACAATTGGAGAAGGGTTAACTTTTAAGTGGGATTTTCAAGAGGGTATGCCAGCCACTTTTACAGGAAAAACACCTCCAAATGTTGTATTTACAACACCTGGCGATCATATTATAACATTAACTGTCTCTAATGGCTTTGAATCAGATAAACAAACTCAGACCGTAACTGTTGCACCTTATTTAGTTAGTTTGTTTTCGTATGAACCAAAGTTTGAAGATGATGATTACGAAGCTCCGGTAACAATTGATTTTACCAACAAATCAATTAGTGCAACAAATTACAAATGGACTTTTGAAGGTGGAAATCCGGCTGTTTCAACAGAAGAGAATCCAACGGTTGTTTTTACGGGTGCCGGAAATCATGATGTTACTTTAGAAGCTTTTAGTGATAAAACAAGTCAAATTTTTAAAGCAACAATCACAGTCCTGCCAGATACCAATTTACGTATTTTAACCAACATTAAACTGGGAATAAATGCAGCACATAACAATAATAATAGTGGTGCAATGTTCTCTACAGTAACAAGACAAGTCTATAAAGCAAATGAAATTACGGATCAGAACAGCAGTTTGATAGATATCGTATTTCAGGGACTAAACAGCAATTTTACCTACAATAGATTTATATCGCCTGATCAGGCGAACAATTATGGTTTTTTAGCATTAAAAGAAGCACAAAGCACCATTTTTGTAAACTCTCAAAATTTGTGTAATTGTGGTTTAAATTTTACCGAAGCACAATTTGATGCTATGATCAATGATAGTCCGATAAAATCTTTAAATATCAGTTACAGCGCAGCTGGCGAACAGCAGTTTGGTTTTACTTATCCAAGAATTATTCTGTTTAAAACACAAGACGGCAGAAAAGGAGCAATCAAAATTAAAGATATGGTAAAGAACGGAACAGGTTCTTATATTTTATGTGATATAAAAGTGCAAAAACAATAACCATAAATGAAGAGAGAGAATAAAAAGATCTTACTTTGGTTATGCATTGTTTTTGTCTGTTGTATTTGCAACAAAGGATATTCACAGGACGTAGATTTAGAGAACTTTTATAAACCGAATTTTAAAGTTACGGGTAACGTGAATGCAAATATGATGTACTATACTTCTAATATGCAAAATTCACGTGAGCCTTTTACATATTTGCTTTCTGGAAATTTGAACATTAGTGCTTTTAATTTTAGTGTGCCATTGTTTTACAGCATTACCAATCAGGGAAATAATTTAGGCTATACTGCCCCATTTGATTTTAACCGATTAAGTATCATGCCAAAATACAAGTGGGTAAAAGCATATATTGGAAATGTGAGTATGACTTTTTCACCTTATACATTAAGTGGTTTTCCGTTTAAAGGAGTTGGATTAGAACTTACCCCAAGAAGCCCGTTTAAAATAAGTCTGATGGGTGGACAGTTGCTTAAAGCAGTTTCAGAAGAAGAAGGAATGGGAGGAATTCCGGTATATCAACGTTTTGGTTACGGAGCAAAAATTGGCTTTGAGCAACAGAAATATAAAATTGGCTGGATCGGTTTTTATGCCAAAGACGATGTTAATTCATTAAATATGGTAACTGATAAAGGCGTAACACCAAAAGAAAACTTTGTAAACAGTTTGAGCTTTAGTACATCTTTAGTAAAAAATTTAAATATGAATGTGGAGTATGCTTTGTCTGTCCTGACCGATGACACAAGAGCAGGCAGGATTTCAAATGGAAATATTAGAGATAAATTATTTTCCAGTAAAGAAAGCACCAGTTTTATGAATGCATTAAATGTCAATTTTGACTATAATATTCAAAAGAGTATTGTGGGAATAACATATGAGCGTATTGATCCAAATTATAATACATTGGGAGCTTTGTACTTTAATAATGATTTAGAAAACATTGCATTTCGCTTTTCACGTCCTTTTTATCAGGACAAAATTACCGTATCTACAAGTTTAGGATACCAGAGAGACGATCTTGAGAAAGTAAAAAAGCAGGATACGAAGAGGGTTGTTGGCTCTGTTAATATGAATTACAGAATGACAGACCAAATTAATATTACGGGGAGTTATTCTAATTTCTCAACTTATACCAATAAAAAATTAGATCAGTTTGAGCTAATAAATAATCCAAATGTGGTACAGTCTGATACCTTAGATTACAGGCAATTGTCACAAAATGCCAATGTGAATATGTCATATGCTTTTGGAAAAAAGAGAAATCAGAATTTAAATTTTAATTACAGCATTGCGGGTCAGGCCAATGAACAAGGAGGAGTGATACGAAAAGGTCAGGCAAGTACCGTCCAGAATTATAATTTGGCACATTCGGTTAGTTTTGTCGCAACGAAAATAGCCTTAAACAGCTCTCTTAATTATACGAGTAACGAAGTTGGTCAAAATGATAATTCTTCGGTTGGAGCATCAGTTGGAGCCTCAAAGAAATTATTTAAAGATAAGCTGAATACTAATTTTGGTGTTTTGTATAATAATTCTCAGGGAAATATGAATTCAAGTTCTGTGTTTGGCGTAAAGTTCAACAATAGTTATATGCTGCTTGAAAAACACAATTTTAATATGAGCATTATTTCAATGTTTAGAAGTAGTTCAAATGCAAAGAAATTCAATGATTTAACCGCTACATTAAATTACTCTTATTCAATTGATAAAATAAAATTACCAGCCAAAAAAGAGCCTAAACAGGAAACAAAAGTTATCTCAGATCCTATTCTGAAAATAAAACATAAAGACAAGACATACGAAGGAACGAGAAATGAAATTATAAAACAGCTGCAGGACCTTCAACTTGCATTACGGCCAATGCCAAAAGAAGATTCAGATGATTTGCAGCATTTATTGACACTGACTACTTTGACTCCTGATGATGAGAGTTTTAAAGAAAAAGCCTTAAATTATTTAAAAGCTTACGATTTAAATAATGACATCTTAGACCGATATAACAAATATATTCTTGAAACTGTAAAAAGTTTAGAAGAGGATATGATTCGTAAAGATGAAGGTTTTGAAAACGATTATGTAATGGCTCTGGGAAGAGTAAACAAACATAAGATGCACGGAGTGAATGAACAAGATGTAACGAATAAAGTAAGTTATAATTCTTATTTAAAATTGGTGGAACGAAAAAATAAAAAGCTGCAGCCTTTATTGGTTCATAGATGGATGCTTAAGGAAATTTCGATACTTGTAAATACTCCTGCAGATGAAATTCATCAAAACGAAAATCTTTCCGAATTTAATAAAGAAGAGTTGAGTCACTTCTTTAAAATGATGAAAGATAAAAAAACAGATACAGAAGTAATTGAAGAATTAAAAACTAAAATGATTCCGTTTTATCACGATTTAGCACTTAAAAATGTTAAAGAAGATGAAGTTGAATTTAAACATTTAAAGAATAATTAATGAACATAAAAAGTCTGACTCTCTGTAATCAAACGAAGAACACAGAGATCATTTCTAAAAAAGTTGTTCTGAAATATTAAAAAGTTATGATGCTTTATTTTACAAAAAAATATGATTATTTGCTTATGAAAAAGTTTTACAAATTGCATTTATCGGTATTGTTTATAATGCTTTCGGTTGTTTTTTCTCACGCGCAGGATATTGCACCACCAAAAGAATTAGGTGCAGCTTCAAGTGCTATCGAAAAAATTGAAGCATCTGACCGTTGGGTAGATAAATTTTCGAATCAGGATTTGGTAGAGTTACCCCTCGGAATTCGTAATACAGTAAATAATGTTCAGTACTCTATCGGAATTACAAAAGCTGTTTTTTCACCAGAGTACACCACTTTGACTGTTTTTTGTAGAGTTGATATTCCACAAAAAGATAAAAATGGACAACCAATGCAATTATTTTTTGGTGCTGATAATGTAAAATTATCACATCAGGGAGGTATTATGGGAGAGGCCAAATTAGTATTGTTGGGAAATGTCGATATTCCGTTTAGTGATAATAAGTGGCAGGTGTCATTGTATGGTGGTTTTGATATGGCAACAGGAAATGTCAAAGATTTAACTTATGTAACAATCGACTGTGATGGTTTTAAAGAAATGAAAATTTCAGGTGCAGTTGAGTTTTCAAGGAATCTGATATTGCCGATTGATCCAATAACCAAAACTGTCGATGAAGCAAAAACAACTGTTCCTAAAACCTATTATAACGGAAAAACAGTTCAGATCCCTAATAGAGTAAGAGGAGAGTTTAGCTTTACAGCAAGCAGTTGGAATGATATTTTGGTCAATGTAAGTATGCAGCCTTTTGTTTTAAAAGACAAGCGAAATGGAAAAGACTTTGATGGTAATTTTCAGTTTTTAATAAGTAATGCAGTACTGGATTTAAGTGATTTAAAAAATGATCCTATAGTTGTTTTTCCGGAGTATTATGCGAAAAATGCACTTTTAACACCAAGTACAGAAGCCTGGAAAGGAGTATTTATCCAGACTTTTGACGTAGGTCTGCCAAAAGAGTTTCAAACTACAGACACAGCATCCAGCAAGGAAAGGCTTCATGTAGGAGCTCAAAATCTTATTATAGACAAATATGGAGTTTCAGGGACTTTTTATGCAGATAATGTTTTCCCGCTGGATCGGGGTATAACCAGTCAGGAAAAATCCTGGGCATATTCCTTAGATCATATTGATGTAACTATTGCAGCAAATACTTTTGTAAAAGCAAATTTAAGCGGTCAGATTCTTTTGCCTATAAGTAAAGCATCACCAGAGAAAAAAGAGACTGAAGCAACACCAGCCACGGCGACGACTCCCGCTAAACCAGCTCAAACCAATAGAGCAGGATTGGCTTATAATGGATTTATTTCCATGCAGGAGCAGCAATTGGTTGTTATTACAAAAGATTCTATAGCTTTTGATATCTGGAAAGCAAGAGCTTTGCTTTTGCCTAATAGTTCTGTTGAGTTAAAATTAGTAAATGGAAAATTTTTGCCCAAAGCAAATTTAAACGGAACAGTCTCTTTTGGCACAAACAAAGGAGCATCTGATGATAAGGAAGTAGAAGGAAAAAAAACAGTTGATTTTAAAGGGATTTCTTTTGAAAACCTACAATTGCAAACAGTCTCACCTATTATTTCTGTTCGGAATATGGGTTATAAAGGTACAGTTGCCTTTGGTAATTTCCCTGTTTCGATCGGTAATATAAATGTTGCTATTAATGGCGATAATTCCCGAATTGATTTTGATTTAGGAATTAATCTGATGGAAAGCGTTGGAGCCGGAGCCACAGCCAGAATTGGGATAAAAGGCAAAATGTACGATGACGGTTACAGGCAGCGAAGCAGATATGATGGTTTAGATTTATCAGCTATTAATATTGATTGCAAATTTAGCGGATTAACCATCAAAGGAGGTCTTATCTTAATGGAAAAAGATCCGGTATATGGAAATGGATTTAATGCAGATCTTGAAGTAGATGTTGCGGGTGTTGTCAATGTAAAGGCGAAAGCTATTTTTGGACGTACTACATTTAGATATTGGTATTTTGATGCAGCTGTAAAATGGCCGCCAACTCCTGCACCTTTCATGATCAATGGTTTTGGGGGAGGTGCCTATTATAAAATGCATCGAAATCAGGATATTGCCATTGGAGATTTCTCACCATCGGGACTGAGTTATACGCCTGATGAAAAAATAAATCTAGGAGTCAAAGCCTTAATTTATTTTCATGTTGGTTCTGAGACAATTTGCGACGGTGAAGCTGGATTTGAAATTGCTTTTAACTCTAACGGAGGAGTAAACAGATTAGCCATTTTTGGGAAAGCAAATGTTATGGCTAAAATACCGGGACTTAAAAATGTTACTGACCTAATGGGAAAAGTGGCTTCAAATGTTACTTCAAAGAAAAGCTTTTTAGGAGTTACAGAAAGTGACCTTAAAGGTTCTTTTGCCAGTAAATATATTCCAGAAGCAAAAGAAGCCATTCCGGGAGATTTATCAGCTCAGGTAGGTATAAAAATGGCAGCGGCAATTGAATTTGATTTTCAAAACAAATCTATGCATGCTACAACGGATGTATATATTAATACACCTGGAAATTTTCTTTCAGGAACCGGACCGGGCGGAAGAGCAGTTTGGGGAGTTTTCCATAAAGATCCAAAAGACTGGTATATGTATATGGGAACACCAGATGACAGATGCGGAATTAAGATTGGTGTAGCGGGAATGTTTCTAAAAACAACAAGTTATTTTATGGCAGGAACAGTGCTTCCGGGTAGTCCGCCGCCGCCTGCGATTGTTTCGCAAATATTAGGTGTTGATGTTCAGGAGTTAGATTATATGCGCGATGAAAATGCCCTGGCAAATGGTGGTGGACTGGCTTTTGGTGCGAGTTTGGATTTTGATACAGGAGATTTAAGTTTCTTGCTTTTTTATGCTCGTTTTCAGGCTGGAATGGGGTTTGATATCATGCTAAAAGATTATCAGGAAGCCAGATGTTCTAATACAGGAGATCAGGTAGGTATAAATGGATGGTATGCTAACGGACAATCATATGCGTATTTGCAGGGAGAATTAGGAATTAGGATCAAATTATCATTCTTAAAATTAAAAGTTCCAATTATTTCAGGGGGTGCTGCTGTTTTATTACAGGCAAAATTACCAAATCCAGTCTGGATGCGAGGTTATGTAGCTGGAAATATGAATATACTGGGAGGGCTGATAAAAGGAAAATTCCGCTTTAAATTTGAACTTGGAGAGGAATGTAAATTTGAAAATGCATCACCATTAGGAGGACTTAAGTTAATAACAGATGTAACCCCAAAACAAAGTTCAACGGACATAGATGTTTTTGCTGTGCCACAAGCCGCATTTTCAATGAAAGTTAATGAAGCTTTTGTTATTCCAGAAGACACAGGCGATGTTACCTATAAAGTAATATTAGAAAAATTCAAGGTTTTTGACGGAACAAAAGAAATTACCGGAGTTCTGGAATGGGGTTCTGTAAAAGACAAAGCTAATTTTGTTTCAACAGATATTTTGCCTCCAAATAAAGAACTTAAAGTACAGGTTGAAGTTAGTTTCCAAAAGATGGTAAATGGTTCTTTTCAACCCATAAAAGTAGATGGAAAAGTAGCAACCGAATATGAAGAGAGATTATTTACAACGGGGCAGGCCCCAAATCATATTCCCCTGACCAATGTTAAATATTCGTACCCGGTTGTAGATCAAAAATATTTTCTTGAAGAAGAATATCCTAAAGGGTATATTCAATTGAAACGAGGTCAGGATTATTTATTTGAAGATGCCAATTGGGAAACAAGTATTAAACTGGATCAAGATGGAACTTCTAATTCAAGCGCTACGGCTTTTAATTATAATACGGGTTCAAATGAAGTTTATTATGATTTGCCTAATATTGATCAGGACAAAAAATATAATTTTTCGATAGTGAGTAATTTAAAACAAAACCCGTCGAGAAATACTACAGCTGCCACAAAAACAAATACAATTAGCAATGATGGTAATGACATACAAGTAAATGAAAACCAAGCTGATGCATTATCAAAAACTGAAGGCAGTATTGAACGTTTATCGTACTCATTTAACACAAGTAAATACAAAACATTTGCTTCTAAAATGAACGCCATAAATACTCAAAGTTATAATTTCGGAGTTTTGTATTCCGATGTTATTTACCTGACCAATACCATTTCAAGTCAGGAGGCATTTGATATGGCTGAGCTTAATGGAGTAACTTATAGTGATAGTAAAGCTATGATAACTGCAGAATCTAAACTAAATGATGAATATTATACAACAGATATTTTTCCTTACTTATATAAAGATTATCCCATAAATGGGAATTATTCAATAAGTGACAGAGATACAAACGAATTAGGGGTAATTCCGGCTAAAGCAATACCACTTAGTGCATATTATATGACCAGTATAGAGAATAACGTAAATGACGCATGGACAAGAGGGAACTTTCCATTTAAGTACAATTTACCATTACTTTACAAACAGGATTGGATTGATTTAAATAATCAGATTGTCAATGCTTATGTTAATGGGGATACCAGTGTAGAGACAATTGCAAAACGTTTTATTAATAATAATTTTCTGTTCATGAGATATGGAAACTACGAAATAGTAATGAAATATAATCTTCCGGGAGATAAGAAAGTGACAGATTATGTTTATAAATATAAAAACATCAATAATTTCAGGTAGTTAGAGAATGTATTAATTTAAAAACTTTCAAATTAAAAGCTTTTCTTTTCAAACCTCTGTGGGCGCTCTTAAAACCTGGAAATTTTCCAGTAAAAGGTTCGGGTTTTGCGCCAGGGAGTTTACCTTAAAACAGGGCAACGAAAAGGATAAGTATTGATTGAAATTATTAACGTATAGTAGGATTTTCTTGTAAATTACAGGATTGTAAATCCAAGTTTTATACTGCCTAAGTCAAAATAAAATCCAATAAAACAAGGAATCGAAAGTTGAGTAAAATTCTCATCTTATTTCCTGTAACCAGAACCCCAATGAAAGAAAAAATCAAAATCCTGCAAATTATACATCTTACCATTTGCGCCGGGGTAAGTATTACTTATTTTCTGATCGAGCAACCTTCAATGCAACATTTTAAAATTCCCAACATTAATACTTCATCAGCGATATATCTGATACTACCAATTGTAGCTCTGTTAATGAGTAATTTTCTGTTTAAATCACAATTAAAACAAGTTGATCCCGAATTAAAACCCGAGGAAAATTTACCAGTTTACCAAACGGCTTCAATTATTCGCTGGGCAATTCTTGAAGGAGCTGCTTTTATAATATTGTTTCTAAAACCAGATTTCCTGCTTGCAGGAATATTATTAATTGTGTATCTTATTTCATTAAGGCCAACGGAGGAAAAAGTGATCAATGACATTAAAAACATTGCATAATAAAAAAATAACCAAAACTACATTACGATCATGCAATTCTACATCAACAGCGAACATTTACTAAAAGAAATCGAATACCCATTGAGATTTCAGCCTGCAAACTTGTTCAGAAGTGCTGCTGTTGTGTTTGTTTCCCTTTTATTTTTTCTATTGCTGTTCACGCCATTTGGAGTGTACATGCCGGAGCATAAAATGAATTACTTTTTTATCTGTGGATTGCATGCTTTTTCCCCTGCGTTGCTTCTCTTTGTTTATTTCTCCATCCTGAATTATTTTAGAAAAGGGAAAAACGAGTTTCATAATTGGAGTCTGTTCAAAGAATATCTGCATATAGGAACCTATCTGATTTTAGCTGGTTTAGCGAGTTTCTTAATGCGTGATTTGATTTACGACAATGCCAGTAATTGGTCGCTTCGTTATTTGTGGGAAGAAATCAGAAACTGTTTTGTTGCCGGTATTTTCTTTTACTTTTTCCTTAGAGTGGTAAGTTTCTATTTTCAATCAAAGCAGGGATCACCATTTGTACTCCAGTTTCAGCCGCTTCAGATTAAGGAGGACAAAAAAGAAGTCCCTTCCATACTTTTTATCAATACCCAGGTAAAACAAGATGATTTTAGTTTGAATATCGACGATTTATTATTCGTAAAAGCAGACGGCAATTATATCGAATTAACAAAATCAATCAATAACAAAATAGAAACCGAATTAAAAAGAATTTCACTTACCCAGTTTGAAACTCAGATTTCGGCTTATCCACATTTTTTCAGATGCCACAGAACTTATTTGGTTAATATGTTCAAAGTTGAAAAAGTAACAGGAAATTCACAAGGATACTTATTATCATTTGGTGATACCAATGAAAAAATCCCGGTATCCAGAAAACAATTAGACAATTTCAATAGCTGTTACCAAGAGCTCAGACAGCAATACATAGCTTAAGCTTGTTGTTCATCACAAAAGCTTGTTACTGATAACAACCCCCGATTACAAGGCTTTTTCTTGTTGTACGTTTGCACCAGTCAACCGATAGGCGGTTGCAAAAGTAACTGTAAAGCAAGCCATATGTCAGCAACAATTTCGACTTCAGGTTCATCAGACAAATTAGCATACATCGACAATATCAAAATAATATTGACGATATTGGTCATTCTTCATCACACCGTTATTACCTACGGAGGTTCCGGCGGCTGGTATTGGATTCAGAAAACTACCTGTTTTGCAGCGCTCGTTCCAATGACGATGTTTGTGAGTATCAACCAATCCTTTTTTATGGGCTTTTTCTTTCTGCTCGCCGCTTATTTTACTGACCCATCCTATCTCAAAAAAGGCACAAGCAAATTCATTACAGATCGTTTGGTAAGGCTGGGAATCCCGTTACTGTTTTATTCCTTCGTACTTTCTCCGATAGTGAGTTATCTGGTCTATTATTTTGCAAAAGGGCATCATATAACTTTCCTGCAATATCTTTCAGGTTACGACAGCTGGATCGATTTTGGAGTAATGTGGTTCGTGGCAGCATTGTTGGTTTTTACCATGTTTTATATATTTGTGCAAAAGTTCTTTAAAACCAATTCTAAGAAATCACTTCCGGCACCCGGAGCATTGCAGATATTAGGATTTGCAGTTGTAATAGGACTAATTAGTTTTATCGTCAGAATAGTATTTCCGGTTGGGTGGGTTCTGGAACCGGTAGGCTTTCAATTAGGGCATTTTACACAATATATAGCGTTATTCGTAATTGGAATTGTAGCATTCAGAAACAATTGGTTTGACCAGCTTACAGACCAAACCGGAAAACGCTTAAGATTAGCGATTATAACAGGCTTGTTGTTCTTTCCCGTATTTTTCCTGATCCGTGCGAAATTAGATATGCCTGTCGCCTGGTATTCAGGCGGATTTCACTGGCAATCGTTATTATATGCTGTTTGGGAACAATGTATTGGCCTGTCCATCGTAACTGTATTTCTTATAAAAGGAAGAAAAAGCTGGAACAATACATCCGTATTTCGCGCTAAAATAGCACGAAGTAATTTTGTGGTATACATTTTTCATCCGCTTGTAATTGTAGGACTGACATTGCTTATCAGAAACTGGCAAATCGATCCGGCTGTAAAATTCGTTATCATAGCACCCATAATAGTAATAGCAAGTTACTGCTTAGGAGCACTGCTTTTACGAATCCCGGGTGTGAAAAAAATCCTCTAATAAGTTCAGTCGCAGTTTTCAGTCAAGTTCTAAGACCGTGACAGAAAACTGCGGCTGCGACTAAAAAACTACTTCTTAGAAAACAAATTCTCCACAACCCACGCCGGGCCAATCATTAAAAACTGAAGATCTTTCAGGAAAGAAGGCTTTTTACCTTCTATATTATGACCGTAGAATTGCCCAATCCAGGCGATAACAAATACGCCGATTGAGAACGCCCATAAAGGTAAAACCTGTCCGATATAATAATTTAAAACCAGACAAAGAGCAGAAAGAATTGCAATCTTGACCGCCATAGCAACCGATAACCGTATGTAGAAAATAAGTACAAAAAGCAATACCACAACCGCCCAGTTTTCTATAATAGGTGCGTTCAATTGAAGTGTAGAAGAAATAATACCACTCGGAATACTCATTAATAAACCCACGATCGAAAAGTAAATCGCAGGAACACACACATAATGTATCGCTTTGTTTTTTGGATTCTGATGGCTAACCGCATATTCTTCAAACCACTGGTCTAATGTTCTCATATTTTTGGATTTAGGTATCTAACAAAGCTATTGAATATTTTGGATTTTTATCACCATGAATTGTAAAACTGTGCTGGAGGAATTTCAGATAAATAAATTAAGGCAGAGCTATTTACAATTTGTACGCTAAAAAAATAAGGTACAGAATCAGTCTGATTTAATTTTAATATGTGAAATCTTTTTTTGTAATTTTATTCCTTCACAGTAAAGAGTTGTAAAACAGCAAATATAAAAGTCTTTAAGTGATACCCCAACCTAAAACTAAATACAATGAAACAAAGTCTGATTGTCTTATTATTACTGTTTTTAACCTCCTGCTCCTCCTCAAAAATAATCGAATTAGGAGGTGAAACAGCTGTAAAAGGTATGGATGTGTCACAAAAAGCACAGGGAATTTATACATCGTTATCAGATCAGGCAGGTATTGACAAATCGCAACAGGACAAAGTAAAAGTGCTCACACATCCCAGTCCTTCCACAATGGCATTGCCGGATACCAAAGCGCCGGATTTTTCAAAACAATTAGCACCAAGAATACAGGCGTATCAAAATTTATTTGAAGTTTATAAAGCATTTGCACTTTTATCAGACAGTAAGTATTCAGATAAAACCAGAGATGCAATGACGGCTTTGCAGGACAGCTATAATGCAATCGAAAAAATGCCAGACTTACCGGATAACATCAAAACGAAACTGCCCAATGTTTCGAAACTGATTTCAGAAGCCATTCAGGCCAAGGAAGTAAAGAAAAACAATGAAATATTGTACACGCTCTCAGCTGTTTATCTGGAATTATGGAATGCAGACAAACAAACCTGGAACGATTATATAGATCTGATTTATAATTCCTATTCCGAAGGGCTCAATACAGTTGACTCTAAACGTTATGACGTAAATAAAATTTCACAAAGCAGTTCAGAACCTTACAGTGACAGCGCCACAATCATTCTGATGTACAGACTAAGGGACAGAGACGAAATTATGAAGCAGAAAAATGATCTGAAAAAAGAATTGGCTGCTTTTGGTCAGGCTCTGGAAGAACTGAATAAAGCCCATGCCGAAATTGCCAAACAAGCAACAAACATCAGTGATGTTACTTCGTCATTACATAAAATTGAAGAACTTCTAAAAGATAAATAAGATGCAGGAAGAATTAAAAAAATCATTATCAGAAGCCATTAGTGAATTCAATAACAAAAGAACCCAACTTCTTCAGGCTGCATTTCAGGAAGGCGGAGAACCTGCACTTGATAAACTTGTAGAAGAATATGATGCCCTTCGTGATGCCTATTTTGAAATTTTAAAAAGAGAGCTCGATAAAAATAACCCCCGTTACATCCAGCTTACCACAGCAACAAAAGCAGAAGCCGACAATCTGGCAAAAAGCTTAAAGAAGATTAATAATGTAAATGAAATCATCGATTTAACAACTTCTGTTATTAACTTGGTCGGCAGAGTTTTAATTGTTTTAGGGATATAATAAAACGGTTCTCTTTGAAAGATAATGAGTTACAAAAACAAAGAGTAACCAATGCTGAAATTCATTCCAAATTGTGAATATCTATTTTCTGAATTTGTCGGTTTTATGTTCGTTAAAATCTATCTTTGGCATCCTTAAAAAATAGAAGAAATGAGCGCAATTTGGTACGAATGTAAAGTAAAATATAGAAAGACAGATGAGACTGGAGGACAAAAAGTTACGACAGAACCTTATTTGGTAGACGCTGTGTCTTACACAGAAGCAGAAAGCAGAATCAATGAAGAAATGGGCGCTTATGTGAGTGAAGAATTTAAAATCACAAATATAAAAGTGGCAAATTATGCCGAGATACACCCGTTTGAAAATGCCGATCGCTGGTTTAAATCAAAAGTTAGTCTGATGGCTTACGATGAAGAAAGCGGTAAGGAAAGAAAAACAAATATGTATCTTCTGGTTCAGGCCAATGATGTAAAAGAAGCCTACGACAATACCATTACAGTAATGAAAAATACAATGGGAGACTATACAATCCCTGCTATATCAGAATCTCCGATTATGGATGTTTTCCCGTACTTCAGTGGTGAAGAAGGAGAATTAGCACAATTGGAAAGATTCAATACCCTAAAAGCTTCAAAACCCCAGTTGGTTGCCGTTGGTGACATGGGAGAAAGTGTTGAAAATCTGATGGAGGTTGAAAACGAATAATTAACAAAATTATACAACAAAAAAGAGGACAAATAGTCCTCTTTTTTATTTCTGATTATACTCAAATACATTATCCCATAACTCATCAATTTTCACGAGCGCTTTATCCAGTCCGATAACTTCCCATTTTCCATTGGTTTCTATACCAAGACCAATACTTTTTAGTTTGTCTAAAGCATCCTTTACATCAAAATCAAGGTTAGTTGTAAGTCTGGTCATAAACCAGGATTCAATTTGTGTATCGAGTTCTTCTGCCGTGATAGGATAGGGGCTTCTGTCCAGAAAAGCATACGCCAGTATTGTTTCCTTCAGCACTTCTTCTTCCGACGAATTTAAGAGCGAATAAAAAGCACCGCTGTTATTCCCAAGATTCTTAAAATAAAGACTGTCGGAAAGCATTTTGCCATATTTGATTTTCTTATTGATAAAATTGCTGTATTGGCGGAACAGGTAGGCAGACAAGATTCCTAAAGCAATCAGACCCTGATTAAGGGAAGCTTTACTGTTTAATAAATCTATAGCCTCACCCGATTGATAGGCAGCATACATGCCAATTAAAGCCGGAATTACCGTTGTACTCAACAACGAGATTCCGCCCCCGATTCCCGGCACCCAGAAAAATAATTTATCTCTGGTTGACATCCTCGGAATGGCATTTGGAAATATTGTTTCAAGATCGTTTTTAGGAACACGCTTAAAAATCTTTAATCCGATAGATCCCGGATCAATAGGCATTTTTCCTAATTTTACTTTGTTTTCTTTCAGATAATCAGCTTCGTTATAATTCAGGTAAATCATAACGCGGTCGTAGTATTCGACTTCAATTTCCTTCTTCCAGAAGATAAATTTCTTTACCGTTTCTTTTGCTTTATGCGACCCCCGAACGTACAGCTCATAATCTTTAAAAGCATTAAAATCTATAGAAAGATTCAAGCCAATCAGATCAGATTCGTTAAAAGCCTTATCTAAAGTTTCCTTTTCTATCCGCGTGTAGTTTCCATGTTTAAGAACCGTAAGAAGTGTTTCCTTAAAAACCGAGAAATCACTTTTCCCAATAAACGCTTCACGCTCTTTCGGACTCAGGTCGGGATCAAATAAAGCATAATGCTGCTTCAGGTTTCGGTTCAGATTAAAAGCCTCGTAATGATAATAATGCTCGACGATATCGAATAGCTTTTTAAAATCCTCAACCTTTTTTTTGTCTTCAGCGAACGTGGCTATTTGTTGTTCGAGTAAGAATTCCTTATGAAAGGGAATATAATTTTCTCGTGTCATATTCAATTGGGACTTTAATTTTAATGGTATATAGTAAATCAACCGCAGGCAAGGTACAAAAAGCAAGCAGTTACAACCTCGGCTAATTCTAAAATGCAAAAATACTATCCGAAATTTGATTTTTCAGTGCTATTTCTATTAAAGTTTAGTTAGTTTTACGAATCCTCTTCGTAAAGAGGGTTTTACATTCAGGAATTTACTTTATTCCAAACCAATTCCGGGTACAGATAATAACACCTTAAAACCAATCAAGATGGACAGAGATATACGTAAAGATATTAATGGAGAACAGCATTTTTATGAAAATATTGAAAGCCTTGACCAACATTTAAGTAAGTTTTGCAAAGAAGAAGAAATGACCGTCTTTCATGAAATGTTATCTGTAGATTTTCATTTAGACGTATTTCTGATCAATCGTGAGCAAGACGATTTCAATATATTGATTACTTCAGGAATGAGCCTCCTGAAAATGAATGTTCCGGAATATATAGAAAATCCCGAAGATTATTCTTTTGCTGAGCTTATGGTTTTACTGCCCAAAGAAATAGAATTTGAAAATATATACACCGGAAAAGAAAAAAACAGCTGGATAATTACCATGCTAAAAGAAGCTGCCAGAGTTCCGCACCAACATCATACCTGGCTTTCCATCGGGCATACACTGCAGGCAACTACAGATTTAGAACCTTATGCAGATGATACCGAATTTACCGGCTGCATCATCCTGCCGTCAGTAACCTTCGATGAAGAAGTGACACAATTATACAGTGACAACAGAAGAATAAACATTTACAGTCTGTTCCCTTTATACAGAAACGAATTAGAATACAAAATCGAAAATGGATACAACAAGTTTCTCGATTATATTATAGATGCCAACTCGCAGGAAGTAATGAATTTAGAAAGAAAAAACCTGATTACGAGATAGTTCTCATAACGACAAATCAGTTGTAATTACAAATTTGAATTATCAGCATTATCTGTTTTCTCCATAATCTTCGGCGCTTCGGTATTAATGATCCTAAAACGTCCGGGATACTTGCCCGAGATGTTTTTTTTGTTACCGTAATAATCCATATATTCATCACACACAAAAACCGCATGTGCCGAGGACCAGGCAACAACTCCGCAATATTCACTTCCGGATAATCGCTTTAATGGCTGTATTTGTTTGTCTTTTTCGAACCCTAAATATTTATAAATGGTTGGGGTATACACTTCACCATCTTCCAAATCCTCCAGGGCTTTATCAAAAGTAGCCTGCTTGTCAATAATTTGCTTGTATTTTGCCATTACTGCATAGGTCAGAATTGCGTAGTCTTTTATTTTTTTGCTGTCTTCATTGGTTTTAATGAATACAAAACCGGCAGAAAATTTTGCCTTATCCAGTTCATCATATTTCAGCTTAAAGGATACGTTATTTTTTAAGGTAATCGCGTATACACTGTCGGCTGTTTTTTGAGCGGTATAAAGATTATCCAGCCCATACATATTCAGGGCAGCCTTAATAAAAGCAATCGACGAGCAGTTGGTACGTTCCCCTTGTTTAAAGCTTTCGAATATCTTATCTGAACTCAATTGTGAATAACAAGTTGAACAGAAAAATATTAAAAATAAAAATGTTGAAATAACAGATTTCATTGACTTTAGATTTTATAATTGCCTCCCAAATAACCAATGGGAATGTATGTATTTTGCAAATCTATAAAAATCAACTAAAAATTACTGTTTTTAAGTCTTTATTTTTGAAAGATTAACAATGTATGCAACATTGTAAAAACATAAAATATCAGGCAATTTTTACAAGAAACCCCACAATCAAAATACGCCCAGCTTGTCATTTCGACCGAAGGGAGAAATAACACAAGCAGAGCGCGCACTGAAATGGAATATTGGATGCGATTTCTCCCTTCGGTCGAAATGACACGATT
>JBDTNT010000037.1:0-4398 GCA_039933615.1 Flavobacterium sp. | reverse complement strand
TTTTTTTATGATCTTTTATATTGAAAAAAAACTTATTTTATTATTGTAAAAACTTTAAGAGGTTCTTAATGTTATAATGAAGAAAGATATTTGCAATGGTTTTTCATCTGCCTATTTATAATTTAGGTAGTAAATTTTTAATAAGTTCTTTTTTAAAATGAGGAAGTTTTGCTTTCTCATTTTTTTTATTCTTATTTTTCTGCTAGCAATTTTGATTCTTCTGGAGTAAAATCATTAACAATTGCATAAGTGTCGATTCTTGTAATAGTCATTTCATCAAGAATATCAACCAAATTTTTAAAGTTAGATTTTTTACTTGGTTTAATGATAACAATAACACCTCTTCCTGATCGTCCTTTATAACTTGAATATTCAAATTCGTTTTTATTTCTCATTAAAAGCTCTTTACGAATTCCATTTTTACCATATTCTATTTCTCTAGCAGGGAGTATAGGGCTTGCTAAATTAACTTTTTGCTTCTTACTTTTTTTGGGAGATTTTGCATAAATAAAGGTTTTATAAGTTTAGAAAATAGTATTAATTTGAAGCCAATAATTTTGATTCTTCCGGAGTAAAATAGTCAATTATAGAGTAAGACTTGATACCTGCTATTTTCATCTCATCAAGAATGCTGACTAGATTTCCATAATTAGATTTATTACTGGGCTTTATAATTACGCTAACGCCAATTTTCGGTTTGCCCATTGATGCTGAATATTCATGAACTTTTTTATCAATGTATAATAACTCTTTTCGTATACCATCTTTGCCATACTCAACTTCTTTAGGATTTTGAATAGGAGCATACAATAATCCCATATAAGTAACGATTTTATCGTTATCATCGAGTAAGACAGTTAGTATACGATTCTCATCAGGTTTATAGCAAATGGGCTCCCCTCCACAACCTCCTCCGTTTGAAAAACTTTGTTCCATAATATTCGGTTTAGCCAACTCAATAGTTACCATAAAAAAGATGATCAACAAAAAAGAGACACTAACCATAGCGGTTAAATCAACTTTCGTACTTAACTTTTTACTTCTTATTTTTTGGGGCAGGTTTTCCATAATGAATCAATTTTTCACTAAGTTATCGAAAAAAGCGATGCAATAAAGAAACAGATTCTAAAAATATTTGAAAATAATTATAATCATTAATGTCTTGTTTTACAGTGTATTTTAGGGATAATTCATAATTATTTCTAATATTTTATTTTTTTCCTAAAACCAAACCGAAAATTACAGCGTAAATGAGCTTATAACTTAAAATATTAATTATGAAAACTAGAAAATTTTTAGCTGTAGCAGTTTTAGCCTTAGGATTTGCATTTACTTCTAATGCACAAAAAACAGTAATGGTTGGTGGAGCTGCAATGTACCCAACAAAAAATATTGTTGAAAATGCTGTAAACTCAAAAGATCATACAACATTAGTTGCTGCCGTAAAAGCTGCAGGATTGGTAGAAACATTACAAAGTAAAGGACCATTCACCGTTTTTGCCCCAACAAATGCCGCGTTTGATAAATTACCAGCAGGAACTGTTGAGACATTATTGAAACCAGAGAATTTAAAAATGTTACAAACAATTTTGACTTATCATGTTGTTGCAGGAAAAATGAATTCTTCTGATATTGCAAAAGCAATCAAAATGGGTAAAGGAAAAGCTACTCTTAAAACAGTAAGCGGTGGTACCCTGACTGCCTGGATGGATGGAAAAGATTTATACATTAGTGACGAAAGCGGTAACAAAGCTAAAGTTACAATTGCAGATGTTAACCAGTCAAATGGTGTGATTCATGTAGTTGATACAGTATTATTGCCAAAAAGCTAATAAAAGCAAAGCATAAAATTGCATAAAAAAACCTGTAAAATCATTTACAGGTTTTTTTATGCAAATATTTGTCTTATAATTTTTTATCGTTTAGCTGTTAAAGTTGATCCGGCTGACGCAATAACAACGCATACAACAGCTAAAATTTCATAAAAATTCAAATGTTCCTGTAAAAATATAAAAGCACAGATCGCTGCTGCTGCAGGTTCTAAACTCATCAGGATACTAAAAGTACGGGGAGGAAGCTGTCCTAAAGCTTTCATTTCCAGTGTAAACGGAATGGCGCTAGATAAAAGGGCTAATGCGATACCCAATCCTAAAAGTTTTGGCGTAAGGTTTATAAGTCCATTTTCATAAATACCAACCGGCAGAATTAAAATTGCCGCAAAAAGCATTCCGATTGAAACTGCTTCACCACTATTCATAATTTTAGACACTTTACCACCCAGGATAATATAACCGGCCCAAAAAGCTCCGGCTAAAAGTGCAAATATTACTCCTAAAATATCTATTCGGTTATTGGACCAGGGAGCTATTAAAACAATCCCTGCTGCTGCGAGTAGTACCCAGCAATAATCAACCAGGCGTTTTGATCCAAATATAGCAACCAGAAGCGGTCCAATGAATTCTAAAGTTACGGCCAATCCGATTGGAATTCTTTCTATTGCCATATAAAAAATTAAATTCATTGCACCTAAAGTCAAACCGTAAGGAATGACAATTTTCCATTGTTGTGCAGTGATTTTTGAAAAATTCGGACGGTATGCTAATAATAAAATTAAGGCAGAAACACCAATTCTTATTGATGCAGTACCAGCGGCGCCAAGTGCCGGAAATATTGTCTTAGCAATTGCAGCACCACATTGTACACTTATAATTGCTAAAAGTACTGCCGGAACAGGGGGAAGGTTAAATTCTTTGTTTTTCATTGAAAGTTTTACTGAGCGACAAAACTACAAATTACCTAGGACAAAGACTTCAGGATTTTATAAAAGAATACAGATTATACTAAGATCTGTATGATCTGGTTTAGGGATATAAAAATTATTCTCAACCGGTTAATCCAAAGCACGCTTAGTTACAAAAGAACGATAGCCAATAAGCGCCATTTGCCATTTTTTCGCTTTAGAAATATCTAAGCCTTGTTTGGTAAAACTGGGTAAGAGGATTTTATTGATTTTAGCTAAAATTTTATACATGGCTAGTTTGTTTTTTTTCAAAGATATAAAAAAGACTTTGCTAAACTGCAAAGTCTTTCTGAGTATTAGAGATATACATTTTGTAAAACTATTGTAATTGTAGAATTACATTTTTGTTGTTTTTTTCTATTTTGAAAATAGTCTATAATCTTTCCGAGTATTTCTTTTGTATATGATTTTGTGGCAAACCCCATTTACTTTAATTACTTCTTTAAGATCATAATCAGTTTCTTTATTTGTTCCTTTTTCGTTGTTATTTATTTTTTGCCCAAAATACAAATTAAAAAAGAACAAAAATAATGTTATAAAGAGTGTTATTTTCATTGAATATTTCAGTTTTAGAACTCTTAACTTTTTGCTGCTTCTTTTTGCATATTAATCATGTCTTTTTCCTGCTGAATCATATCTTTTTGATGTTGCTTCATGTTTTTCTCATGTTGCTTCATATCCTTCTCATATTGCTTCATGTCTAATTCATGTTGCTTTCTGTTTGTGGTAAAATTTTGGTTGTTTTCCTTATTGAATTTTTCCATATCAGCGTTGAATTTTTCCATGGCAATTTCATATTTTTCCATTTCTTTTTCAAAAATTGCTTCACGTTTTGATACGACTTCATCAACCTCCTTTTCGTAAGCAGCCATTTCCGGTTCGAAGGCCTCCATTTTTTTCTCGAATTCAGCCATTTCTTTTTCAAATTTTTTCATGGCTGCTTTATCATTTACATTTCCCGGATGTGTTGGTGGTTTTGGCATATTGGCCATCGCTGAAGCAGGAACCTGAGGCATTGGGCCACCAGGAAAAACCGGAGGTGTTGGTGGTGTTGGCGGCGTAAGGGAATTAGGTACATCAATGTTCTGAACTTCTTTGATTTCAATATCTTGGTTTTCTGCATCAGACTTATCGCTGATTTTTATTTGTTTATCATCAGAAAAATTAAAAGTTACGATACCGTTTTTTTCCTTAATAACTATGATTCCGATATTTTCAATTCCATTCGTTGATACGGATTTTTTTACTTTTGTCTCTCCTTTTTCATTTTTTAATTCAACCTGAATTGAAGTTATTTCGTTTTTAGAATCTCTTTTTAATTCAGAAATATTGGCTGAAATCTGATGCTGTTCTTTTAGACTTTTAACTCTTTCCGTAATTTGAGCATCAGTTGTTTTCTTGGAAATTTTAAAAACATGCATAGATTCTATGTTCTTCGGATCAATGTTTTCAATATTGTCTGAAGTTTTCTCTTGTGCGATTGTTTTAACCTGAAATAACAGAATAAAAGCTACGAGTGCAGGAATTACAGCATAGTACTTTAAATAATTCCTTTTTTTTGATTGATTTTTGTTTAACATGACAATTCGTTTTTTGAT
>JBDTNT010000036.1:0-9451 GCA_039933615.1 Flavobacterium sp. | reverse complement strand
GAAGCTGCCAGCCAAAGATTAGCAAAATCAGCCACTAATGCATGTCCGCTATTGCTTACCGCATCGTTGATATAAGCAGTAGCCTGTGCTTTTGTTACTACACCTGCCAAATCAGGTTTCTCATAATAATCGGTGTAAAACAAAAATGTTCTTCCCAAATAAGCTTCTGCAGCCCATTTTGTAATACGCCCGTAATTGGCATTTCCTGTCTGGGAGTAATTTTCAGGTCCTAAATTATCTGCTGCAAATTTTAAATCACTTGCAATTAATGCATAAGTAACTTCTGCAGCCTGTCTTGGCAATTGAAACTCACTTGTACTTACTGTATGATCTAAAGGAATAATATCCCCAAACATTTTTGCGGCTACAAAATGAAAGTGCGCTCTTAAAAAACGGGCTTCTGCTTCATATCTTGTTTTTAATGCCGTATCAGTTCCCCAGTTTACTTTGCCCAGATTCTCTAATAAAATGTTGGCTCTGTAAATTCCTAAGTAAGCATATTTCCAAACATCAGAATTCATGTCTTTGTTACTTGAATATAAAAAGCGATCCCATTCGATATCAGCCTGGGCATCGGCAGTTCCAAATCCTCCAAAACAATCATCAGATGCTTCTTCGCTAATTAACAAAGGTCCGCCGTAAGCTTCACGCTGCAAGACATCATAAACAGCTACTAACCCTTGATAAGCGTCAGTCGGTGTTTTATAAAAATTAGATTCATCCTTGTTTGTAGAAGATTCTGTATCCAGAAAATCTTCTGAACAAGATCCTAAAACGAATAAGCTTGAAAGGGCCAATAGTTTTATATATTTTTTCATCGTTTTCATAATTTAAAAGTTAACATTTAGACCCATCATATACGTTCTTGGCTGTGGATAATATCCAACATCAATTCCTTTAGCCCATGGTTGAGTCAAATTACCACTACTGTCTCTATTACTGTTTCCAAATCCAATTTCCGGATCCATTCCCTGATATTTGGTGAATGTAAATAAGTTATTGGCTGCTACATATAACCTGAATTTGCTAAAGAAGCTTAACTTGTTTGTTAATTTTGTAAAATCACATCCTATTGTAGCACTTTTAATTCTGTAGAAATCTGCATTCTGAACATACAAATCAGAGAATTTAGTATAGTTTCCGTTTGTATCTGCTCCGTAAGTAACTCTTGGAATAGTGTTAGAGCTTCCTTCGGTTGTCCATCTGCCTAAAACTTCTGTCGTGTTATTACTGTAAGGACGTGTTGGATCATGAACTCCAAAAACATTTTGATTTCCTGCTACTCCGTAGCTATAAACAGAAAGATCGAATGCTTTGTATGAAAGATCGAAGTTTAAACCATATGTAAAATCAGGATTTGGATTTCCGATTTTAGTCTTATCATTGGCGTCTATTTTTCCATCATTGTTTAAATCTACAAAACGTACATCTCCAGGTTGTGCATTTGGCTGCACACCAGCCTGAACTTCCGCCGCGTTTTGAAAAATACCCGCTGTTTTTAATCCGTAGAAATAACCTATTGGCTGTCCGACTTCAACACGGTTCATCTCATCTGTCCCCTGAAACAATAAGTTTGTTTCCCCATGAATAATTCCTTCGCTGTTCGCCACTCTAAGCACTTTATTTTCATTGTGTGAAATATTTCCGTTTACAGAAAAATTCCAGTCTTTTCCAAATTTAGTACGATAAGCCAAAGAAAGCTCAACCCCTTTATTTTGAATGTCACCTCCGTTAATGTACGGAGCTGATGCACCGGCATAAACAGGGATAGAAGAAAGAACCAGCCAGTCTTTTGTTTTTTTATCGTAATAATCAAACGTTAAAGTAAAATTATTAAATAATGTAGCATCAAAACCTAAATCTGTTTGTTCTGAAGTTTCCCATTTTAAACTAGAATTAGAAAGTTGATCAGGACTTGCACCAGTTTGCAATGTCTCTGTTCCAGTTCCAAAATGATAGTTTTTATTGTATGTACTTATTGTTGACAAATAAGAAAAAGCAGGAATCTGGTCATTACCATTTTGTCCCCAGCTAGCTCTGATTTTAAGATTGTTTAATACTTTATTTTGTGGAAAAAAGCTTTCTTTATCAACATTCCAACCTGCAGAAACTGACGGAAAATTTCCATATCTGCTTGAAGATGCAAAATTAGATGAACCGTCTCTTCTTATAGTTGCTGTAAATAAGTATTTATTATTGTAGTCATACAACAAACGTCCAAAATAAGACTGAATAGCATAATCTGCACGGTTTCCTTTTACTGTGTTTGAGGTTTGGTCTGTAGCATTACTTAAATAAGCATGATCAAAATCATCAAAAGTTAAGTTTCTGCCAGTACCTTCTATAAAATCTGACGTATTTTTTTTGGCAGAAGTTCCTAATAATACATCAAAATTATGCGCTCCGGCAATTGTAGTTTTGTATTGTAAAGTGTTTTCAAAAATCCATCCTAATGATTTAGTCGCATTTTGTGTTACACTCGAAACAGTATTATTATCAGTCGTTGAAAGCGAATATACTGGTCTGAAAGAGCGGTAGTTACTATCTGTCATATCAACACCAAAACTGGTTCTGTAGGTAAAGTTTTTTAAGAATTTTAGTTCGGCAAAAATATTCCCTACATAACGGTTTGATTTTGTTTCATTAAAATTATTATAATATAATGACCCAACCGGGTTACTAACGTCTGGTGCAACTACTGAATGTGCAAAATTTCCGTCTGCATCATAAACGGCATCAATTGGTGCTGCATTTAAGAAGCTTCTGATAGCGTTGCTGTAAATTCCCTGATCGGCAACTCCGGAGCTTTTGATATTGGCGAATGAAAAATTCTCTCCAATTTTCAAATGATTTTCAATAACCTCAGAAGTTGAGTTCACATTAAATGTAATACGATCGTATTGTGATTGACTCGTTGCGCCGCCAATCATACCTTCCTGTCCGTAATAAGACAATCCTGTAGCAATTGTAGATTTTTTATCTCCACCACTTATTGTAAGCGAGTGATTTTGTTTGATTGCACCATCTTTAAACAAATCATCCTGCCAGTCATGGTTTGGTAAAGCGGCAACCTGCGCCTGCGTATATAATGGTGTTAAGCCAGAATTTATACGAGCTTCGTTCATGATTGTAGTATATTCCTGTTTGTTTAACAAATCCAGTTTTTTAGCCACCTGCTGAAAACCTGTATAGGAGTTAAACGAGACATTCATTTTACCATCTTTTCCTTTTTTGGTTGTAACCAAAATAACTCCGTTTGCTGCTCTTGCACCATAAATAGATCCTGCAGAAGCATCTTTTAGAACGTCCATTCTTTCTATAGAAGAAGGATCAAGATAACCAATTCCGTTATCAACAACTACACCATCTACCACATAAAGAGGCGTGCTGTTTCCAGCCGTTCCTACTCCACGAATGTTAACTGCCATTCCGGCTCCCGGTTGCCCTGAAGTTGAAGTAACATTTACTCCTGAAGCCTGACCCTGCAAAGCATTTACAACATCAAGACTCGATACATTCTGAATATCCTTACCGGATACTAATGAAGTTGCTGCCGTATTTACCTTTTTCTTTTGTGTACCATAACCGATAACAACAATTTCTTTAAGTTCAGCTGTTTCAGCCTGCAGGGTTATGTTTATTTTACTTTGCGTTCCAACAGTGATTTTTTGCGTTTTATATCCCATAAAACTAAACACCAGTACATCACCGGTTTTAGCTTCAATTTTGTATAACCCGTCAAAATCAGTTGCCGTACTTTTTTTTGTTCCCTCTACCAAAATTGTCGCGCCCGGAACTCCCATATTATCATCTGCCGATGTTACATTTCCGCTGACAAATTTGGATTGCTCCTGTGCAAAACCAGATTGTATCATAAAAACGCTTAGCAGGAGCGCCATACAAAACGGAAGCATTGTTGTTTTTATACAATATTTGCTTTTCATAATAATTAAGAATTGGTTAAATTTATAGTTAGTTACCTTATAATTTAATTTAGTATGCATTCGAAATAATCTGTTCGAATAATTCCTGTCTGCCACTTAAGGGCTGAGGCTCTCCACTTGCACGGGCAATTTTACTAAGATCTTCAAGAGACAATTCTCCGTTTTCGAACTTCGCTCCGTTTCCTCCGTCAAATGAACTGTAACGCTGTGTGCGTAATTTTCTGTAATCTGTATTTTGTAAAATATGATCCGCGCAGATTAATCCTCTTGCAAAAACATCCATTCCTGAAATATGTGCAATGAATTTATCTTCTAAATCGATTGAATTTCTTCTCACTTTTGCATCGAAGTTTACTCCGCCGCCCTGAATTCCACCGCCTTCTAAAATCACTAACATAGCTTGTGTAACTTCCTGAATATTAATTGGAAACTGATCTGTATCCCAGCCGTTTTGGTAATCACCACGGTTGGCATCGATACTTCCCAACATTCCGGCATCTACAGCAACCTGCAATTCATGTTCGAAAGAATGTCCTGCAAGTGTTGCATGGTTAACCTCAAGGTTTAATTTGAAATCATTCTGAAGACCGTATTTATTGATAAATCCTAAAGAAGTCGCAGCATCAAAATCATATTGATGTTTTGTAGGCTCCATTGGCTTTGGTTCGATTAAGAAGTTTCCTTTGAAGCCTTCTTTACGCGCATAATCTTTACAAGTATTCAGGAATCTTCCCAAGTGGTCCAATTCTCTTTTCATATCTGTATTCAAAAGACTCATGTATCCTTCACGTCCTCCCCAGAAAACATAATTTTCACCACCAAGAGCAATAGTTGCATCGATAGCTATTTTTGCCTGAGCACCAGCATACGCCAGAACATCAAAGTTTGGGTTAGTCGCTGCACCATTCATATAACGTGGGTTGCTAAACAAGTTTGAAGTTCCCCACAACAATTTAATTCCTGATTCCTGTTGCTTTTGTTTAGCATATTCAACCATAGTCTGAATACGGGTTTCAAATTCTGCCAGAGTCGGTGCATCATCCACTACATCAACATCATGAAAGCAATAATAAGGCAAGCCTAACTTGGTCATAAATTCAAAAGCCGCGTCCATTTTGTCTTTGGCTCTTAAAATTGCATTTTCATTTTTATTCCATGAGAAAGTTTCAGTCGAAGCCCCGAACGGGTCACCTCCTGTATTACACAGCGTATGCCAGTAAGCCATTGAAAAACGCAAATGTTCTTTTAACGTTTTACCTGCAACGATACGATTTTCATCATACCATTTAAACGCCATTGGGTTATCACTTTCTCTGCCTTCGAATTTAATCGTGTCTATGTCTTTAAAATAAGTTTGTTTTGTTGTGCTCATTATTATTGTTCGATTTTAATGTGATTTTTCCATTCCTGATATAAATCCTGATATTGATTGGTCAGGATTTTATTCGGTTCAATTCGATCTAAACATTGCAATCCCCGGAAAGCTTCGTCTAGTGAACTGTAATATCCGTAACCAAAAGCAGCGCCTCTTGCAGCACCCTCTGCCCCTGAAGTATTGTATAATTCTAAAGTTGTTTGTGTTGTATTGGTGAAGATTTCCCTAAAAACAGGACTTAAAAAAAGATTCGAATTTCCTGCTCTCACTACAGTTCCCGAAACACCAACAGATTTCATGACATCAAAACCGTAGTTCATGGCAAACACGATCCCTTCGCAGGCAGCACGGACCAAATGGGACGGCTGATGAATATTGAAATTTAAATTCTGGATTCCAGAAGTTGCATTTTTATTATTAAAAATACGTTCTACACCATTTCCGAAAGGATAAAAACGAAGTCCGTTACTGCCCGCTTCTACTTTTGCAGCTTCTGCATTCAGTTTTTCGTAGGCGATCAGTTCCGCTCTGTCCACCGACATGATTTTGCGCAGCCACTGGTATAAAATCCCGGAACCATTGATACACAACATAACGCCATTGTGTTTTTCCGCTTCCGTATTGTTGACATGCAAAAAAGTATTAATTCTGTTTTGTTTGTCATATGCATCCTGATTACTTACGGCATAGACTACTGCCGAAGTTCCGGCTGTTGTAGCAATCTCACCCGGTTTCAGAACATTCAGTGATAATGCATTGTTGGGTTGATCTCCAGCACGATATGTAATTTTAGTATTTACATCAAATCCTAATTCCTGGGCAATTTCAGGATGAACTGTCGCCTGAATTCCAAAATTGGAAACGATTTCCGGAACAATATCTTCTGATAATCCCATTTGAGAAAGGATTTCAGTTGCCAGTTTTCCTTCTGAAAAGTTCCATAAAGCCGCTTCCGATAATCCCGAAGTACTGATTTGAGCAATTTTAGAAAGTTTAGCAGCAATAAAATCTCCGGGAAGCATCATATATTTTGCTTTTTCAAAAACCTGAGGCTCATTTTCTTTTACCCATTTTAGCTTTGAAGCGGTAAAATTTCCCGGACTTCCTAAAATTTGTTTCTGGCAATTTTCAGCACCTATTTTATCATAAATTTCGTCACCGATAACTGCAGCACGGCTGTCACACCAAATAATGGAAGAACGAACCGGATTTAAATTCTCATCGGTTAAGACCAATCCATGCATTTGATAGGCAATTCCGATTCCGGCAATTTTTTTTAAATCAATATTTGATTTCGTACCCAATTGCTTTATCCCGTCTTTTACAAATTGCCACCAGGATTCCGGATCCTGTTCTGCCCAGCCAAATTTTTGGGCAATAATCGGCATTTCAAAATCAGGAACGCTGACCGCACCGATAGTCGATCCTTTTTCTGAGTCAAAAACAGAGAGTTTTATCGAGGAGCTTCCTAAATCAATTCCTAAAAATAACATCAGCTATATTTTATTTAATTAAAGAATTATTGTTGTTTTGCAAACTAATAGTCAAAATGAATTTATCTTATGGTAAATTTGACTACAAGTGTAAAACATTTTTTCTGTATTAACAAAATATTAGATATTTTTTTTGGCTATTCAGATTAATATATAGTGATTTTTATCAATCCAATAAAATAGAAGCTTAAATTGAAATAAAAATTATTAAAAAAATACCGAATTAGCAATTTGACAATCAGACATTTAAGAATCAATAAATTAAACAGGTAAAATCAGCAATACAACAACCCATTGATTATCAGAAAATTGTTACGTTAAAAAAATATAAAAGATTTATGATGTCAACTATTCATTTAATTTATTTAATTTGTCAAAATTTAAAGTAGGATATGGTTAAAAATGAAGATGATGATTCACTTTTAAAAAGCGAACAGACTGCAATGAATGCAATCACGATTGACTGTGTCATTTTTGGTTTTGACAAAGGAAGTCTGGAAGTTCTTTTAGTGCAACACGGAGAAGGAATCAGTAAAGGAAAATGGGGACTTCCGGGAGGCTGGATTTATAAAAAAGAAAGTACTGATAATGCTGCCCACCGTTTATTGAATGAACTGACCGGTCTTGACAATATTTACTTAGAGCAGCTAAAAGCATTTGGGGATCCGGATCGTTTCCCTCTTCGACGCGTTATTACAATTGGATATTATGCTTTGGTAAAACGTGAAGACTATAATATTAAAGCCGGTTTTACGGCTGCCGATGCCAAATGGTATAAAATAAACAGCATTCCGGATTTAATTTACGACCACAACGAAATCTTATCCTATAGTTTAAAACATCTCCGCAACAGGGTTCGCCAGGCACCTTTAGGATTTAATCTTCTTCCTGAGAAATTTACTTTACTGCAATTGATGCATTTATATGAAGAAATTTTAGGCGTAGAAATGGACAAATCAAATTTCAGACGCAAAATCCTTCACATGAAATTATTAGTGGCCCTTGATGAAAAACAACAGGATGTTTCACACAGAGCCGCAAAATTATATAAATTTGATCCGGACATTTACAAGAAACTTACCGAAAAAGGATTCAATTTTGAGTTTTAAACAATAGTCTTTATCTTAAAATGGAATTTGTAACTTCTCAAAACATTCATCAAAAAAAATCGGAATCAACCGAAGAAATCAATACGGCTATCATTGACGGAATTACAATTGACTGTGTCATCTTCGGATTTAATAAACAAAATCTCGAAGTACTTTTAGTACAGCATGCCGAAGGGGAAAGCAAAGGAAAATGGGGACTTCTAGGAGGCTGGATTAAAACGGAAGAAAGCACCGATAATGCCGCGCACCGAATTGTATACGAACTTACCAATCTTGACCATCTTTATCTGGAGCAATTAAAAGCTTTTACCGACCCTGAACGTGTAAGCTCCGAAAGAGTGATAACGATTGGTTATTATACTTTACTAAATAGGGAAGATTATAATATCAAAGCAAGTTTAAGGGTAATTGAAGCAAAATGGCATAAAATCAGTGAAATTCCTGACCTGATTTTTGATCACAATGAAATTCTAAAATTCAGTCTGATGCATTTGCGCAACAGAGTTCGTCAGGCTCCGATTGGCTTCAATCTTTTACCTGAAAAATTTACCTTGTTACAATTAATGCATCTCTATGAAGAAATTCTAGGAATCGAATTGGACAAATCAAACTTTCGAAGAAAAATTCTGCATATGAAGTTATTACTTGAACTCGACGAAAAACAGAAAGATGTTTCCCACAGAGCTGCCAAATTATATAAATTCGATCAGGAAGTCTACAAAAAGCTAACCGAAAAAGGATTCAATTTTGAGTTTTAGGTTATGCCTAAAAAAATACATCTGTTCTGGGCATAGGAAGTCATTTTTTGTTCTTTTGTGGAAATTTCAATTTATGCCAATCAACGAGAGGAATTTATTCTCTAATATTATAGTTGCAAAACGACAATTGATTTTGAAAAAAACAACATTACAGGCTTTTTAAAATGATAGAGAAAACACAAATTTCAAAATTGGTCAAGTAACTTCAGGAATCCAAAACTTTGCGCTATCTTTGCGCATTAATAACATGCTCTAAAGCAATTGCTATAGCGTAATTTATACCCGAAAAAATACTTAAAAACTCGTATAGAGAATTGATATCATAAAATGAAGAAGATACGTAACTTTTGCATTATTGCACACATTGACCACGGTAAAAGTACACTGGCCGACCGATTATTGGGAGCTACACAGACCGTTACAGCCCGTGAAGAAAAAGCACAATTGCTTGACAACATGGATTTGGAGCGTGAGCGTGGAATCACCATAAAAAGTCACGCCATTCAGATGGAATATACTTATAAAGGAGAAGAATATATTTTAAACTTAATTGACACTCCCGGTCACGTTGACTTTTCATATGAAGTTTCACGATCTATCGCTGCCTGCGAAGGGGCACTTTTAATTGTTGATGCAGCACAAAGTATTCAGGCACAAACGATTTCAAATTTATATTTGGCTTTAGAAAATGATCTGGAAATTATTCCGGTTTTGAATAAAGTAGATTTACCAAGTGCTAATCCTGAAGAAGTTAGTGATGATATTATTGATT
>JBDTNT010000035.1:0-3288 GCA_039933615.1 Flavobacterium sp. | reverse complement strand
TTGTTGATGATCAGGAAGAAATTCTTTTTTCGGCAAAAATGATTCTCAAAAAGCACTTTGAAACCATTTTTACGGCAAATGATCCCAAAAAAATCATTTCTATTTTGAATGAAAATGAGATTAACGTGGTTTTATTGGACATGAATTACCGAATTGGTTTTGAAGACGGGCGCGAAGGAATTCACTGGCTTAAAGAAATCAAAACACTTTCGCCGCAAACCGTTGTGATCTTAATGACGGCTTTTGGAAAAATTGATACCGCTGTCGAAGGTATAAAAATCGGTGCCTTCGATTATGTTTTAAAACCCTGGCACAACGATAAATTACTCGAAACCATTGATAAGGCCGTTACCGAAAGCCGAAAAAATACTAAAAAGACGGTAGTTGAAAAAGGCGAAAAAAGATACTTTGCCGGTACTTCTGCCAAAATAAAACAAGCCTACTCTATTGCCGAAAAAGTAGCCAGAACAGACGCCAATGTTTTGATTTTGGGAGAAAACGGAACAGGGAAATATGTTTTTGCCGAGTTTATCCATCAAAATTCAGAACGAAAGAAACAGGCTTTTGTACATGTTGACCTGGGTTCGTTAAGCGACAGTCTATTCGAAAGTGAACTTTTTGGCTATGCGAAAGGAGCCTTTACAGACGCTAAAACCGATACGCCCGGAAGGTTCGAAATGGCTTCTGAAGGCACTATTTTCCTCGATGAAATTGGAAATATCCCACTGCATCTTCAGTCAAAACTGTTGCATGTGCTGCAAACCAAAACCGTTACGCGGTTGGGGGAAAGCAGGGCCAGGCCTTTAAATGTCCGTATTATTGCAGCAACCAACAGCGACATAAAAGCAGAGGTAAAAAATAAAACCTTCAGAGAAGATTTACTTTACAGGATCAATACAATGGAAATTCACCTGCCTTCACTTCGCGAGCGAAAAGATGATATCGTTCCGATGGCGCATTTTATTTTAGAAGAGATCGCGACAAAGTACCATCAGGAAAACTGGCATTTTGAAGATAATGTAGCGCCTTATTTAGAAAAATATCCTTGGAAAGGAAATATCCGTGAAATGGAAAATAAAATCGAACGCGCTTTGATCCTGGCCGATAACCAGACCATTTCTGTAACCGATCTGGATATCCTTGACTTCGAAGATTTTCAGGAAAACGATGATAACCCATTGTCGGAAATGGAAAAAAATGCAATCGAAAAAGCACTGTTCAGACACAACGGAAACATCAGTAAAACAGCCGAAGAATTAGGTTTGTCAAGGGCAGCTTTGTACAGAAGGATTGAAAAGTACGACTTAAAAAATGTATAAGTTCAAAATTATAGTTTGGACACAGATCAAATGATTTTCACAGATTTCATTCCTGCTGTTTAGCTAAAAAAATCTTTTTGTATCCTTTAATCTGTACATTAAAAAATAAAAAAAATGAAAAACTGGAAGTTCTATAACGGTTTGTTCGCCAGAGTGTTATTTATCATGGTGTTGTTTCTCTTTTGTGTTTTTCTGATTTATAAGGGATTTCATTACAATGCAATTTTGGTGGGTGCCTTTGTTGTAATTTTATTATCGGAAATGTATTTCTATATCAAAAATCAGTTGTCGTTTTATGATAAAACGTTGCTTTCTATAGTGCAGAATGACTTTTCGACCCATTTTCCGGAAGAGAATAAAAAAGATAATTTCAAAACCTTATATCTTTTATACGAAACCTTAAAAGAGCAGCAACAGGAGCAGACTTCCAAGGAACTGATCTATCGTTCGATTTTGAACAATATAGACAGTGCCGCTTTGATTTTAGAAAAAGAAAACGAAGAATGGAATATTTTTTTGATGAACGATTGTTTTTCAAACCTGTTTAAAGTTCCAAAAGTCAGTCATTGGAAATACCTTAGAAATTATTTGCCCTCGCTTTGTAATGAGATTGAGAAGTTGGGTTTTACCGAATTAAAATCGGCCATTTCAATAAAAATTGAAGAACAGGAAGTACAGACTTTTGTGTTGCAGACTTCTCATACAAAAACGTACAATAAAGAATATTTCATCATTTTACTCGACAGTATTCAACGCGTAATTGAGAAAAAAGAAAAAGAAGCCTGGATCAATCTGATGAAGATTATCTCCCACGAATTGATGAATTCATTGACGCCAATTCGGGCGCTTTCGCAAAATTTACTGCACATCGTAGATCAGGAGCAACTGGAAGAAGAAGATTTTGAAGACATCAAAAGCAGTATTTCTACCATCATAAACAGAAGCGATCATTTACAGGTTTTTGTCGAAAATTACCGAAAACTCGCCATGCTTCCGACACCAGATAAAGTAATGACACCAATCAATGCCCTTTTTGAAGATTGCATGAGAGTCATGATGCCAGTTCTGAAAGCAGAAAACATCGAATTGATAAATGAAATAAACAGTTCGCGTTCTATCCTGATTGATAAAAACCAAATAGAACAGGTAATCATCAATCTGATCACCAACAGCGTTTACGCACTGAGAGATAAAACAGAAAAGAAACTGTTTTTATCCAGCCACACCGAAAATAACCGATTTTTTATTGTCATTTCAGATAACGGAAAAGGAATCGATCCGGCCATTAAAGACAAAGTTTTCCTCCCTTTTTTCACCACCCGAAAAGACGGCGCGGGAATAGGCTTAACGCTTTCTAAAAATATTATCGAAGCCCACGGAGGCTACTTAAGCTACCAGACAGACGAAGACAAAACCGACTTTGTTATCTGCCTTATTTAGGTGAAAATTTAAACCATATAAGTGATGTAAGTTCATTTTAGCTTTGACTTAAAGAATGCGCATTTTTGTCATCCCAAGGAACGAGACCCGAGCGATAGCGAAGACGCGAAGCAAATCTAAATTGTAAGATATATTCGTTGTGGAGCTTCTGGTGCGATTTCTCCTTTGTCGAAATGACAAATAAGACGTATGTATTATCGGCCGCAATAATTCCCACAATCTTGTCATTTCGACAGCGGAGAAATCGCACCAGAAACTCCACAAGTAAAGCTCAGCATAATCGATTCAGCAAACGGAGAAATCGCACTAGAAACTCCACAAAGTAAAGCTCAACATAATAGATTCAGCAAACGGAGATTTGCTTCTCCTGTTCGCTATCGCTCGGGTCTCCTTTGTCGAAATGACAAATAAGAAGTATTATCAATCCCAATAATTCCCACAATCTTGTCATTTCGACAGCGGAGAAATCGCACTAGAAACTCCACAAGTAAAGCTCAGCATAATCGATTCAGCAAACGGAGAAATCGCA
>JBDTNT010000034.1:0-16933 GCA_039933615.1 Flavobacterium sp. | reverse complement strand
TATTCTCCATTAAAAATATTAAGAATAACATTCTATTAATCAGATCTGATTTTTATTTAAGGGAAAGGTAAAAAGTTTTAAAATGTAGAAAACCACTCGATTGAGTGGTTTTCTACATAATATTTGGTGACAATCCAAAACTTTTACGGGTAATTTAAAGTTTAAAAAATTCCCATATTTTCAGGTTTGATCACAAACCCCAAACGCAACATGCTTTTGTGCTCCTGATAATCGATTAAACTTTCCGTATATCCCACAAACCATTGAAGTGTGAGATAATAATTCTCATTTTTATAAGGCTTCCAGTTTACCTGTGTCTGGAGCGATCCATACTTGATAAGCCCGCTTCCCTTTCTAAAAAGAATGTCTGCACTCCAGCGTCCGGGCTGTATCTGATAGTTAGCACTGGCTTCTCCATAACCTACATACTGGGTCAGATATGGATTATCTTCCTTATCAACAATCGGAATCCATCCTCTAAGCCCTACAATCCATCGGGGTGAAACCTGTGACTTTAAGGAGAAGGAAAGCATATTCCATGTTCTCGAATAAATAGAATCCCTGCCATTTGACTCGTGTTCTATTGAAATTGTTCCATATGTAAGTCTTCCTCCTTTTAAATAAAACGGACGAACAATAGCTGCCCCAGGATTAAAATTAATTTCCGAAAATGGTTTTGAGCTTGCATAAATATCCCAAAAAGCTTTTTGAGTGTACATTAAATAAAGGAAAAAACCACCAAGGAAAGGCTTTGAACTCAATCGTTCCTTGAAACTTACCTGATATTTAACATCGGCAGTGTTGCGGGTTATATCGTCATTTAAAGGGACACCTGTTAAAAAATAATTGTCTTTATGAATGGAAAAACTGGATTCCTTCAACAGCAAATCTGCCGCATGAACGTTTTTTTCATTTTCTAATAATTGTGAATTTGCATTTATTGAAAATAAAATGCAGCATATAAATAGGTATTTCAAGTACATTCTTATGATTTAAATTAGGGCTTATATTTAGCTTTTACACTAAAGTACATTATTTTAATGAATGATTTACTAAAAAATCAAAAGCTTTCCCCGTCAAATATTACATTTAACAATATGCAATAGTACTTATAAAAAAAGCCTGATTTCTAAAAATCAGACTTTCATTTTTAACATCTTTACAGACAAAATTTATTTAATTATACTTTGTCAGCTATTATCTAATTTTATCTGTCGATCTAAATACATCCTTTCTATTCCCGAACAAAGATTTATTTTTTTTAACTTCAGTTCTTTATTAGTGTGAAAAAAAAAGAACATTGGGAAATCAAATGATTTATTATCCTTTCCAGTAGCTTATAAACAAATCGTATAATTCTTTTGCTTCAATATCTATTTCTGACGCAGAATACATTAGGTTCAGTTGTGCAGTTTGTTCGTCATAAGCCATTTTCCACATTAATTTCGAAAGACGCCCCACATATTTTTCTGTATTCCCAACGGTGGTAACAACCAAAGTATCTCCACCGGTTTTCTGTAATTGTATGTCTGTAACATCTGCCCATTCAACTCTTCCAAAAGACTTGGATAATGGGGTCGTCTTTCCTGAAAAACCTTTCGAATCTATTTCAATTAATGGAGATTTATCTCTCACCCCTGCAAGACTTTTAAATGTCAGGAAAAGCATAATCAAAAGAATTGCTCCTGAAACAATAGCCGGTTTAATTTTAAGGACACCATCAAAAATTCCTATGCTGTACAACAACACTATGAGTAATAAAATACTGACTAAGCTTGCATATAAAAGTAAACTTCTCGTTTTTTTTGCATTACGGTATAATTTTGCTTCTTCTTTCATGGATTGTAGTAAAAAATTTGTTTTGTTATTTGAATTAAAAATCAAGATGCAATTTACTTCAAAAAAAAATTAAAATAAGCTGTAAAATCAGGGTCTCGCTATGTTTTTTTAATTTATGCAAAACAAGAAAGCTACTCGACTGAGTAACTTTTCGTGAACTTAACAGGAGCAAATTCGAATATTTGATGGACGATTTGCAGATTTTAAGTGAGTTAACAGAGATTTGAAAAGGAAAGTATTTGATTTTCAAAGTTTCTCATGAGGTTTAATTAATCCCGAACCAGATCACTTAATTATATTTTCAGTTTACATCCTAAAGACTTTCTTTAATTTTAACAAAATTATCGCTATTTTTTACTTCAATTTAGGATCTATCTTTGTAAATATTATAATTTTTCTTCAATTTATTGATAAAAGTCATAGATTTGCTCATACAACAAAAGCAATTCAATTCCTTAAATGGAGAATCCTATAACAGATATTTTTCTATGGCAGCAGATGAAAAAAGGTGATATTACCGCCTTTGAAAAGCTGTATGATACCTATGCTGATGTTTTGCTTACTTTCGCTTTACAATATACTAACGAAGCTGCAATTGCAAAAGATGTTATTCATGATGTTTTTTTAGACCTCTATAAATACAGAACCGGTCTTGCCGAAAGTGTAAACGTAAAATCGTATTTATTTAAAATTACACAGCGAAACGTTTTAAAAAAGAATAAAGCATCGCAGAAAACATTTCGAATAAACCCTGATTATGATACTGTTACCCCAAAAGAAGTATCATTTGAAGAAACTTTAATTGCAGAAGAAAGTACAATTGAACTCAACTCCAAACTGGCTTTTGCATTGCAGGAACTTACCGAAAAGCAACGCAAAGCCTTGTTCTACAGATTTAACGAAGACAAACCTTACGAGGAAATTGCTCTGATTTTAGGCATTTCTATTGAGTCCTGCAGAACACTGATATACAGATGTTTGAAAGAACTTCGAAAAAAACTTTAAAAAAAGGTTATTTTTTTTGTCTATGTTTTTAAAGAGATGTTCTCTTTAGAAGTATACACCCATAAAAGTAATCGCTTTGCAAATCAATTTTAATAAAATATCAAATGATGAACAGCAGTCCTTAAAGGAACGGATTCATCTTGGACTTATAAAACTGGAGAAAAAAGAATCCGGACGCAGGAGAAAGAAAAGAATCCTGACTTATTTCGCTGCTGCCAGTGTCGTACTAGCATTCACATTGTTTCTGAATGATTTTTCCGGACGAGAACCTAAAACAGCACTCGAAACTTTTGCTTCTTCCATAAAAACAGATTCTATTATAGATTTAGAAAACATTTCTCTTGTTTTGCAGGACAAAAAAACTATTGCTGTAAAAGACAGTTCTGTTATCAGCTATGAAAAAAATGGGGAGAAAGTTACCGTTGGCAAACTAGCCATAAATACTAACACAAACGGCGTTGCAGCATTTAATACCGTTCGGGTTCCTTACGGAAAAAGAACCCAAATCATGCTGGCCGACGGAACAAAGGTTTGGCTGAATTCTGGGTCTTCCTTAATATACCCGACTCTTTTTGATGGTTCTATCCGTGAAGTTTATCTAACTGGTGAAGCCGCATTTGATGTAGCGCACGATAAAACAAAACCGTTTTTTGTAAAAACAAAAGAATGTAATGTTCGTGTATTGGGAACTGTGTTTAATGTAAGTTCTTATCCAGAAGATGCTACTGTACAAACAGCCTTACTAGAAGGTAAAGTACGAATTACGTATGCTAAAAAAGGATTCTTTGGAAATCAGGAAATTCAGGAAGACATAACTCCTGGAATGACCGCTACTATCAATAAAGACAAAAAGGAGCTAAAAGTAGAAAAAAGAGAGGTAGCGTCTATACTGTCCTGGCGTGAAGGTTATTTTACTTTCAAAAGCCAGCCTTTGAATTCTATTCTGAGTAAACTTTCAAAATATTATAAAATTGAATTTATAAAAGGCGCTGATTTAAATTTAAATACCAATTATTCGGGATCCTTTGCTTTAAATGAAAACCTTAATTCATTAGCCAATACCTTATCGAGTATTACCAATAATTCGTGCACTGTAAATACAGACCAAAGAACTATTACTATTAAATAAAAAAATCAATTCAAAAAACCAAAAGCCTATGATATAAAGCAACTAAAAAACATATCAATCTTATTTGTAAAAACTAACCAAAAAAAACCAAAAGATGCGCTAACATCTTTTGGCAATGTAGAACAGTAATCAATGCAAATTGACTACATCTTAAATCAAAACAAAATTATGAATAAAAAACATAATTCAGAAAACTATTTTTCTGGACGACACCACCGTTACCTATATCTGATGCTTATGAGATCAATCACTGCATTTATTTGGCTCAGCATGTGTACTTTATATGCAAACCCTTCGCTGGGACAAAATAAAATACATGTTCATTTTAAGAACACTCCGCTGACAGACTTTTTTTCTACTCTGGAAAAACAGACTGATTATGTTTTCTTCTATAATGACGACGTTCTTAACGCTGGCAATACTATTACATTGGATAAAGATGCTACTATAGAAGAAATCCTAAACAATGCATTAAAAAACAATAACCTGACTTATGATATTATCGATAAACAAGTCGTTGTTAAGAAAAACAGAAAAAGACCACAACAAGAAGAATATGAACTAACAGGGAAAGTTACTGATAAGAATGGCAATCCATTAATTGGCGTAAACGTAATCCTAAAAGGAAAAAACCTTTGGGATATTACAAGAAAAGAAGGTGATTACCGGGTAACTGTTGTTTCAAATGATACTCTGATTTTTAGCTCCTTAGGTTTCAAGACCATAAATATACCTGTTAACAACAAAAGAATAATTGATGTAACGCTTGTAGCCGATGTTATGGAATTGCAAAGTGTAGAAATCACAGCCTCTAACGGTTACACCCTTATTCCCAGAGAAAGAATCACGGGAGCCATGGAGGTAATAAATGCCAAAGAACTTGCTAAAGTTCCTACGGTTGACCTTAATTCCAGATTAGAAGGAAAAATTGCCGGTGTGATGGTTGATCCCAGAACAGGTAATATTTCTATCAGAGGAACAAATAGTTATAGCACCGGTTTACCTCCACTGGTAGTTATTGATGGTTTTCCGCAACCTTTAAATGATTTCGCTTTCAGCCGAAGAGGGGTTCCGGGTTCATCCATTTTAAGTTATTTAAATCCTGAAGACATTGAGAATATTACAGTCCTTAAAGATGCTGCGGCAGCTTCTATCTGGGGTTCCAGAGCTGCGAATGGTGTTATTGTAGTAACGACCAAAAAAGGCAGAAAATCTGAAGATCCAGTAATCAGCTTTAATACAACCACTACGTTTGGAGAAAAAATCGATCTGGCTAAATTGAGAGTTATGAATACAGCTCAATATGTAGATTATGAAAAAGACCTGGTAAACGGTGGTTTTGTAGCAGACAATATTTCTAACTGGCAGGCGGCTAACCCAAGTGCTGCTCAGGAAATCATGTTTAAAGAAAAAAGAGGAGAAATCTCGACAGCACAAAGAGATCAAATGCTGACAGCTCTTTCTAAGAATGACAATTTAGGACAAATTAATAAATACCTGCTTCAAAATTCTATTACCAAACAATATAATTTCTCCATTTCCGGAGGAAGTGACAAAAGTACTTATTATTTGTCTTTAGGATACAATGATGATGATGCTGCAATGAAATCGAATACTTCCAAATCATTAAATGTAACGCTTAATAATTCCTTTAAATTAAAGTCCTTTTTAAGGCTGGATACGGGTATCAATTATGTTTCATCAAAATTTCAGATAAATAACACTGGTAATGAAGCATTATCAAATGTTTCCTCTTCTGCTTTAAGACCATATGATATGATTGCAGATCAAAATGGTGCCGGAATTGATTATTATATAAAATTCAGACCTGAAGTAATTCAGGATTTTGATTCAAAAGGATATTTGCCCTGGACATATAATTTTATCGATCAGCTTGGTTATTCTAACGTAAGAACAAATGGTGAAAATTTAAGATTAAATGCCAAATTAACAGCAACAGTGAACAGCTGGTTAAACTTTGAAGCTTCCGGAATGTATACCTCTATCGATAATAAAACCAGAACGCTGAACGAATTAGACAGCTACTATGTTAGAAACATGATTAATGAAGCTACTTCTATAGATGGCAGTGGTAAATTAGTTTATGGAATCCCTGTAGGTGCAAATTTAGCCGATAGTAATGACAGAAACCAATCGCAGAGTATGCGTTTTCAAATGAATGTTAACAAAGCATTCAACGACAATAATAATCTTAACTTTTTAGCTGGAGCTGAGATTAGGGAAGAACGCAGAGAGGGCACTTCACAAACTCGTTACGGCTATAATACAGATACCAACAGTAATCCATCTGTAAACCCAAACGAAGAATATACAACCGTTTACGGATGGCAGACATATCTTGGGAATTTTGATAATGCGATTAGCAAATACAGAGACCGCTATTTATCTTATTTTGCCCTTGGTTCCTATGATTTTAGAAATAAATACCATGTTTCCGGAAGTGTTCGTTTTGACGATTATAATTTACTTGGAGCTTCAAGAAAAAACAGAGCTTTACCCTTATGGTCCGTTGGAGGTAAATGGGATATTAATAAAGAAAATTTCCTGAGTGATGTAGACTGGCTGAGCGATTTAAGCCTTCGTGTTACGTATGGTAAAGCCGGAAACGCACCTGCAGGCGGATTTGGGAGCCAAAACGCAATTATTAGTGTAGGCTCTATTGATTATTATACTAATTTACCGACTGCCAATATTTCACTGCCGGAAAATCCGGAGATTAAATGGGAGACTACAAGTACTTTTAACATTGGTTTAAATTACGGGGTCTTCAATAACAGACTTCATGGAAGTGTAGACGTTTATTATAAAAAAACGAATGATATTTTGACAAGTGTCCCTTTCAACCCAACTTACGGATGGGGTTATTTAAATTACAATACAGGTACACTAAAAGGAAATGGTATAGATTTAGGAATTGGCGGCACTATTTTTAATGGCCCCTTTAGATGGCAGAGTAACTTTAATATCGCTTACAATACGAATGAAGTTACCGATTCCAGGTTTTTGACTCCAACAGCTGTAAATCAATTCTTTGGAAGTAATCCTATTGTTGGCAAATCACTGGGATATCTTTATGCCTACAACTGGGCAGGATTAGACTCTAACGGACAATCTACAATTTATACTAAAGATGGCACTGTTATCAACTCTTCACAAAATTCCAATGCAGTAAAAATAGACGACTTAAAATACATGGGGACTACTGTTGCGCCTTATTTTGGTGGTTTCATGAATGATTTCTCGTTTAGAAATTTCAGCTTAGGCGTTCAGATTACTTATTTTATGGGTGCCGTATTTAGAAATACAACCTTACAGAATTATCCTTCGTATACGGGGGTACAATATGGTGCAGTGGCTAAAGACGAGCTTGTAGCAGACCGCTGGAGACAAGCTGGAGACGAAGCCACAACAAATGTTCCAGGATTGGCAAACATCAGTTATAATAGCTTAAATCGTTTCCAAAATGCTGACATCAACGTGTTATCAGCAGATAATATTCGCTTGCAGCAGGTTTCATTAGGGTACAATGTGCCTGGTAAATGGTTGGATAAAACATTTTTTAAATCATTAGGTTTCAATTTTGCAGCGCGAAATCTTGGTTTATTATGGGTGCGAAATGATGAGGGAATTGACCCTATGTATCGTTCTAATAATAATTACAATACACTTCCTCCGCAGCGTACCTATACGTTACAATTTAATTGCAGCTTTTAATTTTAAAAAACCTATTTATGAAATATTTAAAAATCGCATTATATATCATTGTGCCGCTTTTATTAAACTCGTGCAGAGATTATGTAGAAGTAGAACATGTAAGCAACAATAGAATCCTAAAATATACTTCTGATTACAGAGGACTCGCCAATGATTATTCACTTTTTAGCGGTTCCGGCGGTATCTATCTTTATGCTAATGCCGATGTTGAATTTCCGACAGCATACCAAAATCAAGTAACTACCATTACCTCTAATAGTTATACCTGGCAGCCAAAAATCTACAACGAATCTCAGGGAGATTCGGATTGGAATAGCATGTATAAAACCATTTATAACTGCAATGTAATAATTGAAGGAACCATGGACAGCCAAAACGGAACTGAAGCCGAGAAAAAAGAAATCATTGCCGAGGCCTATGTACACCGAGCTTTTGCTTATTTACAGCTTGTAAATACCTACGGACCACAATTTGATCCAGCGTCTGCCAATACGGAAAAAGCCGTACCACTTTTAATAAAACCAGACTTGTATTCTAAATTAGACAGAAGTACGGTTGATCAGATTTACAAACAAATCCTTTCTGATTTACAAAGTGCCTTAGACTACAACATTCAGCAAACACCCGATTTCAATGTGCTTCCGTCTAAAAAAGCAGTTTATGGTATATTAGCGAGAACCTACTTATACATGGGTCAATACCAATTAAGCCTGGACAATGCACAAAAAGCACTAAGCCTGCAAAATGGTTTAATTGATTTAAGCACTCTTGCATCTGGTTACAGTTATCCTGTCTTATTGAGTAATCCGGAAGTTATTTTTTCTAAAACCATACTGCCTACTTATAATGGCGCACCATTAGCAGCTGATTTATTAAACAGTTTTAGCGCAGATGACTTACGTTATAACTATTATACAATAGCAGGAACGAACTTCTATCCTTCTTATACGGGTCAAGGTTTTGGAATTGCAACTTATAGTAATACCACTGGTGTAAATATAGGTGTTTCCGTTCCTGAGATGTATTTGATTGCGGCAGAATGTTATGCCAGATTAAATCAAAAAGACAAAGCGGTAGAAAACCTGAATATCTTAAGAGCCAAAAGATACAAAGCAGGCACAACTTATCAAGTCAGCGCAGCTACAAATGCCGAAGCTCTAAATCTTGTTTTAACAGAAAGACAAAAAGAGTTTATAGGAAGAGGATTCCGTTGGTTTGACCAGCGCCGATTAAACTTAGATCCAAACTTTCATAAAACATATACCAGGGTTTTCAAAAACGAAACCTTTACCCTATTGCCTAACAGCGCGGGATATGTATTCCCAATCAATCAAAATTATATTGATTTAAACCCAGAATTGGGTAACTAAAAAACACTACAATGTTCAAAAAAATAGTAACTATCAAACTATTGGTATTGGCTTTCTGCGTCAATACCATACAAGTCACAAGTCAGGAAACTAAGTCAAGATTACAAGGAATGGCAGACGTTCCGCTGGTAGGATCAACTCTAAATATGACTTATGATGCTAAAGGCGGACCGCTGGAAAATATTCAGGATATAAACGGATATGTCTACATTTTTACGGATTACAGATGGGAAATCGAAGATCTTAAAATGAAGAAAAATGGTGCTGTTTACAATGTAGAATACAAAATTCCGGCGCATTGTTCTTTCATGGCCTTTAAATTTTATGCCAACACCGATAACGGCATTCTTACCGATACAGGTCAGGATACTGGTTATCTATTAGTTCCTTTTACCGAAGGCAAAGTAAAACTTCCCGGCTCAGATTTAGCCTGGGCAACTTTTAGAAATAAAAATTTTAATGGTGAATTTGGCGGCTATTTTAAAGATTTTACCATAGATGGTGATGCAACCGAATATTGGCTGAAAAAAGAAGTTAAAGATCATCCTGAAAGATTTCCAGAGTTTTTTGACACCTACATTCAAATACTTAAAAAACAAAAACCGGAAAAATTTGAGGAACTTGGACGTCGCTTTTTAACTGAATTCTCAAAGAATACCAAAGGAATGCCAGAAGAAGTTTTTGTAAAACTTCAAAGTATTTACCTGTATGATCTGAAAGATAAAGCAAAAGCAGATTCTCTGGAAAGTGTAATTGAGAAAGAATTCCCCAAAGGGAGTTATATGAGGCTTAAAGCGTTTCAGAAAATTATTCCAATTGCAGATACAGCAGAAAAAAATAAAGCGGTCACTCTGTTTTTAGGTGATTTCCCGTATACTAAAGAAGTACCGGCTTCTCAAAATTATCTGTATAACAATATTGCTCAAATGCAGTTTGGATACTATTTTGAAACAAAAGACTATAAAAGTATTCTGGCGCTGCTTCCTACTATGAATTTTGCTTCTTTGAATGACGCTTATCATCAGAATATTTCTAAAGCTTTGTATTTAAAAACAGTAGAACCTGCCGTTATAGAAACCATGGCCGTTCCGATGATGAAGCTTATGCAGGAAAAAGTAACTGATCTTTCGTACATGCAGGGAATTTACTGGTCGCCCAATCAGGCAACACAAAATGCAAAAAACCAGCTTAATAATGAGCTAGTAATTCAGATTCGTATGTACGATATCCTGAAAAAACACAAAGAAGTTTTAGAAACCCTTGAATTATTGCCATTCGAAAAACGTTATGAGAAAGCAAGCATAAATGATATTCACGTAAGAGCTTTGGAAGCCTTAAACAAACCGATTATCGAAGTTTTGAAAAATGCTGCAAGAACAAACACTTTATCAGAAAATCTAACGGCTAAATTAAAAGAAGCTTTCCTCAAAGAGGGAAAAAAAGAAGCTGATTTTCCTGCTTATCTTGATCAATTGAAAAAAGAAAAAAAGCAGGATGAGAAAATTGCTTTTATGAATCCCGTAACTGCTCCATCTATTAAAGTAGATGCAGTTGATGGCAAACCAAAACAGTTAGATTTAGATAACGGAAAAATTATCGTAATTGATTTTTGGGCAACCTGGTGTGGGCCTTGTAAAAAGGCATTTCCGGCAATGCAGCAATTGGTAACTAATTTTAAAGAAGACAAAGAAGTTGAGTTCTATTTTATCAGCACTCAGGAAACCAAAGAATCTTATAAAAAAGAAGCGTTGGCTTATCTAAAAGAAAAAGGATTTAAACTGGATGTTTTCTTTGACCTTGTTAAAAAAAACGGCGGCACCAATAATGAATCTTTTTCAAAATATGCCGCTATTTTTAAATCAAGCGGGATTCCCAGAAAAGTAGTGATCAAAAAAGGAATGATTCGTTTTACATCTGAAGGTTATTCCGGAAATCCGGGACAGTTAGTCGATGAACTTACAGAGGTTATTAATACATTAAAGAAAGAGTAATTTCTGCCGAAAACTTAATCAATATGAAAAAAATATTTCTACTGTGTATACTCCTTATGGGTATACACAGTATATCCGGACAAAAAAAAGAAGTTGACAGCATCGCCTATCAGCAATGGAAACGTATTGGTACAAGTAAAATTTCGTATAACGGAAACTGGGCTGCCTATAAAACCGTTTTTCAGGATCCTGAAAAGGAATCAAAACAAGAAACCTTTATTGTCAATACCAAATCAGGAAAAAAAATAACGCTGGATAAAGTGTCCGATATCAATTTTGTTGGTATATCAGACTGGATTATGTATCAGGAAAACAACGTTACTTATTTACATAATTTAGTATCCAACGCTAAAAAAATCTGGAAAACAACGGACTATACCCAAAGTATCCAGGGAACAGATTACTTGTATTACAGTCATTTTCAAACCGGCGAAAATGGGAATAATTTCAATAAATTAGTCCTTTATGATCTTACTAAAAATGACAGCATTATCATAAATAATATCAAAATGTCTAAAATTCTTCGTAACCAAAAAATAATTTTTACGCAGGTAAATAATAATTTAACGGTCATAAAATACGGAGATTTCAAAGGACATTACAAAGAAATCTACAGTGGTTTAACAGCCAATTTTGGAGATTTTGCTGTCAATAATAATGAATACGAAGGTTCGTTTACAACCAAATCTGAGACAGGTAAAGAAGTAAATGCACTTCATTATTTCAATTTAAAAACCAATACACAAAAAGAAGTATTAGATTTTAATACCATTCAATGGGAAGATACGGCTTATGCTTTTTCAAGAACAGCTTATCCATTCACTGAAAATTCCCGTTTTATTTATTTAGAAATCCAATCAACTTCTAAACAATATCCAGATCACCGAATTAAAAAAACGGATATCGATATCTGGAAATGGAATGAAGGAACAATGGAACGCAGACTGGCAAAAATCCGCAGCGAAAAACCAACAGACAAAGAGCCTAAATATGTTTACGATTTAAAAGAAAAGAAATGCATTAAAATCACAGACAATCATTATAGTGCGTTAATTCACCCAGATGCTATAAATTATACGAAGCAGTTTAAATTGAAAAATGACAAATACACCGTAGAAGTAGACTGGACTTTTAACGAAAGAAATGATTTATATGTAATTGATATTGCCACCGGAAAAGAAAAACTAATAAAAGAAGGTGTTAATTCAAGTCCGTATTGGAACTTAGACGGAACTTACGCCGTTTTATACGACGACAAACAAGAAGTGTGGCAGTCGTATAAAGCAGACGGAACTTCTGATGCATTTAAAACCATTTCGAATCAATTGCCGTATACTCCTGCCGATCTTGAAAAAGATATGGGCAATGTACATATTGCTTACGGAATCGCCGGCTGGCTCAACAACGGCAATAGTGTTGTAGTTTACGATCAATACGATCTTTGGGTTATAGATCTTACAGGAACAGCAAAACCCTATTCTTTAACACAGGGATTTGGCAGAAAAAACAATACAGTATTACGCTTACAAGGATCTGAATATAGTGGAAATATCACTCCAGCTAACTTGATTTTTAGAGGTTTTAATACCAAAACAAAGACGGAAGGTGTTTATAGTTTAAAGAATGGCAAAATTAGTGTATTGGCAAATGACCCCAATCATGATATCCAGATACAAGCCGTTTCAGGCAATCAGAAAAGTTATCTTTTTACCAAAGAAAGTGCTGTAGATTTTCCAGATTTATGGTGGGGAAACGAGAACTTTAAAACACAGAAAAGATTAACCACAATTAATCCGCAGCAGGCAGAGTATAAATGGTTAAGTGCCAAACTGCTTCGTTGGAAAAATTATGATGGTTCCCAAAACGAAGGAATTCTATATGTTCCCGAAAATTACGATGCTTCTAAAACGTATCCTGTTATCGTACATTTTTACGAAAAACATACGCACGAAATGAATCAATATCTGATGCCGGAATTAAGTACATCCAACATTAATATCCCAACTTATACCAGTAAAGGTTATCTGGTTTTTCAGCCTGACGTAAAATATACGTACAACAGTCCGGGAATGAGTGCTTACAATGCGGTTATGAGCGGCGTAGATTATTTAATGGATCAGAAGATTACCGAAAAAGGAAAAATAGGAATTCAGGGACATAGTTTTGGTGGTTACGAGACTTCGTTTTTATTAACGAAAACATATATTTTCACCTGTGCAATTGTAGGTTCAGGCGTGAGTAATTTCACTTCAAATTATTTGGCTTTTAGAGGAAACGGTATTTCTAACATGTTCAAATATGAGGCAGATCAATACCGCATGAAAGGATCGTTATATCAATATCCAAAAGAATACATCGAGAACTCTCCTGTTTTCAGTGCCGACAAAGTTACAACTCCAACGCTTATTTTTCATAATGATCATGATGGAGCTGTTTCTTTTGATCAGGGCATCGGATTGTTTTTTGCTTTAAGAAGAGAAGGAAAACAGGCCTGGCTTATTAATTATAAAAACGAAAGTCATACGCTTGATAAACCTGCCAATCAAAAAGACTGGACACAAAAAATGCAGATTTTCTTTGATCATTATTTAAAAGAAAACTCAAAAGAATCCTGGATTGATTAAAAAACGGGGATAAAGGGATATGGATTCAAAGGGACAAAGCAACATCGTTTTAGAAAAGTTTTTCATCTGCTGCTTTATTTCGCATGGCACTGTGTTTTGTCAAAAGTAAAACGCTTTTTTAAACGTAACAAAAAACTATCCCATTAAGATCAATAACCTAAAAAACTTAAGCAAAAAAAATATACTAAATGAATACAATCCTAAAAACAGTACTTGCTGCGACACTTTTTGTTGGAGCGGTAAATAGTGCTGCAGGTCAATTTAAAACTACATTTCCGCTGCCAAAAACAGTGGCACACGGAACACTCGCCAACGGAATGCAATATTTTATAATGCATAACGAATGGCCCAAAGACAGAGCCGATTTCTATTTTGTGCAAAATGTTGGTGCAATACTGGAAAATGACGATCAGGACGGACTAGCGCATTTTCTGGAGCACATGGCTTTTAACGGCACCGAACATTTTAAAGGAAAAGGAATTATAAACATGCTTGAAAAGCAGGGTGTTTCTTTTGGGAAAGACATCAATGCGTACACCGCATACGACGAAACCGTTTACAACCTGAGTAATGTACCGGCTAATAATCGTAGTTTATTAGACTCCTGCATGTATGTTTTGCACGATTGGTCGGGATCTTTACTTCTTACCGATTCTGAAATCGAAGCCGAAAGAGGCGTAATTCGTGAAGAATGGCGTACCAGAAGAAATGCAGATTACAGAGTTGGAGAAAAAATCGACAAAACGGTATTTGAAGGCTCTAAATATGCCAAACGAAATGTGATTGGAGACTTAAATGTGATCAATAATTTCAAATACCAGGTATTACGGGATTATTATAAAAAATGGTATCAGCCGCAAAATCAGGCCGTCATAATTGTTGGTGATATTGACGTTGCTTTAATCGAAAAAAGGGTTAAAGAGATTTTCGGTGCGATACCAGCTCCAAAGAAAATTACGCAAAGAGAATACGAAAAAATTCCCGTTCAGAAAGAAAACCGTTATGTACTGGCCACCGATAAGGAATTGCAAAATTCCGGTATTTCACTTTCGTATGCAAAACCAAAACCTTTAATTCAGGATGGTACAGAACTAAAGAAAAGCATGGACGAAAGTTTAGCCCTGCAGATGATGAATACCCGTTTTGGGGAATACATTATTAATAACGAAACTGCTGGTTTGTCTTTTGGTGTTGGAAACGATAATCTCTCGAGATTAGACAGTAAATTTTCATTGCATATTACTCCTAAAAAAGGGAAATTTCTCCAAGCTTTTTCAGAAGCTTACAGAGAATTTGAAAGAGCGCTGCAAAACGGATTTACACAACAGGAATTAGACCGTGTAAAAGCCAAAATGCGAAGCAGTTATGACAATCGTCTGGCTAATAAGGATAAAATTGGAAATGCCTATTGGGCAGAACAATTGCAGCTTTATTTCTTAGAAGCCAATCCGGTAATGACGGTTGAAGAAGAACACAACTGGATTAATGATTTTCTAAATAAAGTAACTTTAGAAGAAATAAACACTGCTTTTAGAGCTTTAAAACCACAGGAAAACCTAGTGTTATCTGTTTCGGCACCAGAAGATGCTGCAACCAAATTCCCTGAAGCCAATGAATATTGGAATGCGATAAAAACAATATCAAATACCAAATTAGATCCTTACAAAGAAGAAGAATTAACAGCTTCCCTGGTAACCGATAAACTGACGGAAAAAGCAATTGTAAAAACGAGCGTCATCAAACCATTCGCAGATGCGAAACAATACACGCTCGCAAACGGCGCTAAAGTTATTATCTATCCAACGACATTAAGTAAGGATCAAATTTTGTTTTCGGCTTACAGCGCGGGAGGAAGTTCTTTGGTGGACTGGCAGGATTTACCATCGGCTCAGATTACCAGTGCTGTTGCTTCTTATTCTGGATTGGGTGATTATAAATTTACCGATTTAAAAAAGAAAATCAATGGAAAAACGGTTAGCGTAAATCCTTATATTGGTGGCTTATACGAAGGTTTTAACGGAAACAGCAACAAAGAATCGCTTACGACTTTATTGCAGCTTACCTATCTTTATTTTCAGCATCCAAGATTTGACGCCAGTACTTTCGATAAGATAAAAGAACAATATCAGAACAAATTAAACAATGCCCAAAACAATAACGAAAAAGTTTTGGGTGATACTATTTCGCTTTTAAACAGTAATTACAACAAACGTAATTGGTTGTTGACACAGGATTTTATTAATGCCCTTGATCTTTCTAAAGCTAAAAAAATCTATGCAGAGCGTTTTTCTAATGCCGGCGATTTTACTTTTTTATTCGTAGGAAATATTTCAGACACAGACATTACACTTATTAATACGTATTTAGGAAGTATTCCATCAAATGAAAAAACAGAAAAATATGTAGATCATAAAATTTACATGAAGGAAGGGAAGACAGAAAAAACGATTATCCGCACTATGGATACGCCAAAAACGACCGTTTATCTCCATTTAGAAAATAAAGAGGTTACCTTCAATAAAAAGAATAAAATCCTGAGTTATATGGTATCAGAATGGCTCACAAAACGCTATCTGGAAACCATTCGTGAGGAAGAAGGAGGCAGTTACGGCGTACAGGTTTCTACCAGTTTGTCACAGTCCCCTGCTCCATTATTCTCCTTAGAAATTAACTTTGACTGTAATCCTGACAAAACAGATGCATTGGTAAAAATTGTACATGCTGAACTTTTGAGAGTTCAAAATGAAAGTATTCCAGCCAATATGTTAGAAGACATCAAACAATCTATAATCAAGAATTACCAAGAGCAAATTAAAGAAAACAGCTATTGGCTGAACGCACTGACTTCTTTCATGCGTAATGACGAAGCACCTCTTGATACAGAACTTCTTAAAAGTACTTTGAATACTATTACACCAAAAGATTTAAAAGAATTTACGGTAAATGCTTTAAAAAAATCCAATAGTGTACAAGTACTGATGAAAGCAAAATAAGAATCATTCGAAACCAAATCCCCCCCAAGAGAATGGTTGACAATATTCTTATCGATTTTTTTATTTTTTATTTTAATTAGTTTTTAAAGGCTGTCTATTTTTAGACAGCCTTTATTATTTTATTATTATTTGACTTTATACTTAACCCGTGGGGTGTAATTAAAAAAATAATATATTTTGACGCGGATTTTATCGATTCGTTGTCACGAAGACGCTGACAAAAACGGATTTTTTTAGATTCTACATT